>NZ_JBEYRK010000025.1:0-123961 GCF_040704065.1 Streptomyces sp. NPDC047869
CCGCCGTCGCCCAGCACTTCGGAGTCTGGCCGACCACCATCTCCAGACTCGAACGAGGACTCAGCAGGGACGACGACCTCGCCCACGCCTACCGCAACTGGCTCCAAGCCGCTTGACAGCAATAGGAGCATCAACGCCTTCCGGCCCGGCGGCGGAACCGGTACGGAAGCGGCGGCGCACCGCCCCCGGCAGGACCCGCCCCCCCGGCAGGACCCGCCCTCGCCCCGGCATGCCTCCGCCCCGGCCGGGTGCACCGGCCGGGGCGGAGGATCACTCACGGCGGCGGCTGAACCGCCGCGTACCTCAGCTCAGGGACGCGAGGGCCGCGTTCCAGGTGGCCGACGGGCGCATGACCGCGTCCGCCTTGGCCTTCTCCGGCTGGAAGTAGCCGCCGATGTCGGCCGGGCTGCCCTGCACGGCGATCAGCTCGTCGACGATCTTCCGCTCGTCGGCCGCGAGGGTCTCGGCGAACGGGGCGAACGCCTTCGCCAGGTCGGCGTCGTCGCTCTGGCCGGCCAGCTCCTGCGCCCAGTACAGGGACAGGTAGAAGTGGCTGCCGCGGTTGTCGATGCCACCGAGGCGACGGGTCGGGGACTTGTCCTCGTTGAGGAAGGTCGCCGTGGCGCGGTCGAGGGTGTCCGCGAGGACCTTGGCGCGGGTGTTGCCGGTGGCCGCCGCGTACTGCTCGAGGGACGGGACCAGGGCGAAGAACTCGCCGAGGGAGTCCCAGCGCAGGTAGTTCTCCTTGACGAGCTGCTGCACGTGCTTCGGCGCGGAGCCGCCGGCACCGGTCTCGAACAGACCGCCGCCCGCCATCAGCGGGACGACCGACAGCATCTTGGCGCTGGTGCCCAGCTCCAGGATCGGGAACAGGTCGGTCAGGTAGTCACGCAGCACGTTGCCGGTGACCGAGATGGTGTTCTCGCCCCGGCGGATGCGCTCCACCGACAGCTTGGTGGCCTCGACCGGCGACAGGACCCGGATGTCCAGGCCCTCGGTGTCGTGCTCCGCCAGGTACTGCTCGACCTTGGCGATCAGGTTGGCGTCGTGGGCGCGGGTGGCGTCCAGCCAGAAGACGGCCGGGTCGCCGGTGGCGCGGGCGCGGGTGACGGCGAGCTTCACCCAGTCCTTGATCGGCGCGTCCTTGGTCTGGCAGGCGCGGAAGATGTCGCCGGCGGAGACCGCCTGCTCGATCACGACGTTGCCGGCCTGGTCGACCAGGCGGACGGTGCCGGTGACCGGGATCTCGAAGGTCTTGTCGTGGCTGCCGTACTCCTCGGCCTTCTGCGCCATCAGACCGACGTTCGGTACCGAGCCCATGGTCGAGGGGTCGTAGGCGCCGTTGGCGCGGCAGTCCTCGATCACGGCCTGGTAGACGCCGGCGTACGAGGAGTCCGGCAGTACCGCGAGGGTGTCGGCCTCCTGGCCGTCCGGGCCCCACATGTGACCGGAGGTGCGGATCATGGCCGGCATCGAGGCGTCGACGATGACGTCGGACGGCACGTGCAGGTTGGTGATGCCCTTGTCGGAGTCGACCATGGCCAGCGCCGGGCCCTCGGCCAGTTCGGCGTCGAAGGAGGCCTTGATCTCGGCGCCCTCGGGCAGCGACTCGACGCCCTTGAGGATGCCGCCCAGGCCGTCGTTCGGGGTCAGGCCGGCGGCGGCGAAGGTCTCGCCGTACTTCGCGAACGTCTTCGGGAAGAAGGCGCGCACCACGTGGCCGAAGACGATCGGGTCGGAGACCTTCATCATCGTGGCCTTCAGGTGCACGGAGAACAGGACGCCCTCCTCCTTGGCACGGGCGACCTGCGCGGTCAGGAACTCGCGCAGCGCGCCGACCCGCATCACGGAGGCGTCGACGACCTCGCCCTCGAGGACGGGCACCGACTCGCGCAGGACGGTGGTCGAGCCGTCGTCGCCCTTGAGCTCGATACGCAGCGCGCCGGCCTCGGAGATCACCACGGACTTCTCCGTGGAACGGAAGTCGTCCACGCCCATCGTCGCCACGTTGGTCTTGGAGTCCGAGCTCCAGGCGCCCATGCGGTGCGGGTGGGTCTTGGCGTAGTTCTTCACGGAGGCGGGGGCGCGGCGGTCGGAGTTGCCCTCGCGCAGGACCGGGTTCACGGCCGAGCCCTTGATCTTGTCGTACCGGGCGCGGATCTCGCGCTCCTCGTCGGACTTCGGGTCGTCCGGGTAGTCCGGCAGCGCGTAGCCCTTGCCCTGCAGCTCGGCGACGGCGGCCTTGAGCTGCGGGATGGACGCCGAGATGTTCGGCAGCTTGATGATGTTGGCGGCGGGCGTCTTGGCCAGCTCGCCCAGCTCGCTCAGCGCGTCGGGAATGCGCTGGTCCTCGTTCAGGTACTCCGGGAAGACGGCGATGATGCGCCCGGCCAGCGAGATGTCGCGGGTCTCCACGGGCACACCGGCCTGCGAGGCGTACGCCTGGATCACCGGCAGGAACGAGTGCGTCGCGAGGGCCGGGGCCTCGTCTGTGTAGGTGTAGATGATGGTCGAGTCAGTCACCGGGTGCTCCGCTCCACGTCTGCAACATTGCTCGACATCAAGATATCTCGTGACCGGGTCCGGCTCGACAGGGGTCCCGGCCGGAAATTCGTGCCGCCCCGGTGCAACCGATCCCGCCTTCTTGTGGTCATGACAAGCGATCACCACTGACCACGCGTGATCGCTCACGACCGGCGGCCGGAACCGACCACCCGGCCGCCCGACCGAAAGCGGACCATGAGATATCGCACCAGAGTGACGGCCCCGGCGGCCGCCCTGATCGGCACGGCCGCGGCTCTGACGACGGGCTCCCCGGCCCAGGCGCTTCCCTCGGGCCCGGGCGCGGCGGCGCACAGGGCGCCGCGCCCGGCGGCCGCCCCAGGCCCCGAGACCCTCGGCGACCCCGTCTTCCCCGCCCTCGGCAACCAGGGCTACCGCGTCTCGTCCTACCACCTGGACCTGGCCTGGGACGCCACGGCCAGGACGGTCGACGCGACCGCCACGCTGAAGATACGCGCCGACCGCCCGCTCAGCCGCCTCTCGCTGGACGCCCTCGGCCTCGACATACGCACCGTGTGCGTCAACGGCGCCACCGCCGCCTTCGCCCAGGTGGACGAGAAGCTGCGGATCACGCCCGCCAAGACCCTGCCGCCGGACGCGCGGGCCACAGTGACCGTCGCCTACTCCGCCGACCCGCGCCGCGCCCTCGCCCACACCGCCTGGGTGCCCACCCCCGACGGCTTCGCGACCTGCCCGCAGCCGAACTCCGCGCACACCGTCTTCCCGTGCAACGACCATCCCTCCGACAAGGCGCACTTCACCTTCCGCCTCACGGTCCCGAGCGGCCTGCGCGCGGTGGCGAACGGCCTGCTCACCGGTACCGAGACGCTGAGCGGCGACCGCACGGCGTACTCGTACCGCTCGGCCTCCCCGATGGCCACCGAACTCGTGCAGATCACCGTCGGCGACTACGTGATCAAGGACCGCCAGGGCCCGCACGGCCTGCCGCTGCGCGACGTGGTGCCCGCCGCCCGTGCCGCCGCCCTGGAACCGGCCCTCGCCCTCACCCCCGGTCTGGTGACCTGGCTGGAGGACCGGCTGGGCGCCTATCCGTTCGAGACGTACGGCCTGCTGCCGTGCAACTCCGACGATCCGAAGGCCTTCGACTTCACCGGCCTGGAGACGCAGACCCTCACCCTGTACAAGCCGAACTTCCTGCTCCAGCCGGAGAAGAGCATCGGCTCGCACATGATGCACGAGCTGGTCCACTCCTGGTTCGGCAACCTGGTAAGTCCCGCCACCTGGGCCGACCTGTGGCTGAACGAGGGCCACGCCGACTTCTACGGGCTGCTCTACCGCTACGAGCGCGGCTGGGCCGACTCCCTCGGCCTGACCACCATGGAAGCCCGGATGAAGGACACCTACGCCCGCGGCGACCAGTGGCGCCACGACTCCGGCCCGGTGGCCTCCCCGAACGAGGCCAACCTCTTCGACAGCCAGCGCTACCTGGGCGGCGTCCTCGTCCTGTACGCCTTCCGCGAGCTCGTCGGCGAGCAGGTGTTCAACACGGTCGAGCGCACCTTCCTGGAGCGCTTCCGCGACCGCTCGGCGACCACCGCCGACTACATCGACGTCGCCTCCGAGGTCTCCGGGCAGGACCAGTCCGGCTTCCTGCGCGACTGGCTCTACGGCACCACAACGCCGCGCATGCCCGGCCACCCGGACTGGACGGTGAACCCGGTCGCCCCCTCCTTCGCGGCCCCGCACAGCAAGCGCGGCGGCCACTGGCACGAGAACTCGGCCACGCTCTGATCAGCCGTGGCGGGCGGCGTCCGGCCCGGCGCCGCCCGCCACCTCGCGCTCGATCCACCGGCAGATCACGTCCACGACGTACACGTGCTCGGCGCGGCTCAGCTCCCGTCCCCGGGGAATGCCGTGCCAGCGCTGCAGACAGCTCCGGCAGCAGGTCGCGGTGGCGTGCTGGGCGACGAACACCGGATGCCCCCGGTAAGGCGTCTGCCTGCCGTCCTTGTGCGGCCGGGCCGGGGCCAGCCGCTGGGCGATCAGGTCGTAGGCATGCCACCGGATCGTCGCCGGCCCCTTCTGCCCGGCGAGGGCCAGCTCCCGCCCGCGCAGCCGGAACTTCGCCCGGAACGGCTGACGCGCGATCGCGTCGAGCCGTTCGTCGAGGGAGCGGGCGGCCGGGTCCGGCGGCGGAGAGGTCATGGCCCTTCGAGGGTACGCCGACCGACGCCCTCGGGTTCTAGTCGGCCAGGGCCGTCGCCGGCTCCTCCGCGCCGCGCTGCTGCGGTATCACCACCGCGCCCTGCTGCAGGGCCACCGTCCGGGTCGGGGACGGGATGCGGATGCCCTCCTCGCGGTAGCGGCGGTGCAGGCTCTTGATGAACTCGTGCTTGATGCGGTACTGGTCGCTGAACTCGCCCACGCCGAGGATCACCGTGAAGCCGATGCGCGAGTCGCCGAAGGTGTGGAAGCGGATCGCGGGCTCGTGGTCCGGGACGGCGCCGGTGATCCCGGTCATCGTCTCGGCGATGACCTCGTGGGTGACGCGCTCGACGTGGTCCAGGTCGCTGTCGTAGCTCACGCCCACCTGCACCAGGATCGTCAACTGCTGCTCGGGTCGCGTGTAGTTGGTCATGTTGGTCTTCGCGAGCTGGCCGTTGGGTATGACCACCAGGTTGTTGGAGAGCTGGCGGACCGTCGTCTGGCGCCAGTTGATGTCCACCACGTACCCCTCCTCGCCACTGCTGAGCCGGATGTAGTCGCCCGGCTGCACGGTCTTGGAGGCGAGGATGTGGATGCCCGCGAAGAGGTTGGCGAGGGTGTCCTGCAGGGCCAGCGCGACGGCCAGACCGCCGACGCCCAGGGCGGTGAGCAGGGGCGCGATGGACACGCCGAGCGTCTGCAGCACCACCAGGAAGCCGATCGCCAGCACCAGCACCCGGGTGATGTTCACAAAGATGGTGGCCGAACCGGCCACGCCCGAGCGGGACTGCGTCACCGACCGGACCAGGCCCGCGATCACCCGGGCCGCGGACACCGTCACCACGAGGATCAGCCACACCTCGAGGAACTGGTCGGTGTGGTGCTGGACGGTCCGGGTCAGTGGCAGTACCGCGGCGGCCGCCGCCGCGCCGCCCGCGATCGCCGCCCACGGGACGACGGAGCGCAGCGCGTCCACGATGACGTCGTCACCGCTCCAGCGGGTCCGCTTCGCGTGCTTGCCCAGCCAGCGCAGCACCGTGCGGGACAGGAAGGCCAGCAGCAGCCCCGCGGCCACGGCGATGCCGGCGAGGACCAGGTCGTGCAGGGTCAGCGCCCGGTTCACCGGTCACCTCCGGGGTGTGAAAGGGCGGCGCGGAGCCTGGAGTGAAGTCTCGTCACGTTGTCACCTGCTCGATGTCCGTACATGTGCGATCGCGCCGGCCACCGACGTCGTCGGCGGGCGGCGCGGTCGTTCATCCTGCCGTATCCGGCGGCCCGGTTCGCACCGGGAGGGCGCGGATCAGACGATGCCCTCGGCGAGTTCGGCCTGATCGCGGTCGTCACCGTAGGCCGCGGTGGTGGGCGTGCCGTACGAACGGCGGGCGACGTACCACCAGATGCTGGCCAGCACCAGCACGACCACCAGTGCCACGGCCGCGTAGTTCATCGTGTCGACGGTCACCGGCGAGGACTGCGGCAGACAGAACAGGACCGTCACACAGGCCACCCAGGCCACCGCGATCCAGCCGACCGGCCTGCTCCACCGGCCCAGGTGCCACGGACCCGGCCGGAACCGGTCGCCGGCGCGCAGCCGCAGCAGAACGGGGATGGCGTAGGCCGGGGTGATGCCGATGACGTTGATGGCGGTGACCGCGCCGTACGCCGTCGCCGAGTACAGGGACGGCAGGGCGAGCACACCGGCGACGATCACCGACAGCCAGACCGCCGCGACCGGTGTCTGGGTACGGCTGCTGACCTTGCGCCACAGGTGCGAGCCCGGCAGGGCGCCGTCCCGGCTGAACGCGAACACCATCCGGCTGGCCGCGGCCACCTCGGCGTTCCCGCAGAACAACTGGGCGACGATCACGACGAGCAGCAGCACGCTCGCCCCGCCGGTGCCGAGACCGTCGAGCAGGATCTGCGCGGGCGGCACCCCGGTGTCCGTGGCACGCGTGGCGTCGTAGTCCTGGATGGCGAAGGTCAGTCCGGCGAGGAGGACGAAGCCCGCGATCCACGACACCCAGATGGACCGCACGATGCCCTTCGCCGCCGACACCGAGGCGTTGGAGGTCTCCTCCGACAGGTGCGCGGAGGCGTCGTAGCCGCAGAACGTGTACTGGGCGAGCAGCAGGCCGATCGCCGCCACGTACAGCGGGCTCGACCACCCGGTGTCGTTCACGAACGTGGTGAACACGAAGGACGGCGACTGGTGGTGGTCCGGGACGATCGCCAGCGCGCCGACGATGACCGCGACACCGGCCAGGTGCCACCACACGCTCACCGAGTTGAGCAGGCTGACCAGGCGGACGCCGAACAGGTTCAGCACGGCGTGCAGCAGCAGAATGGCGCAGAAGATCAGCATCGTCTTGCCGGGTGTCGGCTCGAAGCCCCACTGGAGGCTGGCGAACGCCCCGGTGAACAGGGCGGCCCCGTAGTCGATGCCGGCGATCGCGCCGAGCAGGCCCAGCAGGTTCAGCCAGCCCGTGTACCAGCCCCAGCGGCGGCCGCCGAGCCGGTCGGCCATGTAGTACAGGGCGCCGGAGGTCGGGTAGGCGCTCGTGACCTCGGCGAGCGCCAGGCCGACGCAGAGCACGAACAGGCCGACGCCCGCCCAGCCCCACAGCATCACGGCCGGCCCGCCGGTGCCGAGGCCGAAGCCGTACAGGGTCATGCAGCCGGACAGGATCGAGATCACCGAGAAGCTGATCGCGAAGTTGCCGAAGCCGCCCATGCGGCGGGCCAGCACGGGGCGGTAGCCGAGTTCACGCAGCCGCTGTTCCTCGTCGTGCTGTGGCCGGGCGGGGGAGGGCGACGGATCGGGCGCGGGGGACATGCGGGAACCTCCGGGAGGGGGGAAACGAGGGGGGAGCGTCAGGAGCGGGGGCCGGGATCCTCCTCTGCCGCGCGGCAGCGGTCCCTGGCCCGCAGGAACACCTCCACCGCGGGGCCGCGGTCCGGGGCGCGGTACATCCAGGGCGGTGGCGTGAAGTACGGGCCGATCGCGTCGAACACCCGGGCCGCCTCGGCGAACCGCTGGGCGCCCCACAGCGCGTGGGCCAGGTGGTTGAGGTCGAGCAGGGAGCGTTCGGCCCGGGGTGCGTGCTCGAACCAGGAACGCAGCGCCCGGGTCGCCTCACGGGTGGCGTCCTCCGCGACCCAGTGCAGGTCGAGCGCGGCGTCGTGGCCGGCGGCCCGCCGGTAGCGCTCGACCCGGACGTACAGCGGCAGCACGTGCGGGGCGGAGCCGGCCGGCGCCTGGGCGGCGGCCCACCGGGTGTACCGGGCGGCCTCGGCGAGCCGGTCGGAGGCGGCGGTGGCGTACAGGAACTGCAGCATGCGGTGGTGCGCCTCGCGGTTGTGCGGGTCGCGCTTGCCGGCCTCGGCGAGCAGTCCCCAGGGGCCCGGCGGCAGCAGGGGTTCCGGCGGCGGCGTCCGGTGCTCCGGCCAGCGCTGCTCCGGGTCGAGCTGGGCCAGCGCCAGCAGGCACACCCAGGGCACGGGATCGTCCGGGGCGGCCTGGGCGGCGGACTGCGCGGCGTCCCAGGCCTCGATCCACAACTCGTGCGCCCGCAGGTGCCGTTCGCGCCGTGCCCGCAGGGCCCGCTCCACGCCGACGCGGGCGTGCATCACCGCGGCCGGCACGCTGTCCGGCTCCTCCGCGAGCCAGGCCCGCACCACGTCGGTGCCGGCCGCCGCGGCCGCCAGGATCTGGGTGCGCTGCGTCCACTGCCACCGGCTCGTCGTGTCCGCGAGCAGCGTGCGCATCGCCATCCAGCGGCCGGTACGCAGTTCCTGCAGGGCGCCGCGCAGGGCGCCGTCGTGACCGGCGGGGTCGTAGGCGGGGCGGGCGCCCTCTCTGGCCATCAGCCACCCGCCCCGGTCCGCGAGCGGACGGGCAGGGTGACGCGGTGCGCTGGCAACAGCCCTCCTCGGGGCGGTGGTTGGAGGTCACGTACGGGGTCGGCGGTCACTATAGGGGTGTCGTTTGCGCCGTGCCATCGATGTCAACTCAACTTCTCCAACGCGTAGTTGATCACCGGCCGGACGCGCTTGACGCCGGACGCCGCCCGGCGGCAGGCTGTTCGCGCCGATCTTCGAAGGGCCGGACGAACGCGCGGGAGGGTGCGATGACGGGGCCGGTGCTCGCCGTCGACCAGGGCACGTCCGGCACCAAGGCGCTGGTGGTCTGCCCCGAACGCGGCGTCCTGGGCACCGGTTTCGCCGCCGTGCGGCCCTGCCATCTGCCCGGCGGACGGGTCGAGGTGGACCCCGGCGCGCTGTACGCCTCCGTGCTGGAGGCCGGCCGGGCCGCGCTGGCCGAGGCTGGCGAGGACGTCGTGGCGATGGGCCTGGCCAACCAGGGCGAGACCGTGCTCGCCTGGGACCCCGCGACCGGCCGCCCGCTGACCGGCGCCCTCGTCTGGCAGGACCGGCGCGCCGAGACCGTGTGCGCCGAACTGACGGACCAGGCGGACGAGTTGCGGCGGCTCACCGGGCTGCCCCTCGACCCGTACTTCGCGGCGCCCAAGATGGCCTGGATCCGCCGCCACCTCACCCGCGAGGGCGTCGTCACCACCTCCGACGCCTGGCTGGTCCACCGGCTCACCGGCGCCTTCGTCACCGACGCGGCGACCGCGGGCCGCACCCAGCTCCTGGACCTCGACGGCGCCCACTGGTCGGCGCGGGCGCTGGAGGCGTACGGACTGCTCGGCGAACGGCTGCCGGAGATCACCGACAACGCGCAACCCGTGAGCACGACACGGGCCTTCGGGCCCGAGATCCCCGTCACCGGTCTGATCGTCGACCAGCAGGCCGCCCTGCTCGCCCAGCGCATCACCGGACCCGGCGGCGCCAAGTGCACCTACGGCACCGGCGCGTTCCTGCTCGCCCACGCCGGCGGCACACCCCGGCGCGGCGACTCCGGCCTGGTGAGCTGCGTCGCCTGGCGGCTCGCCGGCGACACCGGCTACTGCCTCGACGGGCAGGTGTACACGGCCGCCTCCGCCGTACGCTGGCTCACCGACCTCGGCGTCATCTCCTCGGCCGCCGACCTCGACCCGGTCGGCGGCGCCGTCCCCGACAGCGGCGGCGTCACCTTCGTCCCCGCCCTCGCCGGCCTCGCCGCTCCCTGGTGGCGCGGCGACCTGCGCGGCTCGCTGACGGGGCTCGGCCTGGACACCGGCCCCGGACACCTGGTGCGCGCCCTGTGCGAGGGCCTGGCGGCCCAGGTCAGCGAGCTGGCCCGGGCGGCCGCCACCGACCTCGGCACCCCCTTGGACACACTGCGCGTCGACGGCGGCCTGACCCGCTCCGCCCTGCTCATGCAGACCCAGGCCGACCTGCTGCAGCTCCCCGTCGAGGTCTCCGCCCTGCCCGAGGCCACCGCGCTCGGCGCCGCCGCCCTCGCCCGGCTCGGCGCGGACCCCGCGCTGAGCGTGACCGACGCCCTTCCGGACTGGAAGCCGGCCGCCGTGTACGAGCCCCGCATCCCGGCCGACCAGGCCGCCGAACGCCTGGCCGGCTTCCGTACCGCGGTCGCCGCGCTGCTCGGCTCATGACGGTCACCGCCGAAGGGCCGCTGCCCGAGCAGCCGTACGACGTCGCGGTCGTCGGTGCCGGGGTCGTCGGCTGCGCCATCGCCCGCGAACTCGCCCGCCACCCCGGGCTGCGCGTCGCCCTGGCCGAGGCCCAGGACGACGTCGGCCAGGGCACCTCCAAGGCCAACACCGCCATCCTGCACACCGGTTTCGACGCCACCCCGGGCTCCCTGGAGGCCACACTCGTCCGCGAGGGCTCCCGGCGGCTGGCCGCCTACGCCGCCGAGTCCGGCATCCCCGTCGAACGGACCGGGGCCCTGCTCGTCGCCTGGGACGAGGAACAGCTCGCCACCCTGCCCCGGCTCGCCGAGAAGGCCGCGCGCAACGGCTGCCCCGACACCCGGCTCCTCGGCGCCGACGAGGTCCACGCCCGCGAACCGCACCTCGGCCCCGGCGCGCTCGGCGCCCTGCACGTGCCCGGCGAGAGCATCATCTGCCCCTGGACGACGACCCTCGCCTACGCCACCCAGGCGGTCCGCGCCGGTGTCCACCTGCACCTGAACACCCGGGTCACCCGGTCCGACCGGCGCGACGGCACCCATCTGCTGACCACATCCCGGGGCACTCTTCGCGCCAGGCACCTGGTCAACGCGGCCGGACTGCACGCCGACACCCTCGACCGGACGCTCGGCCACGACGACTTCACCGTCACCCCGCGCCGCGGCCAGCTCATCGTCCACGACCGGTTCGCCCGCCCCCTGGTCCGGCACATCCTCCTCCCCGTCCCGACCGCTCTCGGCAAGGGCGTCCTGATCGCGCCGACCGTGCACGGCAACGTCCTGCTCGGCCCCACCGCCGAGGACCTGGACGACAAGCGGGCCACCCAGTCCACCGCGGAGGGCCTCGCCCTGCTGCGGGAGAAGGGCCGCCGCATCCTCCCCGCGCTGCTCGACGAGGAGGTCACCGCCGTCTACGCCGGGCTCCGCGCCGCCACCGAACACGACGACTACCGGATCACCGCCCACCCCGGGCAGGCGTACGTCACCGTCGGCGGCATCCGCTCCACCGGCCTCACCGCGTCCATGGCCATCGCCGCCCACGTCGTCGGACTGCTGGCCGGCGCCGGGCTCGACCTCGGCCCGGAGCGCGAACCGGAGCCGGTACGGATGCCCGGCATCGGCGAGACCTTCCCGCGCCCCTGCCTGCGGCCCGAACTGATCGCGGCCGACCCGGAGTACGGCATGCTCGTCTGCCACTGCGAACGGGTCTCCCGCGGCGAGATCCGCGACGCCCTCGCCAGCACGATCCCGCCGCGCACCCTGGAGGGCCTGCGCCGTCGCACCCGCGCCCGGGCGGGCCGCTGCCAGGGCTTCCACTGCGGGGCGGCGGTACGGGAGCTGTTCGAGGAGGCGCGCCCATGACCGCGAACCCGCCGGTGCGCTCCGTCGACGTCCTCGTCGTCGGCGCCGGCCCCGCCGGACTCGCCGCCGCGGCCCGCCTGGCCGCCGCCGGCGCCGGCCGGGTGGAGGTGCTCGAGCGGGAGCAACGGCCCGGGGGAGCGCCCCGCCACTGCGCGCACCGGGGTTTCGGCACCTGGACGCGTCCGCTGACCGGCCCCGACTACGCCCGGCTCCTCACCGCGGCCGCCGTGAGCGCGGGTGCCGTGGTGCGCACGGGGGTGACGGTTCTGGAGTGGGCGGACGCCGGGCCACCGCTTCCGGCGACACCCGGCGGGACGGGCGCGGTGGACGGCCCCGGGCCTGCCGGCGCGGTGGCGGCGGGCCCGGTCGGCGGCCCGGCGGGCGAGGGCGCGGCATCGGAGGGCGTCGTCGACGGCCCGGTGGCCGACGGCGCCAGGGCAGCCGGCGAAGCCGGTGCCCCGGGGGCCCGGAGCGCGGCTTCAGCGGGCGCGCCCCGTGTTCCGGGGCCGGCCGGTGCCGCCCGGACGGGCGCGGCCGGCGGCTCCGGCGACCGGCCCGGACCGGTCCTCACGGCAGTCGGCCCCGGCGGGCTGGAGACGGTGAGGGCCCGAGCCGTCGTCCTCGCCACCGGCGCCCGGGAACGCCCCCGCGCGGCCCGGCTGGTCCCCGGCACCCGGCCCGCCGGTGTCTACACGACCGGCGAACTCCAGCAGGCCGTGCACCTGTTCGGGCAGCCGATCGGCACCCGTGCGGTGGTGGTCGGCGCCGAGTACGTCTCGTACGCCGCGGCCGGCACCCTGCGGGCGGCCGGTGCCACGGTCGCCGCCCTGGTCACCGAACAGGAGCGCGCCCAGGTACCGCCTGTACGCGCCCAGTCCGCACGCCTGGGCCGCCGCATCCCCCTCCTCACCCGCACCACGGTCACCGAACTCCTCGGCCACGGACGCCTGTCCGGTGTCCGCCTGCGCCACCGCGACGGCCGTACGGCGGTGCTGCCCTGCGACACGATCGTCTTCACCGGCGACTTCGTGGCCGAGAACGAACTCGCCCGGACCGCCGGCATCCGGCTGGGCGCGAGCCCGTACACCTCACGCCCCGGCGTCTTCGCCGCCGGCGGCCTGCACCACCCGGGGCAGCGCGCCGCGGCGGCCACGAGCGACGGGACGGCGACGGCCGGCGCGGTACTGCACTGGCTGGCGGGGGCGCCCTGGCCGGGCGCCTGACGGGGCCGGCCGGTCCCGCCGGCCGTGAACCCCGGGGTCCTCACAGCTCCGTGAAGGACCCATGCCGCCCCGCACCCCCCGCGAACCGCGCCGCGCCCTCGAGGCCCTCCGCCAGCACGGCGACGCCGTACCGGAGTTCACCGCGCATCGCCGTCTCCTCGGACAGGCCGTCCTGGTCCAGAACCGAGGCCCGGTCCCCGCGCAGGCACGCCTGCGGGAAGCGGGCGATGGTGGCCGCCAGTTCCTCGGCCTCGGCGCGGCCGCGGCCCGTCGGCACCACACGGTTGGCGAGGCCGATGTCGTAGGCCTCGCGGGCCGGGACCGGGCGGCCGGTCAGGATCATGTCCATGGCTCTGCTGGTGCCGATCAGCCGGGGGAGCCGTACCGTGCCGCCGTCGATCAGCGGAACGCCCCAGCGGCGGCAGAACACCCCGAAGACGGCGTCCTCCTCGGCGACCCGGAGATCGCACCACAGGGCCAGTTCGAGGCCGCCCGCGACGGCGTGGCCCGCGACGGCGGCGATCACCGGCTTCGACAGCCGCATCCGGGTCGGCCCCATCGGCCCGTCGCCGTCCTCCGCGACCCGGTTGCCCCGCTCCGTGCCGACCGCCTTGAGGTCGGCGCCCGCGCAGAACGTGCCCCCCTCACCCCACAGAACCGCCACCCGCGCGGCGTCGTCGGCCTCGAACGCCCGGAACGCGTCGGCGAGCTCGGCGGCCGTCGGGCCGTCGACCGCGTTGCGGGCCTCCGGCCGGGACAGCACGACCGTGGTGACGTGTTCCCTGCGCTCCACGCGGACCGGCACGGCGGTGCTCCTCTTCGGGGGTGCGGCGGCGGCTCGAAGGGCCACTCTGCCTCAGATGACCTTCAGCCGCACCAGCGCCCCCAGCGTCAGCGCCCCCGGCACCAGCGGCACCCACACGGTGATGATCCGGTAGGCCAGCACCACCGCGGTGGCCACCGCGGCCGGGCCGCCCGCCGCGACCAGCGCCACGATCAGCGCCGCCTCCACCGAGCCGATCCCGCCCGGTGTCGGCACCAGTGCCACCGCGACCGTCGCCGCGAGATACGCGAGCGCCATGTGCGCCGGCGGCACCGGCAGCTCCAGCGCCCGGCCCACCGCGGCGAGAGCGGCCGCCTGGCAGGCCGGGAACGCCAGCGAGCCGCCCCACAGGGCCAGTGCCCGGGCCGGACGCGTGTGCACCGACCGCGCCTCGCCCAGGGCCTCCCGCAGGAACGCGCACACGGCCGTGCGCAGCCGCCGTACGAGGGCCAGCGCGGCCGCCGCCAGCAGCACCAGCGCACCCGTGCCGGACAGCAGCGGCAGCGCGGAACCGGCGGGCAGCAGCGTGCCCGGCCGCAGCGCGCCGGGGAAGGCGATCAGCAGCGCGGCCAGCAGACCCAGCCGGCCCACGCTCTCCGCCAGCAGATACAGGGCCAGCGCCGCCGAGGAGCGGGCCAGCGGCACCCCGCACACGGTCATGAAGCGCAGGTTCACCGCGCTCGCGCCGAGCCCGGTGGGCAGCAGATGGTTGGCCGCGCCCGCCGCGAACTGGGTGGCCAGCAGCCGCCGCTTCGGCAGCGGCTGCACCACCGCGCCCTGCCGGGTGAACGCGGCCGCCACCCAGGTCAGGCAGGTCGCGGCGGCCGCCGCCAGCAGCCACGGCCAGGAGGCGGTGCGCAACTGGCCGAAGCCCTCGGCCAGCACCGAGCGGTGCCGCACCGCGGCCACGGCGACCAGCACGAGCGGCACCGCGCACAGGGCGTGCCGGACCGGGAAACGCCGGGGGAGGCGTCCCCGGGGGACGTCGGGGAATCGGAGCGCTGTCACACCGGAAGAGGTTCTCCGCGCCGCGCCAACGGCGGATGGCGCGG
Source organism: Streptomyces sp. NPDC047869 (assembly GCF_040704065.1). Lineage (NCBI taxonomy): Bacteria > Bacillati > Actinomycetota > Actinomycetes > Kitasatosporales > Streptomycetaceae > Streptomyces > Streptomyces sp. NPDC047869. The sequence goes on from NZ_JBEYRK010000025.1 coordinate 14,785, forward strand.
GCGCGGACGGCGGCTTACGGACGGGCAGCGGATGAGCGGAACGAGTCACGGAATCCTCCGGACGCGGGGAGGCCGGCGGAAACGAGGAGGCCCGGACATTGACCTCAACGACGCTTGAGGTCCTACGTTCTCTTCCATGAGCATGGAGACCACCGCCTGGACGCAGTTGCACAGCGTCATGAACGCACAGGCCGAGCGCCGCCCCTTCGCCCGCGCCACACTGCGCCGTATCGCCGCCTTCGCCCGCCCGCACCGCGCGGGCATCATCCGCTTCGTACTCCTCGGGGTGGTGACGGCACTGCTGGCCGTGGCCACCCCGGTGCTCGCCGGTCACGTCGTCGACGCGATCGTGGCGGGCCACGACTCCGGGACCGTCGTACGGCTCTCCCTGCTCATCGCGCTGGTCGCGCTCGCGGAGGCGGGACTGGGCGTCGTCGGCCGGCGCCTGTCGTCGACGCTCGGGGAGGGCCTCATCCTCGACCTGCGCACGGCTGTGTTCGATCATGTGCAGCGCATGCCCGTCGCGTTCTTCACACGTACCCGTACGGGAGCGCTGGTCAGTCGTCTCAACAACGACGTGATCGGTGCCCAGCGGGCGTTCGCCAACACCCTCTCGGGCGTGGTGACCAATCTCGTCACCCTGCTGCTCACCCTCGCGGTGATGCTCACGCTGTCCTGGCAGATCACGCTGCTCGCGCTGGTGCTGCTGCCGGTGTTCGTGCTGCCCGCCCGCCGCATGGGCAGCCGCATGGCCCGGATGCAGCGGGAGGCCGCGGCCCTCAACGCGGCCATGGGCACCCGGATGACCGAGCGCTTCTCCGCGCCCGGCGCCACCCTGGTCAAGCTGTTCGGCCGCCCGGAGGAGGAGTCGGCGGAGTTCGCGGCCCGCGCCCGCCGGGTGCGCGACATCGGGGTGCGCACGGCCACGGCCCAGTCGGTGTTCATCACCAGCCTCACCCTGGTCTCCGCCCTCGCCCTGGCCCTCGTCTACGGCCTCGGCGGCTGGTTCGCGCTGCGTGGCACCCTGGAGGCCGGCGCGGTCGTCTCCCTCGCCCTGCTGCTCACCCGGCTCTACGCCCCGCTCACCGCGCTCGCCGGGGCCCGCGTCGAGGTGATGTCCGCCCTGGTCAGCTTCGAGCGGGTCTTCGAGGTGCTCGACCTGAAGCCGCTCATCGAGGAGAAGCCGGACGCCGCCGAGGTGCCGGAGGGGCCGGTCGCGGTCGAGTTCGACGACGTCCGCTTCGCCTACCCGTCCGCCGACCAGGTCTCGCTCGCATCCCTGGAGGAGGTCGCCGCCCTGGACACCCGCGGCGGCACCGAGGTGCTGCACGGCATCTCCTTCCGCGCCGAACCCGGCCAGACCGTCGCCCTGGTCGGTTCCTCCGGCGCCGGCAAGTCCACCATCGCGCAGTTGCTGCCGCGCCTGTACGACGTGGACTCCGGTGCCGTGCGGATCGGCGGGGCCGACGTACGCGACCTGAGCGCCGCCTCGCTGCGGGCCACCCTGGGCATGGTCACCCAGGACGGCCATCTCTTCCACGACACCGTCCGCGCCAACCTGCTGCTCGCCCGTCCGGCCGCCACGGACGAGGAACTGTGGGACGCGCTGGGCCGCGCCCGCCTCGCCGAGGTCGTGCGCTCCCTGCCGGACGGACTCGACACGGTCGTCGGCGAGCGCGGCTACCGGCTCTCCGGCGGCGAACGCCAGCGCATGACCATCGCCCGGCTGCTGCTGGCCCGCCAGCGCGTGGTCATCCTCGACGAGGCCACCGCCCACCTGGACAACACCTCGGAGGCGGCCGTGCAGGAGGCCCTCACCGAGGCCCTGGAGGGCCGTACCGCCGTGGTGATCGCCCACCGGCTGTCCACCGTGCGGGCCGCCGACCAGATCCTGGTCGTGGAGTCCGGCCGGATCGTGGAGCGGGGCACGCACGGGGAGCTGCTCGCGGCGGACGGGCGGTACGCGGAGCTGCACCGCACCCAGTTCGCCCGGCGGGACGGACACACCGAGTCGCCGACGCCGACGGCTGTGGCGGGCCCGACGGCTGTGACGGGGATGCCGGGACCGGCCGAGGTGCCATCGGCCTAGTGCCGCTTCCCGAACCCTCGTCACACGGCGGATGCCGTCGGCGCCGCTTCCCTTCCCCCGGTGGGCGGGCCGGCGGCTCCGCCGTGAGCGGCCAGCGCCTTCTCCAGGCGCTGGATGTGGTAGTACTGCACCCGCGTGGTCCGCTGCAGGGCCATGACCGCGCTGAGGAACTGGTCCATCTCGGCGGCCCGCGTGAGGATGTCGTCGGGCACGTTCTCGTCCCGCAGGCAGGCTCCCGCGTCCTGGCTCAGCACGGCGTGTGCCCAGCCGCGGGTGATCGGCTTGAACAGGTCCGGGTGGTTGGCCACGATCCGGGCCCGGATGGCCAGATCGTTCTCGGCGGCTTCCAGGTGCAGTCCGGTGTCCTTGTTGCGCGCCCCGAACAGCGGCTCGTGGATGTGGTGCGCGTCGAAGCCGTGTTCGGCACAGCCGATCCAGAAGTCCCAGTCCTCGCCGGCGCGCATGTTCTCGTCGTAGCCGCCCACGGTCTGCCACGCTTCACGGCGGTAGAGCGAGCAGTAGAACATGATCAGTCGCTGGAGCAGCAGTTCTCTGCTGTAGGCGGGGAGAGGCATCACCTGCGGGGGCAGATCGTCGTCGGTGAAGGTGAACACGTCGGTGGAGGCGATGGCGACCTCGCGATCGCTGTCGAGCACCGCGACGGTCTTCTCCAGCATCGTGGGCGCGATCATGTCGTCGGCGTCCAGGGGCAGGATGTAGCGGCCGGCGGCGGCCTCGATTCCGGTGTTGCGCGCGGCGGAGACCCCGGCATTGGCCTGTCGGAGCAGTCTGATGCGCCGGTCGGGGTGCCGGGCGATCAGGCCCTCGGTCACTTCGGCGGTGTCGTCGGTGCTGCCGTCGTCCACGACGACCAGTTCCCAGTCCTCGAACGTCTGGGCAAGGACGCTGGACACCGCGTCGGGCAGATAGCGGGCGTAGTCGTGGCACGGGATGACCACCGAAACCACGGGAGCGGATCTCTCGGGCATGCGCCGTCTTTCGCTTCGGGATGAGAACGGGAAGGGGAAGGGCGGGGGCGGCGGGAGCGGGCCGAAGAGGCCCCGATCGGTGGTGGGGGGCCGGGATCGCGCGTCGCCGGGTGCCGGCAGCCCCCCCTCCGGCCCTGTGGGAAGGCCGGTGTCGCAGTGGACCCGCCGGATCACCGCTGTCGGCGGAGCGCCGTCGTCGCCCCTAGCCCTTGAGGTGGTAGATGTCGAAGGGGTACTGGTGCCCGTGGTGCCCGTAGTCGCAGAACGTGAGGTTGGCGACGGGTGCGCAGCAGTGGTGGTAGCCGGTGATGGTCATGTTGCCGATGGGTGTGCAGCAGTGGACGTAGTCGGTGATGGTCATGTTGCCGATGGGCGTGCAGGGGTGCTCGGCGCCGGAGAGGACGGCGGCGTCGCCTTTCGCGTGCTCCGCTTGCCCGTGTGTCGTCGACGTGGCGAGCGAGTCCGAAGCGAGGGCCGTGGCGTAGGCCGCCTCCGCGCCGTTCAGCAGTCCGGCGGTCGCCAGTGCGGCCGGAAGGGCCAGTGAGGATATGACTCGGGCTTTCATGGTGGGGGCTCTCTTTCGTGGGTGGGGAGCTGCCCTTCGAGGCCGGTACGTTCCGCGACCGGGGCAGTGGCGCCACCGTAGGATTTGCTTACTTTCCGCGTCAAAATGATTACTCCAAGTCAGTCAGGACGGGGGCGTGGCGGACGCCCGCCGGGTCCGGGACCTGGTGCGGATGCAGCACTTCGAGGTCCGGCAGGGCCCAGCAGGCGGTGCCCATGTCCCGGGCCATCGCGGCCAGGCCCTCGGTCTCGATGAGGTGCTGGTACGGGAAGCACGGGAAGGCCAGGCCGTCACGGTGGAGATCGGCGCGAACCAGCAGTGCCGTGCCACCCACCGAGTCGACACGGACCAGCCCCTGTCCGCGCAGCTCGTCGAGGTAGGTCCGGCCGAACCCTCTGGGGGGCTGCAGGATGCCGTCACGCAGCCACTGATCCCAGTTGAGCGTGCCGGCCCTGCGGTGCAGGACGAACGTGTTGAGATCGTAGGTGGGTCCGCCCGCCGTGGTGGCACAGTGCGGGACGACGATGTCCTTGCGCGCTCCGAGGAGGCGCTGAATCAGGTCGGCCGGGCGGTCGGTGACGTCGACGTCGAGCCACAGCACCCACTCCTCGTCGGCAAGGGCCCGGGAGAGCAGATGGTTGCGGGCCCTGGCCAGCACCGACCGGCGTCGGCGCTGCACGCCCGTCTCCCAACGGGGGCCCTCCAGCTGCAGGCCGAAGTCGCGGTGCGCCAGGGTGACCCGCCGGTACTCCGACTCGAGGCCGGGCAGGGCCTGTTGGAGCAGTTCTCGCGTCGTGTCCCTGCTGTCGCCTTCCAACAGGCCCAGGGAGATCGCTTCGCGCGGGTAGTCCAGGGCGCGAAGGTTTTCCAGATAGCGGGGCAGAAATGCGGCCGCGTCCTTGACGGGGGTGAGCACCAGCACCCGTGGCCGCTCGCTTGCCGGGACCGGGGCCGGCTCCACGGCCGTCCGCGGTCCCCGGGCGCGGGCCGGAGGGGCGGCGGGGCCCGTCTCGGCGTGGGCGATGTCCTTCGGCTCGATCGGCAACCGCGTCGCCATGGCCTGCAACCGCTCGGCGTAGGCGCCGGGTTCGGCCCAGATCTCGGTCGCCACGTCGAAGTGCTCGGCGAAATGGGACTCGTCGAACGTATTGCCTCCGTGACACACGTAGGTGTACAGCTCGGGCGCGTCGACCGACACCACCCGGCAGCCGCGGACCACCCCTTCCGCCACCGGCGTGTCCTCACCCCGGCGCAGGGCCGGGTAGCGCGGCAGCCGATCCTTGGCGCACACCATCGACCCCTCCCAGACGCGCGCGCAGGAGATCGCGAGCTTGCGCCGAGCGGGCCACCACAGCCGTTCACGGGCGAGGAAGCAGGCGTCGGTTCCCAGCGCGAGGATCGCCGCCATCTGTGTCTCGACCCGCTCCGGGTCATACAGGTCGTCGTCGTCCCACTGGCATACGTAGGGCCCGGTGGCCCGGTCCACCGCTTCGTTGCGCAGCTCGCCCAACGGCCGCCCCTCCGGGGGGAGTCGATGATGGCGGATGCGTGGGTCGCCCTGCTCGCGGATGTGCTGTTCGAGCGCGTCGTCCGTGCCGTCCTCGACGACGACCAGTTCCAGGCTCGGGTAGGTCTGCGCACGGAAGCACCTGATCGCGCGACGGGCCGTCGACGAGCGATCCTTGGTCACCATCAGGCATGACACCGTCGGTGCGGGCGCGCCCGACGCCCAGCGGTGGCGCTGCGCGTCAAGGTTGAGCATGCCGTCGGCAAGGGGGTGCATCTCCTGGCTCGTCCAGAACGGGAACCGTTTGCCGACGGAGGCCCGGGGGCCGGCGGGGGTGTCCGCCACCCAGCTTCCGGACCAGTGGTGCACGGCGTAGGCACGTTCGTAGTCGGCTTTCTGAGGGCCGAACAGTTCTGCCGCGTACGGACTCACCTCGGGGTAGAGGATTTCCGGATCGAGGACCGTGATGGAGGTGGGATCCGGGGCGCTGTCGACCGCTCTGGTGAGAAAGAAAGGCCCGGTGGCGTCCAGCGCGCTGGGCGACTTGTGGCAGCCCACCAGGTGTCGGTGCACATGCGCCCAGAAGGGATGGCCCGGCCGTGAGGCGATGAAGGCGTTGCCGACGATGCGGCCGAATCCGCGTTGGCGGGCCAGCAGCAGCCCTGTGTGTGCCTCGGGTTCGCGGCCGAGGACGAGTTCGCGCCCGTCGAGGATGTCGCCGACAGGGCTGAGGCACTCGAAGTCCAGGTCGACGTAGAGCCCGCCGAAATGGTCGAGCAGGAAATAGCGGATCGCGTCGGCCCGCATGATCGCCTCTGGATAGCCGTCGTAGACGGGCAGGAACCACGGATAGTGCTCCTGGAGGAATGCGCGATTGTCCGCGTCGGTCCACAAACGGTACCCCCAGCCGGGATGGTGCCGGCGCCAGGAATCGGCCCACGCCTCCCATTCCGGTGGTACATCGGTGTCTTTCCAGGTTTGGTGGATCAAGGCGGGAATCTTCTGCTGCGTCCGCATTGGGTCAGTATGCCGATTCGCCGGGGCGACGCTTTTTCCGGTGGACCGGCCGGCAGGACAATCACCCGGGCGGCCCTCAGCGTGGTGCCTCGTGCCCACGGCGTGGCGAGGTCGCCGGTCTCCGCTCGTCGGCAGTGCCCGCCCCCTTGACGCCAGTGGTCCGGACCTTTAACTTCACGCCTTAAACAAAGACTCCGGGTCCAGTCAACTCCCGCGTCCCACTTCGGTGTTGTGCCTGGTTCCGGTCACCCCCCCACGCGAAAGGCCGTCCCGCACATGGCCAGACCTGTCCGCACGCTCGTCTCGCTCGCCGCCCTGTCCCTCGCCACCGGACTGCTCACCGCCTCCCCGGCCCACGCCGCGACCGGCACCATCACCGGCCTCGCCGGAAAGTGCCTCGACGTCGCCGGAGCCAACTCCGCCGACGGCACTCCCGTCCAGCTCTACGACTGCAACGGCACCGCCGCCCAGCAGTGGACGGTGGGCGGCGACGGCACCGTACGCGCCCTGGGCAAGTGCCTGGACGTCACCGGGAACTCGACCGCCGACGGCGCCAAGGCACAGCTGTGGTCCTGTACCGGCGGCGCCAACCAGAAGTGGACCGTCAGCGCGGCCCACGACATCGTCAACCCCCAGGCGGACAAGTGCCTGGACGTCACCGGCAACAACCCGGCCAACGGCACCCGGGTCCAGATATGGAGCTGCGGCGGCGGCGCCAACCAGAAGTGGAGCGCGCCCGTGGCGGACAGCGGCGGCGGCACCTCCGCGCCGATGGCCGTGGCGCCGTACCTATACAACGGCTGGGGCAGTCCGCCGAACCCGACCACCATCACCCGGGCCACCGGCGTGAAGTGGTTCACGCTCGCCTTCGTGCTCAGCAACGGTTACTGCAACCCCCAGTGGGACGGCAGCCGTCCGCTGACCGGCGGGGCCGACCAGCAGACCGTCAGCACCGTGCGGGCGGGCGGCGGTGACATCATCCCGTCCTTCGGTGGATACAGTGGCAACAAGCTGGAGAGTTCCTGTTCCAGCGCGGGCGAACTCGCCGCCGCCTACCAGAAGGTCGTCAGCGCCTACGGCCTGAAGGCGATCGACATCGACCTCGAGGCCGACGCCTACAGCAACGGCACCGTGCAGCAGCGGACCGTGGACGCCCTGAAGACCGTGAAGGCCAACAACCCGGGGCTGAAGGTCTACATCACCATTGGGACCGGGCAGAGCGGCCCCGACACCAGCCTCATCAACCGGGCCGCCTCCTCCGGACTGACCGTCGACGCCTGGGCGATCATGCCGTTCGACTTCGGCGGCGCCGGACAGAACATGGGCAACCTCACCACGCGGGCCGCCGAAGGCCTGAAGAACGCGTTGAAGAACGCCTACCACTACAGCGACGACCAGGCCTACCGGGACATGGGCATCTCGTCCATGAACGGCGTCACCGACAACAACGAGACCGTCACGGTGAACGACTTCCGGACCATCCTGGCCTACGCGCAGGCACACCACCTGGCCCGGCTCACCTTCTGGTCCGCCAACCGCGACCGCCCGTGCACCGGCGGCCCCGCCGACAGCTGCTCCGGCGTCTCCCAGTCCGCCTGGGACTACACCCGCGTCTTCGCCGGCTACACCGGCTGACCCCGTCCACCAGGAGATCCCGTGCCTCGCCTTGCCCGCCGCCGCGGCACCACCGCGGCCGCGCTGGTCACCGCGGCGGCAGCGTCCCTGCTGACCGCCGCTCCTACGCCCGCCAGGGCCGCCACCGCCCTGCCCACCGGCTTCGCCACCGTCGCCAACGCCGCGAGCGGCAAGTGCCTGGACGCCCGCGCGGCCGCCACCGCCGACGGCACCGCGGTACAGCAGTACACGTGCAACGGCACCACCGCCCAGCAATGGCGCTTCACCGCCACGAGCGACGGCTACGTCCGCATCGGCAACCGCAACGACACCAACCAGGTCGTGGACGTCTCCGACATCTCCACCGCCGACAACGCCCCTGTCCACCTGTGGAGTTACGGCGGCGGCGCCAACCAGCAGTGGCTGCCCGTGGACGACGGCGGCGGTGCCTTCCACTTCGTCAGCCGCAACAGCGGCAAGTGCCTGGACGACCCCGCCGCGTCCACCGCCGACAGCACGCAGTTCGTCCAGTACACCTGCAACGGCACCGCCGCCCAGCGCTTCCGGGTGACCCCGGTGTCCCAGAACTCCGACGACCCCGACCTCGGCCCCAACGTGGCCCTGTTCGACCCGTCCATGTCCGCCGCCACCATCCAGAGCAGACTGGACTCGATCTTCAAACAGCAGGAGACCGACCAGTTCGGCTCCCAGCGCTACGCCGTCCTGTTCAAGCCCGGCACCTACAGCGCCGATGTCAACGTCGGCTTCTACACCCAGGTCCTCGGCCTCGGCCTGACCCCGGACGCCGTCAACGTCAACGGAGCGGTGCACGCGGAGGCCGACTGGTTCCAGGGCAACGCCACCCAGAACTTCTGGCGCGGCGCCGAGAACCTGTCCGTCACCCCGAAGAACGGCGGCGACCGCTGGGCGGTCTCACAGGCGGCGGCGTACCGCCGTATGCACCTGCGCGGGAACCTCGCCCTGGACGACGGCGGCTGGTCCTCCGGCGGCTACCTGGCCGACAGCAAGATCGACGGACAGGTGAACTCCGGCAGCCAGCAGCAGTGGCTGACCCGCAACTCGCAGCTCGGCGGGTGGACCGGCTCGAACTGGAACATGGTCTTCGTCGGCAGCCAGGGCGTCCCGGGCACCAGCTTCCCCGACCCGCCGCACACCACCGTCGCCCGGAGCCCGGTCACCCGGGAGAAGCCGTTCCTGTACGTCGACGGCGCCGGGAAGTACCAGGTGTTCGTGCCGTCCACCCGCACCGACTCCACGGCCACCAGCTGGGCGGGCGGCAGCCCGGCCGGCACCTCGCTGCCGCTGAGCCGGTTCTACGTGGTCAAGCCCGGCGCCACCGCCGCACAGATCAACGCGGCCCTCGCCGCCGGACAGGACCTGCTGGTCACCCCCGGTGTGTACCACCTCGACCAGACCCTGAAGGTGACCCGGCCCGACACGGTCGTCCTCGGTCTCGGGCTCGCCACCTTCGTCCCGGACAACGGCGTCACCGCCATGACCGTCGCGGACGTCGACGGCGTCAAGATCGCCGGCCTGCTCTTCGACGCCGGCACCACCAGTTCGAAGACCCTCGTCGAGATCGGGCCGGCCGGCTCCACCGCCTCCCACGCGGACGACCCGACATCCCTGCACGACGTCTACTTCCGCGTCGGCGGCGCGGGCGTCGGCAAGGCGGCCACCAGCCTCGTCGTCAACAGCGACAACGTCATCGGCGACCACATGTGGATCTGGCGCGCCGACCACGGCAGCGGCGTCGGCTGGACCAGCAACACCGCCGACACCGGGCTCGTCGTCAACGGCGACGACGTGACGATGTACGGACTGTTCGTCGAGCACTTCCAGAAGTACCAGACCATCTGGAACGGCAACGGCGGCCGCACCTACTTCTTCCAGAACGAGATGCCCTACGACCCGCCGAACCAGTCCGCCTGGATGAACGGCTCCACCCAGGGCTACGCCGCCTACAAGGTCGCCGGCTCCGTCACCAGCCACCAGGCCTACGGCCTCGGCAGCTACTGCTACTTCAACGCCGACCCGGCCGTCACGGCGGCCCGTGCCATCGAGGCACCGAACACCCCCGGCGTCCGCTTCACCAGCATGGTGACCGTCTCCCTGGGCGGCACCGGCACCATCAGCCACGTCATCAACGACACGGGAGGACCCTCGAACCGGACGAGTAACGTCGCCGACCTGGTCAGCTACCCCTGACCGAGCCCTTCCCGCCCCCGTCGCCGGACCGGCCGACCGGCCCGGCGACGGGGGCCGCGGGGTGCCCTGGAGTGGCCGGGACGTGTGAGGCGTCGCAGCCTGGATACGCGGTGTGCACGGACACCACGGCCCGTCCGGAAGGCCCTCCCTGCCATGACCAGCGAAAAACCGCTCGACCCGCACTCGGAGATCACCCTCCGGGTCAACGGCAAACTCCATACCCTGCTCGTCGACCACCGGCGGGTCCTGCTGGACCTGCTCCGCGAGAACCTGGGCCTCACCGGGTCCAAGAAGGGCTGCGACCACGGCCAGTGCGGCGCCTGCACCGTCCTGGTGGACGGGCGCCGCGTCAACGGCTGTCTGCTGCTCGCCGTCACCCTCGACGGCAGCGAGGTCACCACCATCGAGGGCCTCGGCGGCGACGGCGAGGAACCGCACCCCCTCCAGCGGGCCTTCCTCGAACGCGACGCCTTCCAGTGCGGCTACTGCACGCCCGGACAGATCTGCTCCGCCGTGGGCATGATCGCCGAGGCCGCGGCCGGACACCCCTCGCACGTCACCGACCCGGCGGAGCCCTCCGGCCGGCCCGTACCGCTGGACGGGACCGAGATCCGCGAGCGGCTCAGCGGCAACCTGTGCCGGTGCGGCGCCTATCCGCGCATCGTCGAAGCGGTGGAGGACGTGATCGGGTGAAAGGCTTCGGATACCTCAGGCCCACCGGCGTCCAGGAGGCCGTCGAGGCCTACGCGGCCCACCCCGGCGCCCGCTACCTCGCCGGCGGCACCAACCTCGTCGACCTCATGAAACTCGGCGTGGAGACCCCCGGCGTCCTCATCGACGTCGGCCGGCTGCCGCTGGACTCGGTCGAGGAACTGCCGGACGGCGCGCTGCGCGTCGGCGCCACCGTCCGCAACAGCGATCTCGCCGCCCACCCGCTGGTCCGCGACCGCTACCCGGTGCTGTCCCAGGCACTCCTCGCGGGCGCCTCCGGCCAGCTTCGCAACGCCGCCACCACCGGCGGCAACCTGCTCCAGCGCACCCGCTGCCCCTACTTCCAGGACCTGGACAAACCCTGCAACAAGCGGGAGCCGGGCAGCGGCTGCGGTGCCCGCGACGGCGTCCACCGCGACCACGCCGTGCTCGGCCACTCCCCGCACTGCATCGCCACCCACCCCTCCGACATGGCCGTCGCCCTGGCCGCCCTCGACGCCCGGGTCGAGCTGTACGGCGCCGAGGGCGGGCGCAGCATCCCGGTGGCCGACTTCCACCGGCTGCCCGGGGTGCGTCCGGAGCGGGACACCGAGATCCGCCCCGGCGAGCTGATCACCGGCGTGCTGCTCCCGGCCGTCCGGGCCGGGGTGCCCTCCGCCTACCGCAAGGCCCGCGACCGGGCCTCGTACGCCTTCGCCCTGGCCTCCGTGGCCGTCGTCCTGCGCGTCGCCGACGGTGTCGTGGACCAGGTGGGACTCGCCTTCGGCGGCCTCGCCCACCGGCCCTGGCGGGCCCACCACACGGAGACGGCCCTGCTGGGCGCGGCGGCGACCCCCGAGGCCTTCGAGGGCGCCGTGGCCCTGGAACTGGAGCGCGCCGAGCCGCTGCGCGACAACGCGTACAAGGTGCCCCTCGCCCGCAACCTCGCCCTGGACGTCCTGAACCGCCTCGCCCCCGCACCCGCGACGGCCTGACCTCTTCCGGACCCGGCCGACCCCAGGAGAACCTGATGGCGAACGACCCACTGGAGCACGGCGGCCCGCTGCCCGGGACGGGTTTGCCGCACCACGACCCGATGGCCGCCACCGGGCTGCCCCGGGACGATCCGCTGGCCGGGACCGGACTGCCGCACGCCGATCCGATGGCGGCCACCGGACCGGCCCGGGACGATCCGCGGGCCGGCGCCGCTCTGCCGCAATACGACCTCGTCACCCGCGCCGCCTCCGCCGCCCCGGGTGAGTCCGGCGAGGGCCGGCAGCCCCGTACCGGCGCCCTGGAGCAGGACCCCCACCCCACCCCGCGCACCGGCACCGCCCTCGGGGCGCCCGCCGGGCGACGGGAAGGGCGGGAGAAGGTCACCGGTAACGCCCGTTACGCCGCCGAGTACCCGGTGCCCGGCCGCGTCCACGCCTGGCCCGTGCCCGCCGCCGTGGCCCGGGGCCGGGTCACCGGCGTGGACACCTCGGCCGCGCTCGCGCTGCCCGGCGTCCTCGCCGTGCTGACCCCCGGCGACGCCCCGCGCCTCGGCGAGACGGACGACGCCACCCTCGCCGTCCTGCAGAACCGCCACGTGCCGCACCGGGGCTGGTGCGTCGCTCTGGCCGTCGCCGAGACCCTGGAGGCGGCCCGCGCCGCCGCCCGGGCCGTCCGCGTCGGCTACGCCACCGAGCACCACGACGTCGTACTCCGCCCCGACCACCCGGACGCCTACGAGCCCGAAGGGGGCGCTCAGCCGGGCCGCCTCGAACACGGCGACCCGTACGGCGCCTTCGCCGCCGCCGACGTCCGCCTGGACACCGAGTACCGGGTGCCGCCCCTGCACAACCACCCCATGGAACCGCACACGACCACCGCGCAATGGGACGGCGACCGGCTGACCGTCCACACCTCCAGCCAGGGCAGCACGACCGTCCAGTCCGTGCTCGCCGGTCTCTTCAACCTGCCCGAGGAGCACGTCACCGTGGTGGCCGAGCACGTCGGCGGCGGCTTCGGCTCCAAGGGCACCCCGCGGCCCGACGTCGTCCTCGCCGCGATGGCCGCACGGCACACCGGCCGGCCGGTCACGGTGGCCTACCCCCGCCGGTACATGCCCACCGTCGTCGGCCACCGCGCCCCCACCCTGCACCGGCTGCGCCTCGGCGCCACCGCTGAGGGACACCTCACCGCGGTGCTGCACGAGGTCACCACGCACACCTCGCACGTAAGGGACTACGTGGAGCAGGCCGCGGTGCCGTCCCGCGTCATGTACACCGCCCCGCACCTGCTCAGCTCCCACCGGGTGGTGCCGCTGGACGTCCCCGGCCCGTCCTGGATGCGCGCCCCCGGCAAGGCCCCCGGCATGTACGCCCTGGAGTCGGCGGTCGACGAACTCGCCGGGGCCCTCGGCATGGACCCCGTCGAGCTGAGGATCCGCAACGAGCCGGAGAGGGAACCCGGTAGCGGCAAGCCGTTCAGCAGCCGGCACCTCGCCGAGTGCCTGCGCGAGGGCGCCCGCCGCTTCGGCTGGGACCGGCGCGACCCGCGCCCGCGCTCCCGGACCGAGGGCCCACTGCTCATCGGCACCGGAGTGGCCGCGGCGACCTACCCGGTCCTGATCCGCCCGTCCACCGCCACCGCCCAGGCCCTGCCCGACGGCACCTTCCTCATCAGGGTGAACGCGGCCGATATCGGCACCGGCGCCCGTACCGTCCTCGCCCAGGTCGCCGCCGACGCGCTCGGCGCGCCCCTGGACCGGGTACGCACCGAGGTGGGCCGCAGCGACCTCCCCCCGGCGTCGCTGGCCGGCGACTCCTCCGGCACCGCGTCCTGGGGCTGGGCCGTGCACGAGGCGTGCGCCGGCCTGGCGACCCGGCTCGCCGAGCACCCGGGCCCGCTGCCCGGCGAGGGCCTCGTGGTCCGCTCCGACACCGCCGGCCGGGCGGACGCCGAATCCCCGTACGCCCGGCACGCCTTCGGCGCCCACTTCGCCGAGGTCGCCGTCGACACCGTCACCGGTGAGGTACGGGCCCGCAGGATGCTCGGCGTCTTCGCCGCCGGGCGGATCCTCAACGCCCGCACCGCGCGCTCCCAGTTCGTCGGCGGCATGATCATGGGCCTGGGCATGGCCCTGACCGAGGGCAGCACCATGGACGCCCCGTTCGGCGACTTCACCGAGGCCGACCTCGCCTCCTACCACGTGCCCGCCCACGCCGACGTCCCCGGCATCGAGGCCGACTGGATCGAGGAGGACGACCCGCACCTCAACCCCATGGGCAGCAAGGGCATCGGCGAGATCGGCATCGTCGGCACCGCCGCCGCCCTCGGCAACGCCGTCCACCACGCCACCGGCATCCGGTTCCGCGAACTCCCCCTCACCCCGGACCGGATCCTCACCGGCCTGCTGTCCGAACGGTGACCGCCACGACGAGGGACACGAGAAGGGGGACCACCCAGGTGCCGGGCCTGCTGTGGGAGTACGACGGCTACGACCCCGCTGAGGAACGCCTGCGGGAGTCCCTGTCCACCCTGGGCAACGGCTACTTCGCCACCCGGGGCGCGCTGCCCGAGTGCGCCGCGGACGCCGTCCACTACCCCGGCACCTACGCGGCCGGCATCTACAACCGGCTCACCTCCGACGTCGCCGGCCGCAAGGTGGACAACGAGGACATGGTCAACCTCCCCGACTGGCTGCCGCTGCGCGTCCGCCCCGACGGACACGACTGGCTCGGCCCCGACACCACCCCGGTCGCCGAGCACCGGCAGATCCTCCACCTGGACCCGGGCGTGCTGGAACGCCGCACCCGGTACCGGCTCGACGGCGGCGGCACGCTCCTCGTACGGCAGCTCCGCCTGGTCCACATGGCCGACCCGCACCTCGCCGCCCTGCGCACGGACATCACCGCCGAGGACTGGACCGGCGAACTCGCCGTCGAGGCAGCGCTCGACGGCGGTGTCAGCAACTCCGGGGTGGCCCGCTACCGCGACCTCGACGGCCACCACCTCACCCAGGTCGAGGCGGGCAGCGCCGAGTCCGGCGCTATGTGGCTGCGCTGCCGCACCCGTACCTCGGACATCGCCGTCGGGCTCGCCTGCCGGCTGACCGCCGACGTCCCGGCGACCGACGCGCACGAGCCGCTGCGGGCCGTGCGGCGCCTGCGTCTCGCCCTGGCGCCCGGCCGCACGGTCACCGTCGACAAGTGCGTCGCCCTGCACACCTCCCACGACCCCGCCATCAGCGACCCGCTGTGGGCCGCCGTCGACCGGGCCGAGACCGCACCCCCCTTCGACGAGCTGCTCGTCTCGCACGCCACGGCCTGGGAGCAGTTGTGGCGGCGCGCGGAACTCGACGTCCCGGGCGAGCCGGGCAGCATCCTGCGGCTGCACCTCTTCCATGTGCTGCAGTGCCTCTCCCCGCACACCGCCGACCTCGACGTGGGTGTCCCCGCCCGCGGACTGCACGGCGAGGCGTACCGGGGGCACGTCTTCTGGGACGAGCTGTTCGTGCTGCCGTACCTCAACCTCCACCTGCCCGAGGTGTCCCGGGCGTTGCTCCACTACCGCCACCGCCGTCTGGACGCGGCCGTCCACGCGGCCCACGAGGCCGGCCGGCGCGGCGCCCTGTACCCGTGGCAGAGCGGCAGCGACGGCCGGGAGGAGACCCAGGAACTGCACCTCAACCCGCGCTCCGGACGCTGGCTGCCGGACCACTCCCGGCTGCAGCGGCACGTCGGCTCGGCGGTCGCCTACAACGTGTGGCAGTACTGCGAGGCCACCGGCGACACCGACTTCCTGCACACCGAGGGCGCCGAGATGCTGCTGCAGATCGCCCGTTTCTGGGCCGACTCGGCCACCTACGACGAACGCCTCGGCCGGCACCGCATCCTGGGAGTGGTCGGCCCCGACGAGTACCACGACGCCTACCCCGACGCCCCCGGGCCCGGCCTGGACGACAACGCGTACACCAACGTCACCGCGGCCTGGGTGCTGCTGCGCGCGCTGGGCCTGCTGCGCGACCTGCCCGAGCCGCGCCGCCGCGAACTCGCCGAGAGCATCGGCCTGGAACAGGACGAACTCGCCCGCTGGGAGGAGGTCTCCCGCACCCTCCACGTGCCCTACCACGACGGCGTGATCAGCCAGTTCGAGGGCTACGGCGACCTCGTCGAGCTGGACTGGCAGGCCTACCGGGACCGGTACGGCGACATCCGGCGCCTCGACCGGATCCTGGAGGCGGAGGGCGACACCGTCAACCGCTACAAGGCGTCCAAGCAGGCCGACGTGCTGATGCTGGGCTACCTGTTCTCGCCCACCGAACTCCAGTCCCTGTTCCGGCGGTTGGGACACCGCCTGGACGAGGACATCTGGTCGGCGACGGTCGACCACTATCTGCACCGCACCTCCCACGGCTCCACCCTCAGCGGCCTCGTGCACGGCTGGATCCTGGCCCGCGCCCGCCGCGCCGACGCCTGGGGCTTCGTGCAGGAGGCGCTGCGCGGCGACATCGCCGACGTCCAGGGCGGCACCACCGGCGAGGGCATCCACCTGGGCGCCATGGCCGGCACCCTCGACCTCGTGCAGCGCTGCCTCACCGGTCTGGAGACCCGCGACGGCGCCCTCTGGCTCGACCCGGTACCGCTGCCGGAACTCTCCTCGTACGGCTTCTCCCTGCGCTACCAGGGCCACTGGGGAGTCAGCCTGCGCCTGCGCGCGGGCCTCCTGGAGGCCGTCGTGCCGTCCGCCTCCGGCCGCCCGCCCATCGACTTCCGCCTGCAGGACCGGGTGGTCCGGGTCGGGCCGGGGGAGAGGGTGCGCATGCGGCTGCCGGACTGAACGGCACACGCCCCCGCAGGCTTCTCGACGGCCACGGTCCCGAGGGGCCAGGATGCCCTCGACGGGTGCCGGGGTGCGCGGAACGGCACGGGGCGAGAGGGCAGGGGACGAGGAGATGCGGGACATGAGCGCGGCCGGGCGGCCCGGGCCACGAGCCGGCGAAGGGCAGGAACCGCTGCGCGCCCTCGCGGTGGACGACGAGGAGCCCGCGCTCGAGGAATTGCTGTACCTGCTGGGCGAGGACGAGCGGATCGGCAGCGTCGTACCCGCCCTCGACGCCGCCGGGGCGGTGCGCCTGCTGGAGCGGGCCGCGGCGGCCGGACCCGACGGCGTGGACGCCTTCGACGTCGTCTTCCTCGACATCAACATGCCCGGTCTGAGCGGCCTGGAACTGGCCGGTCTGCTCGGCCGCCAACCGGACCCGCCGCTGATCGTCTTCGTCACCGCCCACGAGGACTTCGCGCTCCGGGCCTTCGACCTCAAGGCCGCCGACTACCTGCTCAAGCCGCTGCGCGAGGAGCGCTTCGCGGAAGCCGTCCGACGCGTCGCCGAACTGACCCGGGCCGGGCAGGGGCCCCGGCCGCCCCGGCTCCCGGCGGACGGCCCCCGCACCGCCCCGGCCGGCGCCCCCGGCGACCAGGTCCCCGTCGAACTCGGCGGGGTGACCCGGTTCGTCCCCGTCGCCGACATCACCTACGTCGAGGCACAGGGCGACTACGCCCGCCTGCACACCCCGCACGGCAGCCACCTGGTGCGCGTCCCGCTCACCACCCTGGAGGAACAGTGGCGCTCACGCGGGTTCGTCCGGATCCACCGCAGCCGCCTGGTGGCCCTCGGCCGCATCGAGGAACTCCGCCTGGACGGCGGCAACCTGACCGTCCGGATCGGCGACCGGATCCTCGCCGTGAGCCGCCGCAACGCCCGCGAACTGCGGGACCTGCTCGCCGCGCGGGCCCAGGGCGCGGTACGCGGACGACGGTGACGGCAACCGGTGCCCGGGGCGCCCGCGAAGCGGCCGTGGCGGCCCCGCGGCGATCCTCGTCCGGTACCTACCTGACCGCCCCGGCGCTGCGTACACTCGCCGCAACAAGGTGATCACCGCGGCGTCGGGGAGTGCGTGATGGGTGCCGAATCCGTCCCTCGCAGGGAGGTGGTCACCGGACGGCCCCGCACCGACCGCGCCGGCCTTCCCCCGCCCCGCGCCACGCTCCCGGCCGGCGGCCGCCCCGCCGCCCCGGACGACGACGCCCCCGTACGCGTCCTGATGCGCCGGCAGCTCCGTGCCGCCCTCACCGCGACGGTCCTGCTCGCCCTCTCGCTGGGGCTGCTCCCCGTGGTCCTGCGGGTCCTCTCGGCCGGCGGCGCCGGGCACGACGTCCCGCTCGCCGTCTGGCTGCTGCTGGGCGTGGCACCGTACCCGGTCCTGCTGTGCACGGGGGCCTGGTACGTCCGCCGTGCCGAGAGCAACGAGGGTGACGTGACCGGGCGTTGAACCAGACGTACGGAATCGCCGGAGTGTCGGCCGTGGTCCTCGCCACGGTGCTCGTCGGCGCGCTGGGCCTGCGCGTCTCGCGCACCACCTCCGACTTCTACGTCGCCTCGCGCAGCGTCCCGCCGCGGCTCAACGCCTTCGCCGTCAGCGGTGAGTACCTCTCCGCCGCCTCCTTCCTCGGCGTCGCCGGGCTCGTCCTCGCCCAGGGCGCGGACATGCTCTGGTTCCCCATCGGCTACACCGCCGGCTTCCTGGTGCTGCTCGCCTTCGTCGCCGCCCCGCTGCGCCGCTCCGGCGCCTACACCCTGCCGGACTTCGCCGAGGCACGCCTGGAGTCCCGCGCCGTGCGGCGCATCGCGAGCGTGCTCGTCGTCGGCGTCGGCTGGCTCTACCTGCTGCCCCAACTGCGCGGCGCCGGGCTCATCCTGCGGCTGCTCACCGGTGCCCCCGGCTGGTTCGGCGGCCTGGTCGTGGCCGCCGTCGTCACCGTGGCGGTGGCCGCGGGCGGCATGCGCAGCATCACCTTCGTCCAGGCCTTCCAGTACTGGCTGAAACTCACCGCGCTGCTGGTGCCCGCCGTGTTCCTGCTCATCGCCTGGCGGGCCGACCGGGCCCCGGCCCCCGCCTGGGACGAGCGGCCCGTCTTCCAACGTTCCACCCGGGTCACCACCGACCGGCCGCTGACCCTCACCGTCCACGAACCGGTGCGCGTCACCGGCACAGGATCCCTCGACGGGCGCCCCCTCGACGGCGGCCCGCTCACCCTCGGCACCGGCACCCATCGCGTCGGCCCCGGCACCGCCCTGAGCTTCCCGCCCGGCGCCCCCGTGCCGCTGCCCGACGACGGCGGGCCCGGCACAGCCCCCTCCGGCTGGGCGCAGCCCCTGTCGGACGGCCGTGAACAGCACGGCCTGTACGCCACCTACGGGCTGATCCTCGCCACCTTCCTCGGCACCATGGGACTGCCGCACGTCGTCGTCCGCTTCTACACCAACCCCGACGGCCGCGCCGCCCGCCGCACCACCGTCGTCGTCCTCGGCCTGCTCGGCGCCTTCTACCTGCTGATTCCGCTCTACGGCGTGCTCGGCCGGCTCTACGCGCCCGACCTGCTGCTGACCGGCGACACCGACGCGGCCGTACTCGTCCTGCCGCAGCGGCTGATCGGCGGGCTCGGCGGCGACCTGCTCGGCGCCCTGGTCGCGGGCGGCGCCTGCGCGGCCTTCCTGTCCACCGTCTCCGGACTCACCATGTCCGTCGCCGGGGTGCTCGCCCAGGACGTGCTGCCGACCCTCGGCATCCGGCACTTCCGGCTCGCGACCCTGCCCGCCGTCGCCGTGCCCACCGCCGCAAGCGCCGTCGTCACCGACCTCCCCGTGGCCGACGCCGTCGGCCTCGCCTTCGCCGTGTCCGCCTCCTCGTTCTGCCCGCTGCTGCTCCTCGGCATCTGGTGGCGCGGCCTGACCCCGCCGGGCGCGGTCGCCGGACTGCTCCTCGGCGGCGGATCCGCGCTCACCGCGGTGACCGTGACCATCGCCGGCGGGGCGAGATCCGGACCGCTGCACACGCTGCTGGCCTGGCCGGCCGTCTGGTCGGTCCCCGTGGGCTTCGCGGCCATGGTGCTGATCTCCCTGACCACCCGGCACCGCGTCCCGGCGAACGCGGCCGCCACGATGGCCCGGCTCCATCTGCCCGAGCCCCCGAGCGGCCCGGCCACCGCCCCGGGCTCCGGTCCGCAGCGGACCGGGGGGCGCCGTCCGTGACAGCGCTCGGCACCGTCGTCCTCGCCGTGGCCGCTCTCGGGCTGTTCGCCCTGGGCGCCGCCCTCGGCCATGCCGGGGCCCGCAGGCAGCAGGAGAACCCGGCCGACGTCGGCACCCCCGTGGAGCGGGCCACCTTCCACACCCTGTACACCGCCTCGCTCGCCGCACCGCCCCTGCGCGCAGGCCTCACCCCGGACACGGCACGCAAGGCGGCCCGCCGGCTGCGGCCGCTGCTCGGCACGGTCGCCCTCGCCCTCGCCGACGAGGGGTCCGTGCTCGCCTGGGACGGCGCCGGCGACCACCACCGGGCCGCGGCAGCGGCCCACCTCGCCCACGCCGCGCGCACCCGGACGTTCCCGCTGACCTGCCCCGACGCCGGCTGCCCCGTCCGCTGGGGGGTGATGGTCCCGCTGACGGTCGACGGCCGGGCCGCCGGCGCCCTGGCCGCCTTCGCCGGCCAGGAGTCCGCCGTCGTCGTGCGGGCCGCCGAGGAAGTGGCCCGCTGGGTCTCCGTACAACTCGAACTCGTCGACCTGGACCGGGCGCGGTCCAGTGTGATCGAGGCCGAGATCCGCGCCCTGCGCGCCCAGATCTCCCCGCACTTCGTCTACAACTCGCTCGCCTCCATCGCCTCGTTCGTCCGCACCGACCCCGAGCGGGCCCGGGAACTGCTGCTGGAGTTCGCGGACTTCACGCGCTACTCGTTCCGCCGGGGCGGCGACTTCACCACGCTCGCCGAGGAACTGCGCTCGATCGAGCAGTACCTCGAACTCGCCCGCGCCCGCTTCGGCAGACGGCTGGAGGTGACGCTGCGGATCGCCCCCGAGGTACTGCCGGTCACCCTGCCGTTCCTCTGTCTGCAGCCGCTCGTGGAGAACGCGCTCAAGCACGGTCTCGAGGAGTCCGTCGACCGCGGCCGGATCACCATCACCGCCGAGGACGAGGGCACCGAGGCCCGGGTCGTCATCGAGGACGACGGCGTCGGCATGGACCCGCAGCGCCTGCGCGACTTGCTGCGCGGCCGGGGCGACCCGTCCGCGGGCATCGGCCTGAGCAATGTGGACATGCGGCTGCGCCAGGTCTACGGCGACGGCCACGGCCTCGTCATCGAGACCGGCGTCGGCGCCGGCACGAAGATCACCGTCCGGCTCCCCAAGTTCCACCCGGGCTCGGCCCGCTGAAGTGAAGGGACGCAGCAAGTGACCGAACCGAACACCGGCACACCCGCCGGCGCCGCGGACCGGGCCCTGGCCCTGCTCCGTGAGTGCGGCGCACAGGACATGGCCCACCCCGGCGGCACCCTTCTCGCGCACCTGCGCCGCGTCCACGACCGGCTCGCGCTGTGGCAGGCCCGCCCGGCGCTCCGGCTCGCCGGACTCTGCCATGCGTTCTACGGCACCGACGGCTTCCCCGGCGCCCTGCTGCCCGTGACCCGCCGGGCCGAACTCAAGGCGGTGATCGGCGCCGAGGCCGAGTCGATCGTCCACCTGTACGCCTCCTGCGACCGCGGGGTGACCTATCCGGACCTCGCGCGGCCCGACGCTCCCTTCCACGACCGCTTCACCGGCGAGACCCACGTGCCCGGGCCGCGCTCACGCCGGGACTTCGCCGAACTGTCGGCCGCGAACGAACTCGACCTCGCCCGGCTCGACCCGGCCTTCCGCGAGCGGTGGGGGCCCGATCTGCTCGCCCTCTTCACCCGGCTCCGGGCGCTGCTGAGCACCGACGCCTGGCTCGACTGCCGCACCGTCCTCGCCGCGCCCACCCGCTGACGCCGACCGGGGCGCCGCGGTACCAGGGCGGCCGGACACCGCGGCCCAAAGTGCGCGGCAGTCACCGCAATTCGTTTGCGGAAATTGCGCTAGGCTTGCGTACATGACGCGACGACTTGCTCAGGTGGCTAAGAAAGTGGGGGTCAGCGAGGCGACGGTCAGTCGTGTCCTCAATGGCAAGCCCGGTGTCTCGGAGTCGACCCGCCAGTCGGTGCTCACCGCCCTCGACGTCCTCGGCTACGAGCGGCCCACCCAGTTGCGCGGCGAGCGGGCCCGGCTCGTCGGACTCGTCCTGCCGGAGTTGCAGAACCCGATCTTCCCCGCGTTCGCCGAGGTCATCGGCGCCGCGCTGGCCCAGCAGGGGCTGACCCCGGTGCTCTGCACGCAGACCAAGGGCGGCGTCTCCGAGGCCGACTACGTGGACCTCCTGCTCCAGCAGCAGGTGTCCGGCGTGGTCTTCGCCGGCGGTCTGTTCGCGCAGGCCGACGCCCCGCACGAGCACTACCGGCAGCTCGCCGAGCGGGACATCCCGGTGGTCCTCATCAACGCCTCCATCGCGGGCCTCGACTTCCCCTGTGTCGCCTGCGACGACGCCGTCGCCGTGGAGCAGGCCTGGCGTCATCTCGCCTCGCTGGGACACGAGCGGATCGGGCTGGTGCTCGGCCCGAGCGACCACGTCCCCTCGCGCCGCAAGCTGGAGGCCGCCCGGGTGGTGGCGCGCCGCGCGGGCGAGGAACTGCCGGAGGAGTTCGTCGCGCGGTCGATGTTCTCGCTGGAGGGCGGGCAGGCCGCGGCCGCCCGGCTCCTGGAGCGCGGCGTGACCGGCATCGTCTGCGCGAGCGACCCGCTGGCACTCGGCGCCATCAGGGCCGTGCGCAGGCGCGGACTCACCGTCCCCGGGGACGTCTCGGTCGTCGGGTACGACGACTCCGCCTTCATGAACTGCACCGAGCCGCCGCTGTCGACGGTCCGTCAGCCCATCGAGGCGATGGGCCGGGCGGCCGTCGAGCTGCTGTGCGCCCAGCTCCAGGGCGCCCGTTCGCACCCCGGTGAGCTGCTCTTCGAGCCCGAACTGGTGCTGCGCGGCTCTACGGCACCCCCGCCCGCGGGCTGATCCCCTCCCCTCCCACTCCGGCCGGCACCGGCACCGGGACACCGCCCCCGCGGTCCCGGTGCCGGTGTCTTCGTATGCCCTGATCCACAAGTTTTCGCGTCGGCAGCGTAGACGACCCAACAGTCCTCTGGAATTCTCTGAGCATTCAACGCAAAGAAGAGACGTCCATGCGCTTCAATCATGAGGCCCAGATTCGAGGGACTTTCGAGGGACTGATGAGACTCCGCAGAAGGGGATCGCGGTGCCTGAGCGCCGTGATCGTGACCAGCCTCCTGGCACTGGCCGGTCCGGTGATGACCGCCCGCGCCGCCGGAGGACCGAACATCGCGCTGGGGGACAAGGCGTCCGCGAGCAGCGCCCACGGCGAGTACGCCGCCGGGAACATCACCGACGGCGACCAGGGCACCTACTGGCAGAGCGCCGGCTCCGACTTCCCCCAGTGGGTGCAGACCGACCTGGGCACGACCGAGAACGTGGACGAGGTCGTCCTCAAGCTGCCCGCCGGGTGGGAGAGCCGGGCCGAGACCCTCTCCGTCCAGGGCAGCGCCGACGGCACGAGCTTCAGCACGCTGAAGACCTCCGCCTCGTACACCTTCAGCCCGGGCTCCGGCAACACCGTCACGGTCGCGTTCCCGGCGGCCCGGACCCGGTTCGTACGGGTCGACGTCACGGAGAACACCGGCTGGCGGGCGGCCCAGCTCTCCGAGTTGGAGGTGCACGCCGCCGGTGAGTCGTCGGTGAACCTGGCCGCCGGCCGGACCCTCACCGCCGGCAGCCACACCCAGACCTACGTCGCCGAGAACGCGGGCGACGGCAACCGGGCCACCTACTGGGAGAGCGCCGACAACGCCTTCCCGCAGTGGCTGCGCGCCGACCTAGGCTCCTCCGTCCGCGTCGACCGCGTGGTGCTGAGGCTGCCCGGGAGCTGGGAGAAGCGCAGCCAGACGCTGAAGATCCAGGGCAGCGCCAACGGCACCGACTTCACCGACCTGACCGCCTCCCGGGCCTACTCCTTCGACCCGGCGACGGGCAACTCGGCGACCATCGCCCTCGACGCCACCACCACCCGCTACGTCCGCGTGCTCGTCACGGCGAACTCCGTGCAGCCCGGCGCCCAGATCGCCGAACTGGAGGCCTACGGCCCGGAGACCGGCGACACCCAGGCCCCCAGCGCCCCGGCGGGACTGACGCTCACCGAGCCCACGACCGGTCAGGTCCGGCTGAGCTGGAACGCGGCCACCGACGACGTCGGCGTGACGGGCTACGACATCTACGCGGGCGGCTCGCTGCTGGCCGGCGTCGCCGGTGACGTCACCACCTACACCGACATCCGGCCGGCCGGCGAGACCGTCTCCTACTACGTGCGGGCCCGGGACGCGGCCGGCAACCAGTCGGGCAACAGCAACACCGTCACCCGTATCGGCGACAAGGGCGACACCCAGGCCCCGACCGCCCCGTCGAGCCTGGCGTACACCGAGCCCGCGGACGGGAAGATCAAGCTGACCTGGACCGCCTCCTCGGACGACACCCGCGTCACCGGGTACGACGTCTACGCGGACAACTCCCTGCGCGAGAGCGTCGCCGGTGACGTCACCACCTTCACCGACACCCAGCCCGCGACGCGCACGGTGACCTACTACGTGCGCGCCCGGGACGCGGCCGGCAACCGGTCCGTCCCCAGCAACAGCGTGACCCGCAACGGCAGCGGCGGCACCGGTTCCAACCTCGCCGTCGGCAAGCCCATCACCGCCTCCTCGGCGGTGGACCCCTACGCCGCCGCGAACGCCGTCGACAACAGCACGACGACCTACTGGGAGGGCGCCGCCGGCAGTTACCCGAACACGCTCACCGTCAAGCTGGGGGCCAACGCCGACCTGGACCGTCTCGTCCTGAAGCTGAACCCGGACTCCGTCTGGGCCAAGCGGACGCAGACGATCGAGGTGCTGGGCAGGGAGCAGAGCGACACGGACTTCACCTCCCTGGTCGCGGCGAAGAGTTACACGTTCGACCCGGCCGACGGCAACGCGGTCACCGTCCCGGTCTCCGCCCGGGTGGCCGACGTCCGGCTGCGGTTCACGGCCAACTCGGGCGCCACCGGCGGCCAGCTCGCCGAGTTCCAGGTGATCGGGGTCCCGGCACCCAATCCCGACCTGGAGGTCACCGGCCTGACCGTGTCGCCGGCCGCCCCGGTCGAGTCGGACACCGTCGCCGTCTCCGCCACCGTGCGCAACAGCGGACCGGCCGCCGCCCCGGCGAGCAGGGTCGCCGTGACCCTCGGCGGCACCAAGGCGGCGACCGCCCAGGTCGGTGCCCTCGCGGCGGGTGGGAAGACCACCGTCACCGCCTCCCTCGGACAGCGCGACGCGGGAACGTACCCGCTCGGCGCGGTCGCCGACGACGGGGACGCGGTCATCGAGCAGAACGAGTCCAACAACACCTACACCAGCCCGAGTCCGCTGGTCGTCAAGCCCGCCGACACCTCCGACCTCGTCGCCTCCTCGGTGACCACCTCGCCGTCCAGCCCGACTGCGGGCGACGACGTCACCTTCAAGGTGACCCTGAAGAACCAGGGCACCCGGGCCAGCGCCGCGGGCGCCCACGGCGTCACCCTCACTCTGACCGACTCCAAGGGCGACCCGGTCAAGACCCTGACCGGGTCCTACGACGGCACCTTGGCCGCGGGTTCGACACAGGAGGTGCGGCTGGGCCCGTGGACCGCCGCCAACGGCTCGTACACCGTGAAGACCGTCGTCGCCGACGACGCCAACGAGGTGCCCGTCAAACGCGGCAACAACACCTCCACCCAGCCGCTCTTCGTCGGCCGCGGCGCGAACATGCCGTACGACATGTACGAGGCGGAGGACGGCACCGTCGGCGGCGGCGCCAAGGTGGTCGGGCCCAACCGCACCGTGGGCGACGTCGCGGGCGAGGCCTCCGGCCGCAGGGCCGTCACCCTGGACGCGACGGGGGAGTACGTCGAGTTCACCACCCGTGCCTCGACCAACACCCTGGTGACACGCTTCTCCGTCCCGGACGCACCGGGCGGCGGGGGCATCGACACGACGATCGACGTCTACGTCGACGGCGTGTTCAAGAAGGCGCTGCCCCTGACGTCGAAGTACGCCTGGCTGTACGGGGCGGAGACCGCGCCCGGCAACTCCCCGGGCTCGGGGGCCCCGCGGCACATCTACGACGAGGCGCACATCCTCCTCGGCGAGACAGTGCCGAAGGGCAGCACCGTCCGGCTGCAGAAGGACGCCGCGAACACCTCCACGTACGCGATCGACTTCGTCGGCCTGGAGCAGGTCGCGCCGGTCGTCAACCCCGACCCCGCCGCGTACGCCGTGCCCGGCGGATTCACCCACCAGGCCGTGCAGGACGCCCTGGACAAGGTGCGCATGGACACCACCGGCAAGCTCGTCGGCGTCTACCTGCCGCCCGGCGACTACGAGACGTCGAACAAGTTCCAGGTGTACGGCAAGGCCATACGGGTCGTCGGCGCCGGACCCTGGTACACGACGTTCCACGCGCCGGCGGCGCAGGAGAACACCGACATCGGCTTCCGGGCCGACGCGACGGCCAAGGGCTCGCTCTTCAAGGGCTTCGCCTACTTCGGCAACTACACCTCGCGCATAGACGGCCCGGGCAAGGTGTTCGACTTCTCGGGCGTCTCGGACATCGTCATCGACGACATCTGGAACGAGCACATGGTCTGCCTGTACTGGGGGGCCAATACCGACCGGATCACCATCAGGAACTCCCGGATCCGCGACATGTTCGCCGACGGCATCAACATGACCAACGGATCCACCGACAACCTCGTGACCAACAACGACGCGCGCGCCACCGGCGACGACAGCTTCGCGCTGTTCTCGGCGATCGACGCGGGCGGCGCGGACGAGAAGAACAACGTCTACGAGAACCTGACCAGCACCCTGACCTGGCGTGCCGCGGGCGTGGCCGTATACGGCGGCTACAACAACACCTTCCGCAACATCCGCATCGCGGACACGCTGGTGTACTCCGGAATCACGATCTCCTCCCTGGACTTCGGCTACCCGATGAACGGCTTCGGGACCGATCCGACGACCTTCGAGAACGTGACGATCGAGCGGGCCGGCGGCCACTTCTGGGGCGCGCAGACCTTCCCGGGCATCTGGGTCTTCTCCGCGTCGAAGGTGTTCCAGGGCATCCGGGTCAACCACGTCGACATCGTCGATCCCACCTACAGCGGGGTGATGTTCCAGACCAACTACTCCGGCGGACAGCCGCAGTACCCCATCAGGGACACCGTCTTCACCGACGTCTCCGTCACCGGCGCCCGCAGGAGCGGGGACGCCTACGACGCCAAGTCGGGGTTCGGTCTGTGGGCCAACGAGATGCCCGAGGCGGGGCAGGGTCCCGCCGTGGGCGAGGTGACGTTCAACGGGCTGCGGATGAACGGCAACGCGGTGGACGTCCGCAACACCACGTCCACCTTCAAGATCAACATCAACCCCTGAGATCGCCGCAAGCTGTTTGCGGCTCTTTGCAGCAGACTTGCGTGTGATTTCTGCCCTCGTTACGAGGGCGCTGCGGCCCGCCTCGGGTCTCTTCCGAGGCGGGCCGCAGGCTGCTTTGCCGTCGGCATGCGGTAGTTCAGGCTCCGGCGCCGACTCCAGGCGGGCGGCGTAGGCTCGACGGCTGTCAAACAATTACGAAATTAGCGCGACATCTTGCGGCCACTTGTTGAGGGTGGTTGAGTGTGCGGCGCCCCACAACGCACCGAGTCGCACCGACGGTGGGGCGACCTCACCGTTCATGCCCGAAGGGGACCACCCATGAGAAGTGCCCGGTTCCGCCGTACCCGCCGCTCCGGCGCGGTCGCCCTCGTCTCCGCGCTCACCCTGACCGCGCTCGCCGCCTGCGGCACCAGCGCGAGCAACAACGGCGCCGGTGGTTCCGAAGGAGGTGGCTCCGCCGACCCGGCCGCCCCCCTGGACCCCAAGACCAAGGTGACGATCACCATCGACTGCATGCCCCCCGCGGCCAAGGCGGCCGAACTCAGGGAGTGGAAGCAGGACGTCGCGGAGTTCAACAAGAAGTACCCGAACGTCACCATCGAGGGCCGCTCCACCCCCGGCCAGTGCCTGGAGCCGCCCCGCTTCACCGCGATGCTGAAGGCCAAGTCCCAGCCCGACGTCTTCTACACGTACTTCACCGATCTGCCGCAGGTGCTCGACAACGACGGCGCCGCCGACATCACGGCCTACGTCAACGACCGGACGGTCCCGCTGCTGAAGGACATCGACCCGAACGTCCTCGGCTCGCTCAAGCACGACGGCAAGCTCTACGGCCTGCCCACCAGCAACTACACCATGGGCCTGCTCATCAACCGCAAGCTCTTCAAGCAGGCCGGCCTGAACCCCGACTCACCGCCGCGCACCTGGGACGAGGTCCGCGCCGCGGCCAGGAAGATCGCCGCTCTCGGCAACGGCATCGCCGGCTACGGCGACTACAGCGCGGCCAACACCGGCGGCTGGCACTTCACCGCCGAGGTGTACAGCCTCGGCGGTGACATCGTGGACGCGAGCGGCAAGAAGGCCGCGTTCAACAACGACATCGGCCGGCAGGTGGCGCGCAACCTGCGGGCCATGCGCTGGGACGACGACAGCATGGGCAAGACCCAGCTGCTCAAGTGGGGCGACCTGCAGAAGCAGATAGCGAGCGACAAGCTCGGCATGTTCCTCGCCGCCCCCGACGACATCGCGTACATGGTCCAGCAACTCGGCGCCAAGTACGAGAACTTCGGCATGGGCCCGATCCCGGGCGAGAAGAACACCCTGGCCGGCGGCAACAACTACATGATCAAGAGCGGTATCCCGGGCGACAGGATCAAGGCCGCGGTCGCCTGGCTGAACTTCAAGAACCTCACCGTGGGCAAGGGCCAGTTCGAGTGGGCCCGCACCAAGGCCGACAAGCTCCCGGTCGGCGTCCCGCAGCCCAACTTCTGGCTGGGGGAGTCGAAGAAGAAGGACGACGCCGCACGGCTGTCGAACGCCACCATGCCGGTCGCCAACTTCAGGACGTTCATGGACAACCCGGTGCCCGGCAAGGCCGAACCGCCCAAGGCGCAGGAGATCTACAAGGTCCTCGACAACGTGATGTCCGGCATCCTCACCAACAAGGACGCCGATGTCGACAAGCTGCTCTCCACCGCCGAGTCCCAGGTCAACCAGGTCCTCGCCAACCAGTGACCGGCCCCCGGCGGAGGCGGGCCCACGGGCCGGCCCCCGCCGGGAACACCGTGTCCGCGCCGCGGCCCTCCGGCCTCGCGGCCCGTGCGCCCCAGCAACCCGGCAGCCGAGCACCAAGGAGCGACGATGGCGGCCCCCAGTCTGACCCCGAGCACGGCGGACCCCGCCCGCCCGGCGCCCCCGCGCACTGCGGGCCCGCCACCACCCCGCGGCCGGTTCGCCCGGAGCCTGCGGCGCAACCTCACCGCCCACGGCTTCCTCATCGGCGCGGTCATCTGCTTCGCGGTGTTCTCCTGGTACCCGATGATCAGGGAGTTCGGCCTCGCGTTCCAGAAGACCGGCCACGGCGGGACCAGTTGGGTCGGCCTGGACAACCTCGAAACCATCTACCACGACCCCGCCTTCTGGCAGGCCTGGCGCAACACCCTGCTGTTCACGGCGCTGGCACTGCTCCTCGGTTTCGCGGTGCCCTTCGTCACCGCGATCGTCATCAACGAGTTCCGGCACGGCCAGGGCTTCCTCCGGCTCCTCGTCTACCTGCCCGTGATGCTCCCGCCGGTCGCCTCCGTGCTGCTCTTCAAGTACCTCTACGACCCCGGATACGGCCTGCTGAACGAGCTGCTGGGCTTTCTGCACCTGCCCGAGCAGCAGTGGCTGCAGGACCCCGGCCTGTCGATGCTGTCCGTGGTCATCGCCTCGACCTGGATGAACATGGGCGGCGCGGCCCTCATCTACCTCGCCGCGCTCCAGGGCATTCCCGGCGAGCTGTACGAGGCGGCCGAACTCGACGGCGCCGGTCTGCTGCGCAAGATCTGGCACGTCACGATCCCGCAGACCCGGCTGGTCCTGTCGCTGATGCTGCTGATGCAGGTCATCGCGACCATGCAGGTCTTCGTCGAGCCGTTCCTGCTCACCGGCGGCGCCGGACCCGAGGGGTCGACCACCACGGTCGTCTACCTGATCTACCAGTACGCCTTCAACTTCAACAACTACGGTGCCGCGGCGGCGCTCGGCCTGCTCCTGCTCGTACTGCTCGCCGGTTTCTCGGCGGCGTACGTGCGGCTCAGCCGCGCCGGCGACGAGTAGACGGGGAGACCGGCATGTCGACACGCACACTCATATCACCGGCCCAACTCGCCAGGCCACGCGGGAAGTTCCTGTACTGGACGGTCTTCGCCGTGGTCGTCGCGGCCTTCGCCCTGGTGTTCCTCGGGCCGCTGTACTGGCTGGCCTCCAGCGGCGTGAAGGACGCGCAGGAGGTGATCCGGACCCCGCCGACCCTGGTGCCGAGGTCCTTCACCCCGGGCAACTACACCCGTGCCTGGGACGTCATGGACCTCTCCCGGCTGCTGCTCAACACCACGTTCTACGCGTTCGGCGCACTGGCCTGCCAGCTCGTCCTCGACGTGGCCGCCGCCTACTCGCTGTCCAGGCTCCGCCCGGTCCTCGGCAAGGCGATCCTGGGCATGATGCTGGCCACGCTCATGATCCCGGCCACCGTGCTGGTCGTACCCCAGTACCTGACCGTCCTCGATGTGCCGGTCGTGCACCGGAACCTGCTGAACACGCCCTGGGCGATCTGGCTCCCCTCCGTCACCAACGCCTTCAACATCTTCCTGCTGAAGCGGTTCTTCGACTCCATACCCAAGGAACTCCTCGACGCGGCCGCCATGGACGGCGCCTCCCCGATGCGGATCCTGTGGTCGATCGTGCTGCCCGTCTCACGGCCGATCCTCGGCGTGGTGTCGATCTTCGCGATCGTCGGCGTCTGGAAGGACTTCCTCTGGCCGATGCTCACCCTGCCCGACCCGACGAAGCAGACTCTCAACGTGGGGGTCTACTCGCTCTCCACCGGGGTCCCCGTGAACATCCTGATCGCCGCCCTGACCATCGCCTCGCTGCCGACCCTGCTGATCTTCCTGGTCTTCCAGCGGAACATCATGAGCGGCCTGACCGCCGGCGGCCTCAAGGGCTGACCGCACCGCCCGCCCTTCCCCGGCCGTCCCTTCCCCTCCCCAGCCTTCGCCGCCGGCCCGTCCGACGCCCCGCAGCATCCGGGCCGGCGGCGGATATCCACCCTGCCCGAAAGGAACCTCAGTTGGCAGCCCCTCACTCGCCCCGCACCGACGACTGGTGGCGCGACGCCGTCATTTACCAGGTGTACCCGCGCAGCTTCGCCGACGGCGACGGCGACGGCACCGGGGACCTCGCGGGAGTCCGGGCGAGACTGCCCCACCTCGCACAACTGGGCATCGATGCCGTCTGGTTCACCCCCTGGTACGCCTCCCCGCTGGTGGACGGCGGCTACGACGTCTGCGACTACCGCACCATCGACCCGGCGTTCGGCACCCTCGCCGAGGCCGAGAAACTCATCGCGGAGGCCGCCGAACTGGGCATCCGCGTCATCGTCGACATCGTCCCCAACCACGTCTCCGACCAGCATCCCTGGTTCCGCGCCGCGCTGGAGGCCGGCCCCGGCAGCCCCGAGCGGGAGCTGTTCCACTTCCGCCCCGGGCGCGGCGAGAGCGGCGAACAGCCGCCCAACGACTGGCCGTCACAGTTCTCCGGACCCACCTGGACCCGGGTGCCCGACGGCGAGTGGTACCTGCACCTCTTCACCCCGGAGCAGCCCGACCTCAACTGGGCCCACCCCGCGGTCCGCCGGGAACACGAGGAGATCCTGCGGTTCTGGTTCGAACGCGGCGTCGCCGGCGTGCGCATCGACTCCGCGGCCCTGCTCGTCAAGGACCCCGCGCTCGCCGACTTCGAGGAGGGCGTGGACCCGCACCCGTACATCGACCAGGACGAGCTGCACGACGTCTACCGTTCCTGGCGGTCGATCGCCGACGAGTACGGGGCGGTGTTCGTCGGCGAGGTCTGGCTGCCGGACGCCGAGCGCTTCGCCCGCTATCTCCGCCCCGACGAACTCCACACCGCCTTCAACTTCAACTTCCTGGCCTGCCCCTGGGAACCGGACCGGCTGCGGAGCGCCATCGACGACACCCTCGCCGAGCACGCCCCCGTCGGAGCCCCCGCCACCTGGGTGCTGTGCAACCACGACGTCACGCGTACCGTCACCCGCTACGGGCGCGCCGACACCTCCTTCGACTTCGCCGCGAAGGCCTTCGGCACCCCGACCGACCTGGAGCTGGGCACCCGGCGGGCCCGCGCCGCCGCCCTGCTGACCCTGGCCCTGCCCGGTTCCGTCTACGTGTACCAGGGGGAGGAGCTGGGGCTGCCCGAGGCCGAGGTCCCGCGGACGAGCATCCAGGACCCGATGCACTTCCGCTCCGGAGGCACCGACCCGGGACGGGACGGCTGCCGCATCCCGCTGCCCTGGGAGGCCGGCGCCACCTGGTGCGGTTTCGGCACGGGCGCCGAACCCTGGCTCCCGCAGCCCGAGGGCTGGGGCCGCTACGCCGTCGACCGGCAGGCGGCCGAACCGGACTCGATGCTCGCGCTGTACCGCGCTGCCCTGCTCCTGCGCCGGTCCGTGCCCGGCTTCGGGGACGGACCCCTCACCTGGCTGCCGGCCGGTGACGGCGTCCTGGCCTTCGCCCGGGAGCACGGCCTGCTCTGCGTCGTCAACCTCTCCGGGCAACCGGCCGAACTCCCGCCGCACGACGAGCTGCTGCTCGCCAGCGGTCCGCTCGACGGCGCGGGCCGGCTGCCGCGGGACACGGCGGTGTGGCTGCGGACCTGAGCCCGGTGCCGGAACGGGGCCCCGGGCACTGCCTCACGGACACGTCCGGTGGCGGGTGCGACGCGCGCGCCCGCCGAACTCACCAGGGGAACGCGCCGGACCCGTGAAAGGAGATCATCGCCAGGATGACCAGGGGGAGAAGGCCCAGCAGGACGACGGCGGCCAGCGCCTTCGCCCACCGGGCGGTCCTCCCGCAGCCGTCAGCCGGCACGACGGATCACGGCCTTCCCGTGCGGACGGACGTCTGCGCCCGGACGCTCGCACCGACCCCGTCGGCGTGACAGCTCTCGCGGCCGATGCACCAGGTTCCTCCCCGCTCGCAGCGGAGGCCACCGTACCCCGGGGGACGACGGCGGTCTCGTCCCCGCCCCTCCGGGGCCGTTGCCGCCCTCGCGTCAGTCCTCCAGGCGCACCGGCATCAGCAGCGAGAAGGTGTGCTCGTCGTCGGGGCGGCGGATCGCGAGGGGGGCCGTCGGGGACGTGGACTCCAGGACGAGGTGGTCGTGGGCGGCGGCGGTGAGGGCCTGGAGGAGGTACTCGCGGTTGACGGCGATGCGGTCCTGGCCGGCCTCGGCGTCCTCGCGGACGGTCACCGTGCCGTCGTCCGTCATTTCGAGCACGCTCAAGGCGGCGCTGGAGCCGACCTGTTCGTGGACCGGGCCCGTCTCGATCGCCTTGCGGAGGGCGGGCGCGTCGACCTGGGCGCGGCGGCCCGCCGGCAGATGGACCAGGCGGCGGTAGTCGGGGAACTCGTGGTCGAGACGGTGTCCGGCCACCTGGCGGTCACCGGCCTCCAGGGTCACCCGGTCGCCGTCCAGTTCCAGCCGGACGGGCTCCTCGCCGCTCAGCAGCGCGCGCATGGCGTCGGCGAGCGGGGTGGGCACGACCGCCTGGACGCGCGGGCCGCCGTGCCCGGTGACCGCCGAACGGGCGACGGCCATCCGGTAGCGGTCGGTGGCCACGGTGTGCAGTCCGTCGCCGTCGATGTCGAACAGGATGCCGCCGAGCATGGGCAGTTCGGGATCGGTGCCGACCGCGAAGCGCACCGCGTCCAGGGACGCCGCCAGTGCCGGTGCCGGGACGGACAGGAGCACGGGGGCGGTGTGGAGCGGGGTCATGTGGTTCTCCCTCTGGTCGAGTAGGGCTCGGAGTGTGGAGAACTCGGCGCGGGCGTCGGTCAGCCCCGCCTCCAGCCGGCGCAGATGGGCCATCAGCAGCGTGCGGACCAGGCCGGTGTCGGCACCGGACCAGGCGGCCAGCACCAGACGGATGTCCGCCAGCGGCATACCGGCCCGGCGCAGGCGCGCCAGCACGCGGGCCTCTTCCAGTTGCTCCTCGCCGTACCAGCGGTACCCGCTCACCGGGTCCACCCGGACCGGGGCGAGCACGCCCGCCCGGTCGTAGAACCGCAGGGCGCTCACGCCCAGGCCGCTGGCGCGGGCCATCTCCCCGATACTGCGCATCTCGCTCTCCACACCCGGAACCCTGAGCCCTCGACCAGGTCGAGGGTCAAACCCGGCCGGGATTCAGTGTCCTGCCGTCGCGGCCGCTCCAGGACGTTCCGGCCGCAGGGCGGTCCTGGCGCGGCGCTCGGGCCGCCAGGTCGCCATGAGCGCGCCGGCCAGCACGAGTTCGGCGATGTCCCCGCCGTAGTACATGATCTCCGCGCCCTGCCGTACCTGTTCGACGGGGGCACGGATGTCGACGAAGAACCCGCCGTACACGGCCTGGGCGATCAGGGCGTGCGCGGCGATGGCGACGCCCAGGTACACCAGGCGGGTCCGGACTCCGGGGCGGTACGGCGCGGGGTCGGGGCCGGCGATGACGTGGGCGAACAGGCAGCCCGACGCCAGGAAGTGCGCCTGCATGAGCCAGTGCCCCAGAGGGTGGCCCATGGCGGCGTTGTACAACGGCGTGAAGTAGAGCACGCCGAGGCTGCCGGTGCTCAGGGCGAGCGCCACCGCCGGATGCGCCAGTACCCGGGCCGGGGTGCTGTGGAGCACCGCCGAGAGCGTGCGGGCCCGGGCGGCCGGCAGCGCTCGCAGCAGGAGGGTCACCGGCGCGGCCAGCACCAGTGCCGTCGGCGCGTACATCCCGATGAGCATGTGCTGGGCCATGTGCCCGCGGAAGTCGGAGTGCGCGGCGGACGACAAGGGCGGAAGAAGGGCGAGAGCGAGCAGGCCCAGCCCGCCCAGGAACGATGCCGACCGCCAACCGTTCCAGCTCCGCGCGGGGTTGCGGCGCCGTGCGCGGTGCGCGGCGAGCAGATAGCAGCCGGCGGCGGCGAGCAGGACCGTCAGGATCAGCGCGGCCGGCACCACGGCGGATGCACCGCCGCCACCGTCGTGGTGGTGCATGTCGTCCATCAGGCGTGGTCTCCGGCTCGCCCGGCGCCGCGCGGTGCCTCGGGGTCGAGAGGCGTTCCGCCGCGCTGGATCAGGTGGCCGGCGAGCATGAGAACGCCGCCCAGCACGAGGAAGCCGGCGTCCCACCACGCCTGGTCGGGGCCTGAGTGGACGTGGTGGATCCCCAGGACCTGATGGTCCAGGACGCCCTCGACCAGGTTGAACAGGCCCCAGCCGAAGAGGATCCAGCCCCACAGGACCCGTGAGGTCCACACCGCCCGCCGGTTGTGCGTGATCCGCGAGTACAGCGCGGCCAGGCCCACGAGCACGGCGACCCAGCACACCGCGTGGAAGATGCCGTCCCACAGCGTGTTCATCTGCAGGCCCGAAACCGTGTGCGGGTCGTAGTACTTCACCCCGATGCGGTCGTGGTTGGTGCTGGTGAGCATGTGGTGCCACCGCAGGAGCTGGTGCAGCAGGATGCCGTCGAGGAATCCTCCCAGCCCCACGCCGAGGACGATCCCCGGTAACCGCAGACTGCTGGGCTCCGCGGTGAGCGACGGGGCTGTCCCTGGCATGGTGGCCATCACCTGATCTCCGTTCGGTCGGCAGCACGGGGCTGGTCCCGGGTCGTGTCCGCGCGGTCAGGCCCGCGACGCGACCCAGGGCGTGCTCTTCCCGCACGGCCCGCCGAAATCACCCGGCCCGGTTCGGTTTCGGTCAACCGCCCGGCCCGCCGGAAAAGCTGGTCCAACCAGTTGACCAGTCGGCGCGGCCGGTCCACCCTGCTCGCCATGACACGGCACAGCATCCGGCGTGAAGCGGTCTCCGACCAGCTCTTCGCGGTCCTGCGCGACAGGATCCTCGACGGGGAACCGGCGCCCGGCTCGGCGCTCATGGCCGAACGGGAGCTGGCGTCCGAGTTCGGCGTGAACCGGCACGCCGTCCGCGAAGCCGTCAAACGGCTCCAGCAGGCGCGGCTCGTCCGGGTCAGTCACGGCGGGCGCACACTCGTCCAGGACTGGCGGCGCTCCGCGGGGCTCGACCTGGCCATGGGTATCGCGGCGGCCGACGCCGGGCCCTCGGTCGAGGACCTGGCGCGGGACGCCCTGGAGATGCGGGCGTGTATCGGCGCCGACGCGGCCCGCCTGTGCGCGATCCGGTGCTCCGAGGAGGCCGCCGGCGAGATCGCCGAGGCCGCGGGACGCTACGCGCGCCAAGGGCCCGATCTGACCGAGCTGGGCGCCGCCGACATCGCCTGGTGGCGGCTGGTCGTGGAGGGTTCCGGAAACATCGCCTATCTGCTCGCCTTCAACAGCCTCGTCGAGGGCACGCTGCCGGTCGCCGACGTGCCCGGCGACCTGCGGACGGCCGAACTCCTCGATGTGGCGGCCCGGCTCCGGCTCGCGTCGCACATCGAGGCACGCGAGCCGGAGGCGGCCGAGCGCCTGGCGCGTGAGCTGCTGTCCCGCAGTGTGCCGACGACGCCCCGGAAGGCGGTGCGCTGAAATGATCCCTGCCGTGGTCTACGCGATCCCGGCGTTCGTGCTCCTCGTCGTCGTGGAGGCGTTGTCCTACCGTTTCCTGCCGGACGAGGACGAACGCGGCTACGAGCTGCGGGACACGGTGACCAGCATGTCGATGGGCGCCGGCAGCCAGGTCGTCGCGGTGCCGTGGAAGGCGGTGACGGTCGTGGTGTACGCGGCCCTCTTCACCGTCGCTCCCTGGCAGCTCTCGCCGTCCTCGGCCTGGACGTGGCCGGTGCTGTTCCTCGCCGACGACCTGGCGTACTACGCCTTCCACCGTGCCCATCACCGCGTCAGGGTGCTGTGGGCGAGCCATGTGGTCCACCACTCCAGCGTCCGCTTCAACCTCTCGACCGCGCTGCGCCAGAGCTGGACGCCGAT
Organism: Streptomyces sp. NPDC047869; assembly: GCF_040704065.1. Taxonomy (NCBI): domain Bacteria; kingdom Bacillati; phylum Actinomycetota; class Actinomycetes; order Kitasatosporales; family Streptomycetaceae; genus Streptomyces; species Streptomyces sp. NPDC047869. The sequence continues at coordinate 51,640 of NZ_JBEYRK010000025.1, forward strand.
GACGGGGCTGCCGTTCTGGCTGCCCCTGGCGCTGCTCGGCATCCCGCCGTGGATGATCCTGCTCCAGCAGGCCCTCAGCCTCGTCTACCAGTTCTTCCTGCACACCGAGCGGGTGGACAAGCTGTGGCGTCCGGTGGAACTGGTCTTCAACACGCCCTCGCACCACCGCGTCCACCACGGATCGAACAACGAGTACCTGGACCGCAATTACGGCGGCATCCTCATCGTCTGGGACCGGCTCTTCGGAACCTTCGAACCGGAGGGCGCACGCGCGGTCTACGGCCTCACGAAGAACATCGGCACCTACAACCCGGTCCGGGTGGCATTCCACGAGTACACGGCCGCCTGGCGTGACGTCCGCACGGCCCGGAACTGGCGCCAGCGCGCCGGGTATCTGTTCGGGCCGCCCGGCTGGGCACCCAGGGCCGAGGGGTGATCCGCGCACGTGCCCCTGCCGGGTGCCTGGGTAATAAATGACAGGTTCCGGACAAAGAGTTGGCCAAGTACCGGACCTCCCCGACCGCTCGTGATCGGGTCTCCTGCGACGGCTGTACCACACCCGTTCTGGAGGATCCGGTGCCAGCACCAACCCGCAGAAGACGATGGCTCACGATCTGTGCCATCACCGCAACCGCCGGGCTCGTCGCGATACCCGCGAGCGCCGCGCCCGGTCGCCATGGCAGTCCGTTCGGAGTCCGCTCCCTCGACCGGCTCGCCGCCCAGCGCGAGCACTCGGTGGGGACCGTCGGCCCCCGGGCGAAGTCCGAGGACGGGGACGACGGCAACGAGGCCGACGAGATCGCCGAAGGCGCCGACCAGTACGCCGAGGCCCGTACCGCGCCCGGCATCGTCGCACCGGGCGCCTACGGCGCCGCCTGGCAGGCCTTGAACAAGCTCAAGCGGACCAAGGGCAGTTGGCGGCACGTCACCGGGCTGACGTACAACTCCGACGACCCCCGCTACCGCGACATCGACTCCAACTCCAGCGGCGGCTCCGGGAACGTCACCGGGCGCATGGCCGCGATGGCCGCGGACGACGACGGCTACGTCTACGCGGGCAGCGCCGGCGGCGGAGTCTGGCGCTCGCGGACCGGTGGCGGGAACTGGCGGTCCATCAGTGACCGGCTGCCCTCGCAGTCCACCGGCGCGCTCGCCGTGGACGGCACCGGACGGCTGTGGCTCGGCACCGGCGAGGCCAACACCAATGCGGACGCCTACCTGGGCAGCGGCGTGTACGTGCTGTCCGACCCGCACCACGGCTCCTTCACCACCCGCAGCCGGGTCGGCGGCGACGAGCTGGAGAGCACCACCGTCCGCCAACTGCGGTTCGGCGGGGGCAAGGTGTGGGCGGCGACCGGTGAAGGGGTGTGGAGCCACTCCACCAAGAAGCTCCGCGGCCCCTGGAAACTGGAGTTCGCGCCCAACCCCGACTATCTGCCGGGCGGTCCGAAGGCGACGGACGAGGACGCCGCGTACAAGAACATCACCAACGACATCGCCATCGACCTGAGGAACCCCGCGAAGGTGATCCTCGCCGTCGGCTGGCGCAGCGGTGACGACTACAACGGCTTCTACACCCGGACCGCGGGCCACTGGCAGCGGATCACCAGCGGCTTCGGTGAGCTGCCGACCGACGCCGACAACGTCGGTACCGTCACCTTCGCGCACTCCGCCGACGGCTCGCGCTACTACGCGATCGACCAGTCGCCCGAGCAGATGGCCACCAACCCGGACAGCGGCCTGCAGGGCATCTACCGCGCCGCCTCGCCCTTCGGCCCCTGGACGAGGATCGCCGACTACAAGCAGCTCGCGGCCGACGGCTCCGCGCTGACCACGGCGGGATACATGCCGGGCGTACAGGCCTGGTACAACCAGTTCCTCACCGTCGACCCGGCCGACCCCGAGCACGTGTACGCCGGCCTGGAAGAGGTCTACGAGACCAAGGACGCCGGCGCCACCTGGTCCACCGTCGGCCCCTACTGGAACTTCAACTTCCCCTGCTGGGACATCGATCCCGCCCGGCAGACCGGAAGCTGCAACCAGACCACGCACTCCGACCAGCACGGCGTGGCGATCGGCCGCTACCACGGCAGGAGCTACGTCTACGTCGGCAACGACGGCGGAGCCTATCGGCGCCCGGTGCACGGCTCCCAGGACTCCTCCGGCCACGCCACGGACTGGGCCTCGCTCAACGACGGCACCATCGACACCCTCCAGTACTACTCGGTCGGCGTCGGCAAGGACCCGGACCGCCACGGGGTGTCCGTCACCGGCGGTCTGCAGGACAACGGCCAGTCGGTCCTGCGCAGCGACGACAAGGTGATGGGCTCCAACTTCGGCGGTGACGGCGGTGACACCCTCACAGACCCGGCCAACGGCTGCAACCTCGCCGAGGAGTACGTCTACCTCGCCGTCCAGGTCACCCAGAACTGCGCCGTGAACGACGGCTCCTGGATGACCGACCCCGCGAAGGCGACCTCGTACAACGTCGCCCCGGCCGACAACACCACCGGCGAGGCCCGCTTCATCGCCCCGCTCGCCGCCGACATGCGGAACAGCGCGACCTGGATCGCCGGCGGCCGCCACATCTGGGTGCAGGACCACGGCTACGCCATCCGCAGCGGCTCCGAATGGCGGAGCGTGTACGACCTCGGCGCCGGCCGCACCGCGACCGCCGTCGCCGCCTCGGGCGGCAAGGTGTACGCGGCCTGGTGCGGGCCCTGCAACGAGGACGGGTTCGCCCGCGGTATCGCCGTCGGCAACGCGGACGGTACCGGCTGGCACGACATCGGCCTGCCGGCCACCGGGGCGGACGGCACGGTGCCCAACCGCTACCTCAGCGGCTTCGCCGTCGACCCGGGGAACGCCGACCACGTCTTCCTCGCGGTCAACGGCTTCTCGCGGCACTGGACCGAGGGCCCCGGCGCCGGTCACGGCCACGTCTTCGAGTCCACCGACGGCGGCACCACCTGGAAGGACGTATCGGCGAACCTGCCCGACGTACCGGCCGACTCCGCCGTGGTGACCCCGAACGGCGGGCTCGCCCTCGCCACCGACCTCGGCGTCGTCTACCGCGCCCCGGGCCACACCAAGTGGCAGCGCGCCGGCTCCCTGCCGGCCGTCGCCGTGCTGCAGCTGAGGCTCAGCCCGGACGGGGACACCCTGTACGCGGCCACGCACGGCCGCGGCATCCACGCCATCAGGGTGCGCGACCTCGGCTGACGCGAGCACGGACGCGCGAGGGGTGATCCCGGTCCCGGGGTCACCCCTCCGCCGTGTGCGGCACCGTCCTCACCGCTCACCGGAACCGGCGGGCACACGGCAGCGCGCCCGCCGGGGTCCCGGATCAGCCGGCACGCAGACGGGTGAGCGTCGCCTCCAGGTCGGCCTGGCGGGGCCGGTTGTGGGGGAGCTTGGCGAGCATGGCGGCCATGCCGCAGGTGTTGGTCACCGCCGAGAAGACCAGGCCGCCGGCGATGCCCGCGGGCAGCAGCCGGAAGGCGGGGTGCACGAACTCGCCCAGCGCCAGGCCGAGCAGGACCAGGGAGCCCGCGGTGAGGCGGACCTGCCGCTCCATGCCCCAGGTCGCCCGCGTGCCGCCTTCGGAGCGGTCGAGGTCGTTGCCCTGGGCGGCCCAGGCACCGGTGCCGCCGGCGAGGGTGGCGGTGTGGACGCCGCTCTCGGCGAGCGTCCGGCAGGCGCTCTCGGAACGGGCACCCGAGGCGCAGACGACGAGGACCTCGCCGCGCTCGGCGGCCCCCCGGATCTCCGGCAGCGCCCGGCCGAGCCGGTCGAGGGGGATGTTGAGGGCGCCGGGAATGTGGCCGCCGGCGTACTCGCCGGGGGTGCGGACGTCGATGACGGTGAGTTCGTGCAGCCGGGAGCGGGCCTGCTGGGGGTCGAGGGTGACGGGGGTGGTCATGGCGGATCTCATCCTTGTGTGTGAAGGCGCCCCGAACGGGGGCCGGACTGCTGAAGTCGTGAGGCGTATGCGTACGGGCCGACCGGGCCGCCGCCGTGGTCAGACGAGCGCGTCGAGGAGCATGAGGGCGGCCACCGCGAGCAGCACGCAGGCGAACAGGCGCTGCAGGGCCTGGCCCCTGATCTTCCGCGAGAGCCGTTTGCCGTCCCAGGCGCCCAGGACCGCCGCCGCGGTGAACGGTGCGACGACCGCCCAGTCCAGACGCGTCCCGCTGCCGGCCCGGGCGCCGAGCGCCGCCAGCGAGTTGACCGTGATGACCAGCAGGCTGGTGCCGACGGCCCGGCGCATGGGCAGGCTCAGCACACCGACCAGGGCCGGTACGGCGAGGAATCCGCCGCCCACGCCGAGGAATCCGGTCACCGCGCCGAGCCCGGCACCGGCGGCACCGGCCTTACCGGGCCGCACCGCGCCCGAGGCGTCGGCACGGGCGGGACGCAGCATGCGCAGCGCCGCGAGGGCCGCGACGACGGCGAAGGCGGCGGTCAGCACGGTCTGGGGGAGGTGTCCGGCGGCGGCCCCCGCGATCATCGCGGGCACGATGCCGGCCGCCGCGAAGAGCAGACCGGTGCGCCAGACGACGTTGCCGTCCCGGGCGTGCCCGGCGAGGGTGGTGACCGAGGTCAGGGTGACGATGACCAGGGCGGCCGTGGTCGCCTCCGCCGGGGTGAGGCCGAGCAGGTAGATCAGGGCGGGCACCGCCAGGACGCTGCCACCGCCACCGAGCCCACCGAGGGCCAGGCCGACGACGGCACCGGCGACGAGCGCGAGGAGCAGAGCGGTCATGCTATCGAGCCGTGGTTCCCGCGTTCGTCGACGACCGGATGCCCGGCGGCGGCCCACGCCTTCAGGCCGCCCTTGACGTCCACCGCCGCGGCGCCACGGCCGGCGAGCAGACCGGCGGCCTGCCGCGAGCGGTTCCCGCTGCGGCAGATCACCACCAGGGGCCGCCCCCGGGCCGCGTCCGGCAGCACCGCCCCGGCGGCCAGGCGGGACAGCGGCGCGTGGACCGGGCCGGGCGCCTGCCCGGCGTCCCACTCGTCCTGCTCGCGTATGTCCAGCAGGACGGCCGGCGCCTCGGCGTCCAGGACGCGCCGGCGGGCCTCGTCGGCGGTGACGCGGTCCTCGCCGCGACGGAAGAGGGACATGAGACGACCTCTCGTGGGTTCGGAACGTTCGAAACGGCGGGGACGAAGGGCGGTCAGCCGGTGACCACGGTCAGTCCGGCGGCGGTGGCGGCGTCGAAGCCGTCGTCCACGGCCACGACGTCCCGTCCGGAGGCGTCGAGCAGCGAGGCGGCGATGGCGGCGCGCATCCCGCCGGCGCAGTGCACCCAGACGGTGCCCGCCGGTACCTCGGTGAGCCGCCGGTGCAGCTCGTGGACCGGGATGTGCGCGGAGCCCTCGATGTGGCCGGCGGCCCGCTCGGAGTCCCGTCGCACGTCCAGCACGACGACGCCGTCCGTGCCGCGCTCGGCCAGCCCTGCGAAGGTGGAGCGGGCGAAGGAGGCCGGCCGGCCGCCCTCGGGCACCCACTGCTCGGGCGTTCCGGTCGCGGCGGCGGCGGGCCGGTCGATACCCACCCGGACCAGCTCCCGCTGCGCGGCGGCCAGCTGCTCGGGGGACTCCGCGAGCAGGGTGACCGGCTTGCCCCACGGGATCATCCAGGCCAGGTAGGTGGCGATCTTGCCGGCCGCCTCGAAGTTGAACGACCCGGCGACGTGGCCCCGCGCGAACGCGACCCGGTTGCGCAGGTCCACCACCCACTCACCGGCCGCGAGCCGGGCGGCGATCTCGTCCGCGTCCGCGACGGCCGGGGGAGTCAGGTCGACCGGGGCCGGCCCGCTGGCGTTGGCCGGGCCCATGTGCGCGTAGTAGGCGGGGATGTCGTCGAGGCCGGCGAGCAGGTGGGTGACGAAGGAGTCCACGTCCTGGGTGAGCGCCGCGTTGGCGGTCTTCTCCTTGCCGATCGTGGTGGCGTCGCCCTCCGCCTGCGCCGACGAGCAGAAGCTGCCGAAGCCGTGCGTCGGCAGCACCGGGGTCTCGTCCGGCAGCTCGGCCGCGAGACGGTGGGCGGAGGCGTGCTGGGCGCGCGCCAGCCGCTCGGTCAGGCGGGGCTCGACCAGGTCGGGGCGGCCCACGGTGCCGATCAGCAGCGACCCGCCGGTGAAGGCGGCCACCGGCACGCCGTTCTCCCGCAGCACGTAGGAGGTGTGGTGCGGGGTGTGGCCGGGCGTGGCGACGGCCCGCAGTTCGAGACCGCTGTCGAGGGCGACCGTGTCGCCGTCGCCCACCGGCACACGGGCGAACGCCACGTCCGCCCCGGCCGGCACCAGATAGGCGGCTCCCGTGACCCGGGCGAGCTCCAGGCCGCCGGTGACGTAGTCGTTGTGGATGTGGGTCTCCACCACGTGCGAGATCCGCACCCCGCGCCGGGCGGCCGCCGCCAGGACCTGATCGAGGTCGCGCGGCGGATCCACCGCCACGGCCGTGTCACGGCCGCCGGCCAGGTAGTGGCGGTTGCCCAGCCCCTCGAGCTCGATGGTGTCGATGAAGAACACGGAGATGCCCCTTCCACGGAAATTACCCCCCCGGGTATGTATTCCACCGTAACACGGGTACCCCGGGGGGTATTCATGCCGCCTTCCTGTCGCCGTGGTGGGGGAGAGCGCGGGATCGAGGGGCCCGGCCGCCGGGCGGTCCGAGGCGGGGTGCACGTGGGATGGGGCCGCGGCCCCGTCGTCATCGCGAATCAGCGGAACGGGCAGGTGGGACGCGTCGGGAGCAGCGTGGGGAGCGTGCCTTGCATCGGAGGCGCGGCACCGTTCCGTCGAGGCCCGAGACCGTGACACCGCCGGTCAGCGGGCAGGCGGGGCCTCAGCGCACCGCCCAGGTGTCCGCTCCGCCCGACGGCGAGTCCTGAAGGCCGGCGTCCAAGAAGCTCTCCCTCTCGGAGGCCGCCATGACCTGGACCAGCGCGACCGACCTGGAACCGGGCGACGTCATCAGCATTCTCGGCGTCGACACAACGACATCTTCGCCGTCTTCCCCGATGAGGAGACAGGCTTCCAGGCCGTTCGCCAACATCTGCGAAAGCGCCGGAACTCGACCGTCTTCGAGGTGATGAAGGCGTACGCGCCGGCCGGCCACGGGTCCAACGACCCCCAGCGATACGCCCAGCAGGTCGCCGACGCCCCGGGCGTCTCCACCGACACCTCGCCGGCCGCCCTGTACGACGACCAGTTCACCGTGTTCGCATCCGCCGGGTGGAGGGCTGGCGGTCCGGGGAGGCGCACGCTCCCGACGACCTGCCGGACGATGTCGCGCAGTGGCTCGCCGACCACCCGAGCCGCCCGGAGCGAACGGCGGCCGACCAGCCCTTCGCCCACCAGGGTGTCATCGCGGAGGGGGTAAAGAACATCCAGCAGCGCCCGAACGAGCCGGGCTGGACACCGCCCCTCGGCGTCGACGGCGACTTCGGCCCGCGCACGAAGGAGGCCGTGCCGTGGTTCCAGTCCGGCAGCGGGCTCACCGCTGACGGCATCGTCGGCAACAAGACGTGGCGCCAACTCGTGGGAGCCCAGTGACGTCACGCGCGGGTGTCCCGGCACGTCGTGGCGGGCCGGTCAGTCGTGTCCGTCGAGCCCGGCGCGTCGGGGCGGGCCGGACCTCCGTGTCCGTCGCGCCGGAGGACGGCAGGTCCGGTCCCGTGGCCGGGCCTGCCGCCGTCGGCGGGCGCTACTTGGTGCCGAGGCCGGCCGGGTCGAGTTCGTCCTTGCCCGCGGCCTTGAGGACCTTGTTGAGCGGCGTGAGGTCGTAGATGCCCTTCAGGTCCGGCTTGTCGAGCAGGCCCGCCGTCACCGCGTGCTGCGCCTCGGTGTCGAGGGTCGAGGCCAGTGGGTCGTCGAGGAAGGTGATGGACTTCCACGCCGGATCGATGACCTCGGCGGGCAGCGCCTTGCCCGACAGGTCCTCCAGGGCCTTGTTGGCGGACGCCTTCGCCTTCTCCGGGTTGGCGTCGATCCACTCGTTCGTCTTCACCGAGCCGCGCAGCACGGCCTCGACGACGTCCGGGTGCTCCTTCAGGAAGTTCTGCGACACGATGATGTTCGTGATCACGAACTTGTTGCCGGGCCACAGCGACGACTCGTCGAGCAGCACCTTGCCGCCCTCGGCGACCAGCTTGGACGCGGTCGGCTCGGGCACCCAGGCGCCGTCGACGGAGCCGGACTTGTAGGCGTCCGGGGTCACCTTGTTGTCGGTGCGGACGACGGAGACGTCACCCTTGCCGCTCTGCGCGTCGACCTTCCAGCCCTGCTCCGCGACCCAGTTGAGGAAGGCCACGTCCTGGGTGTTGCCGAGCTGGGGCGTCGCGATCTTCTTGCCCTTGACGTCCTTCAGGGACTTGATCGTCTTAGGGTTCACGACCAGCTTCACGCCGCCGGAGGCCGAACCGCCGATGATCCGCAGGTTCTTGCCGTTGGACTTGGTGTAGCCGTTGATGGCGGGGGAGGGGCCGATCCAGCCGATGTCGATGGACCCGGCGTTGAGCGCCTCGATCTCGGAGGGGCCGGCGTTGAAGGTGGAGGTCTTGATCGTGGTGCCGCCGAGTTCCTTCTGGAACAGGCCCTCCTGCACGCCCACGAGGGCGGTGGCGTGCGTGAGGTTGGGGAAGTAGCCGATCTTCACCTCGTCGGTGGAGAGCTTCTCGGCACCCGCCGCGACCGCGCTCTTCTTCCCGTCGTCGGTCGACTCGGAGCCGTACCCGCAGGCGGTCAGCAGGACGGGGAGCGCCGCGATGACGGCGATGGTGCGCGAAATGGTGAGCGGTCTTGCGGCAGACACGGAGGTGTCCTCTCAGGGGAGGGATGAACAAGGAGGGGCGGAAAGCGGGCAGGGCTGCGCGCTCTCCTTCGGGTGCGTGGGCTCAGCCGGCCGGTCCGCGGCGGCGGTGGGTACGTCGTCCCGGACCTACGAGCGGGTCGGGAGGGGCATCAGGCGAAATCGACGCGCCCGCCGAGGCCGGCGGGGTTCGCGGACGGCTCAGACAGGCCGACAGATGGCGCTGGAGGTACGGCCGAAGTCGATGTGCCGACGCGAGGTCAGCGGGGGCGGCGACAGGAGTGTGCGGTTCGGCGACTCCATGACCACGCCCCCGCCTTCCCTAGTATTCCTACCTGGTTGCTAGGGATCGTGACAGAAGGCGGCGCTCACCCCAAGGGGGTGTTCGCATGATGGACGGCAGCGGTCAGACCGGCAGGACGAACGGCGGATGCGTGCCGTTGAGGAAGTAGTCCCCCACGTCGCGGAGCCGGGGAGCGACGGGCTCGTACAGCGTGTGCGTCCGGGCGTTGCGCCAGAAGCGGTCGAAGCCCAGCCGCGAGGATGCGGAGCGGGCGCCGACGATGTCGAGGGCGCGGGCGGTGGACTCCTGCGCGGCCCGCGAGGAGGCGGCTTCGGCCATGGCGACGAGGACGGAGATGTCCGCGTACCCGTCGTAGGTCAGGTCCACGCCGCGTGCCAGCCCGCCGTGCACGGCTTCCAGCGCCTGATCGGCGAGCGCGGACGCGGAGCGGGTGAGGACGGCGAGCTCCCCGTAGGCGGCCAGCACCTGCGGGTCCTGGGCGGAGCCGGCCGGCCGGGAGGGGTGCCGGGACGACTGCCCGGCCCTGCTGTACTCCCGGGCCTCGGCGAGCACTCCCTCCGCCATGCCGAGACGGAGCTGGACCGAGAGGAGGCGCCCGACCGGAGAGGCCAGGGCGGTCGGAGACGACAGGATGTCCTCGTCCGCGGACAGCGACCCGAGCACGTCGTCGGCGGCGACCGGTACGGAGTCGAACTCCACGCTGCCGCCGGCCGCGAGGCGCTGGCCGAAGGTGTCGGCGTCGCCACCGGTACCCACGCCGTGGTGGGCGGGATCGACGACGACGGCGAGTGGTTCGCCGGTGTCGGCCCGCACCGCCCGCACGGCGAGGCGGTCGGCGACCAGGACTCCGGTGGAGTAGCTCTGCCGTCCGTTGAGCACATGGCCGCCGCCGCGCGCCCTGGTCAGTGCCAGAGGGGAGTCCTGACGGGCCAGACCACCACCCCAGCACCACTGTTCCGCGGCGTACTGCCGCTCCAGCCGGGCGGCCCGGGAGGGATCGGTGAGGAACCGGGCGCTCCACGACAGGAAGTAGTGGCTGCCGAGCAGTTGGCCGATCGCGCCGTCGGCCGCGGCGATCTCCCGGACCACGGCATAGGCCGTGGTCCAGTCCGCGCCGCCCCCTCCCGACTCCGCCGGTACGAGGAGCGTCAGTAGTCCCGCCTCGCGCAACTGGGACACCTCGTCGAACGGGGGCTTGCCCGCCTGCTCCCGGGCCACCGCGTCCGTGGCCAGGTCGTCCGCCGACTCGCGGGCCACGCGCAGCCAGTGCGCACGGCCGGGCGCGGTCGGGCCGGCATCCGAAAGGGATCCGGACGGCGCGGTGGCAACGCCCATGGTGGAGGTCTCCTCGAAGTCAACGACAAGGTCTCGAGCGGCAGTCGGCTCACCCGTCCGCCCGTGCCGCCATGCACCGGCCGTGTGCCTCGCACCCGGCAGCGGGCGGCGCCGGCGACGTGACCGGAGCCGGCGTGCCGACGGCGAACGAGTCGTCGCGGCGCGGGGGGCTCGTACCTCATCCTGCGCACCCCACCGGGGAACCGTCAACGCTTCCCTAGTAAATCGATAGGAATTATAGGGAACGCGTTCACCGGGCTCCCGGAACCGGGTCGCGGGAACGGCTCAACACCCGTCCGCCATCCGGGCCGTGGTTGACGGAACGCGAGATGTACTGCTCAATTGGGCGCATGAATGCCGAGCAGCGCCTGGTCACCCGTGACCACATCGACTTCGGCCGGGTGTGGTCCGCGGCGTGTTGCGCCTGAAGCGGCAGCGGGCCGTCTGACCGGCCCTCACCTTTCCCGGTCACCCCGTCGCGGACCGGGTTCCTCCCCTCGTAGCACCGTCGCACGCCCGCGCTGACAGGCGCTGACCGGCGTGGGAACGGTCCCGCGGGACACACTGGACGGGCGCTGCCGCCGCCCGCTTCCGCCGAGGCCCAGCGCCCCGGCGTCGTCACATCCGCTCACCCTTGTTCCAGCGCCCGAGGCGTGCCGTCACACGGCCCGCGGGGCTGCTGCTCCGCCGTGCCCGCCTGCCGCCCCGCCTGGCCGCTCGGGCCTGTCCGACGAAGCCGTGGCGAAGTCGGAGATCAACCCGCCCGGCCCGCCCAAGACCGACAAGTAGCCGTCCACGCCACGAAAGGTCCGCCATGGCCACCGTCCTGTCCGTCTCCGGAAGCCCGTCCGCCACCTCCCGCACCGCCCGGCTGCTGCGCCACCTGGACGCGCGCCTCACGGCCCAGGGGCACCAGGTGATCCCACTGGACGTCCGCACCATCCCCGCCGAGGCCCTCCTCGGCGCCGACTTCCAGCACCCCACGATCCGTGAGGCGGCCGCGCTCTTCGACCGCGCCGACGGGGTGGTGATCGGCACTCCCGTCTACAAGGCCGCCTACTCCGGGCTGCTGAAGTCACTGCTCGATCTGCTGCCGCAGTACGGCCTGGCCGGCAAGACCGTCCTCCCGCTGGCGACCGGCGGAACCACGGCCCACGTCCTGGCCATCGACTACGCCCTGCGCCCCGTACTCAGCTCCATGGGCGCCGCGCACATCGTCCCGGGCTGGTTCACCTTGGACAAGGACATCGCGGTGGGCGATGACGGCACTCTGACCGTCGCGCCGGGCCCGGCCGAGGCCCTCGCCCGCGTCGTCGACCAGTTCTCCGCCGCCCTCGGAAGCCGTACGGCCCTGCTGGCCGCCGCCGGATGAGCGCCCCGACGACCGCCGACGACGAACGAGAGATGTGAGCCACGGTGAACCTCACCTTCCACTGGTTCCTGCCCACCAACGGCGACAGCCGTCATGTCGTCGGCGGCGGCCACGGCACCCCGGCCACCGTCTCGGGACAGGACCGGCCGCCCACGGTGGCCTACCTGAGCCAGATAGCCCGCGCCGCGGAGGACCTCGGCTTCACCGGTGCGCTGACCCCTACCGGCGCCTGGTGCGAGGACGCCTGGCTGACCACCGCCATGGTCAGCCGGCACACCGAGCGGCTGAAGTTTCTGGTCGCCTTCCGACCCGGCTTCGTCTCGCCGACGCTCGCCGCGCAGATGGCGTCCACCTTCCAGCGGCAGAGCGGCGGCCGGCTGCTGCTCAACGTGGTCACGGGCGGAGAGAGCCACGAGCAGCGCGCCTACGGCGACTTCCTCGACAAGGACGCGCGGTATCACCGTACCGGCGAATTCCTGCACGTCGTACGGGAGTTGTGGAACGGCGGAACCGTCGACCTGGACGGCGAGCACCTGCGGGTCGCGGACGCCCGGCTCGCGCGGCTGCCCGACCCCGTCCCCGAGGTGTACTTCGGCGGCTCGTCGCCCATCGCCGGTGAGATCGCGGCGCGGTACGCCGATGTCTACCTCACCTGGGGCGAGCCACCCGCCCAGGTCGCCGAGAAGATCGCCCGGATCAGAAGGCTCGCCGCCGGTCGGGGTCGCTCCCTCCGCTTCGGAATCCGGCTGCACGTCATCACCCGCGACACCTCCGAACAGGCGTGGGCGCAGGCGCACCGGCTCCTGGACGGCTTCGACCCGGAAACGGTGCGGGCGGTGCAGGCCGGGCTCGCCCGCAGCGAGTCCGAGGGGCAGCGGCGCATGCTCGCCCTGCACGATGGCGGCCACCGCGACTCCCTCGAGATCCACCCCAACCTGTGGGCCGGCATCGGCCTGGTGCGCGGCGGCGCGGGCACCGCGCTGGTCGGCAGCCACACCGAGGTGGCCGAGCGCATCGAGGAGTACCACGCTCTGGGCATCGAGGAGTTCGTCCTCTCCGGCTACCCGCACCTGGAGGAGGCGTACTGGTTCGGCGAGGGCGTACTGGTTCGGCGAGGGCGTACTGCCCAGGCTCCAGGCGCAGGGTCTGTGGACCCACCCGCTGCGCGCCGCGAAGGACACGCCCGCCGCCCAGGTTCCCTTCGCGGGCTCCGGAACCCCGCGATGACCCCACGGCCGCGACCGTCCGGCTCGGCACCCCCGCACCAGGAAGGCAGCCCTTTCGTGTCCGCATCCCCTCCGCTCCACCTCGCCGTCGCGCTCGACGGCACGGGCTGGCACCCGGCCGCATGGCGTGAGCCAGGCGCCCGGCCCCACGACCTGCTCACCGCCGGCTACTGGGCCGGCCTCGTGACCGAGGCCGAACGCGGCCTGCTCGACTTCGTGACCTTCGAGGACGGGCTCGGGCTCCAGTCCTCGCACCCCACGGAGCCCGACGGACGCACCGACCAGGTGCGCGGCCGCCTGGACGCGGTGCTCATCGCCGCGCGCGTCGCACCGCTGACGCACCACATCGGGCTGATTCCGGCCGTGGTCGCCACCCACACCGAGCCGTTCCACATCTCCAAAGCGATCGCCACGCTGGACTACGTCAGTACCGGTCGCGCGGGCCTGCGCGTCCAGGTGTCGGCACGGCGGAACGAGGCGGCACACTTCGGCCGCCGTACCTTCCCGCGCCTCGGCGCCGAGGACCGCGACACCCCGGCGGGCAGGGCACTGATCGGCGAGCTCCTCGAGGAGGCCGCCGACCATGTCGAGGTGGTGCGCCGCCTGTGGGACAGCTGGGAGGACGACGCGGAGATCCGCGACGTCGCCACCGGCCGCTTCATCGACCGCGACAAGCTGCACCACATCGACTTCGAGGGCAGGCACTTCAGCGTCAAGGGCCCGTCGATCACCCCCCGGCCACCGCAGGGACAGCCCGTCGTCAGCGCGCTCGCACACCACGGCCTGTCCTGGCAACTGGTGGGAGGCTCCGCCGACATCGGCTACATCACCCCGCACGACACCGACCAGGCCCGCGCGGCTGTCGCCGGGATCCGCGCCGCCCGGGCCGCGGCGGGGCGGGCCGAGGAGCCGCTCCACATCTTCGGTGACCTGGTCGTGTTCCTGGACGACGACCCGGCCGCGGCGAAAGACCGCAAGACCCGCCTGGACGACCTCGCGGAACACCCCTACGACAGTGACGCCGAGGTGTTCACCGGTACGCCCGCACAACTGGCCGATCTGCTCCTGGAACGGCGCCGGGCCGGACTGAGCGGTTTCCGTCTGCGCCCCGGAGCCATCGGGCACGACCTGGAGCACATCACACGAGGCCTGGTGCCCGAGCTCCAGCGCCGAGGAGCCTTCCGGCGCGCCTACGAGGCGGACACCCTGCGCGGACTGCTCGGACTCGACCGCCCCGCCAACCGCTACGCAGCCGTCCGAGCCGGAGGAGCCCCACGGCCATGAGCGACCCCACAACGGGCAAGCCCATCAAGCAGATCCACCTCGCGGCCCACTTCCCCGGCGTCAACAACACCACGGTGTGGAGCGACCCACGGGCCGGCAGCCACATCGAGTTCAGCTCGTTCGCGCACTTCGCCCGGACCGCCGAACGCGCGAAGTTCGACTTCCTGTTCCTCGCCGAGGGGCTGCGGCTGCGCGAACAGGGCGGCGAGATATACGACTTGGACGTGGTGGGGCGGCCCGACAATTTCACCGTCCTGTCCGCCCTCGCCGCCGTCACCGAACGGCTCGGCCTGACCGGCACCATCAACTCCACCTTCAACGAGCCCTACGAGGTGGCCCGCCAGTTCGCGAGCCTGGACCACCTGTCGGGGGGACGCGCCGCCTGGAACATCGTAACCTCCTGGGACGCCTTCACCGGCGAGAACTTCCGCCGCGGCGGCTTCCTCCCGCAGGAGCAGCGCTACTCCAGGGCACGGGAGTTCCTCGCCACCGCCACCGAACTGTTCGACTCCTGGCACGGTGACGAGATCGTCGCCGACCGCGAGTCCGGCATCTTCCTCAAGGACGCCCGCGCGGGCGCCTTCGTCCACCGGGGCGAACACTTCGACATCACGGGCCAGTTCGACGTGCCGCGCAGCCCCCAGGGCCGCCCCGTGATCTTCCAGGCCGGCGACTCCGACGAGGGCCGCGAGTTCGCCGCGTCGAGCGCGGACGCCATCTTCAGCCGGCACAGCACCCTGGAGGCAGGCCAGGACTTCTACGCCGACGTCAAGGGCCGCCTGGCCCGACACGGCCGGACCCCCGGCCGGCTGCTGATCCTGCCCGCGGCGACCTTCGTGCTCGGCGACACGGACGCCGAGGCGCGGGAGCGGGCGCGTGAGGTGCGACGCCGGCAGGTCAGCGGACAGACCGCGATCAAGTACCTGGAGCACGTCTGGAACCGGGACCTGTCCGGCTACGACCCGGACGGCCCGCTTCCCGACATCGACCCGGACCCCGGCGAGAACACGATCGCCCGCGGCCGGGCGAGCGTCCGGATGTTCCGCGACCCCCTCGCCGTCGCCCGGCAATGGCGCGAACGCGCCGCGGCCGAGAACCTGTCGATCCGCGAGCTGGTCATCGAGATCACCGGCCGCCAGTCGTTCGTCGGCTCCGCGGCGACCGTCGCCGAGACCATCAACACCTTCGTCCAGACCGACGCCGCCGACGGCTTCATCCTGGTCCCGCACATCACTCCCGGCGGCCTGGACGAGTTCGCCGACACCGTCGTCCCGTTGCTCCAGGAACGCGGTGTGTTCCGGCACGACTACACCGGCACCACACTCCGCGACCACCTCGGTCTGGCCCACCCCGACGCCCGCGCGCAGCCGCCGGCCGGCGGGTGACGCCGTGAAGCGGGGCCGAGCACCGCACCCCGCTCCAACTCCCGTACGCGCAACCGGGGGTCCGCCCCCGCGCCCACCGACGGCTAGGAGCCCCCGACCATGCCCAGCACCCCCCTCGGCGTACTCGACCTCGTCCCGATCTCCTCCGGCTCCACCGCCGGCGAGGCCCTGCGCAACACCATCGACCTCGCCCGGCAGACCGAGCGGTTCGGCTACACCCGCTACTGGTTCGCCGAGCACCACCTCAACCCGGGCGTGGCCGGAACCTCACCGGCCGTCGTGCTCGCCCTGACCGCCTCCGCGACGTCGACGATCAGGATCGGCTCCGGGGCCGTGCAACTCGGTCACCGCACCGCCCTGTCCACCGTCGAGGAGTTCGGGCTGATCGACGCCCTGCACCCCGGCCGCCTCGACCTGGGCCTCGGCCGCTCGGGCGGCCGACCGTCCGGACAGGCCGCAGGACCCCGGCCGACCACAACCCCCGTCGTCGACGGACGCGCCCCCAACGGCCTTGTGATCCCTGCCCGCTTCTCCCCGGAGCACCTGATCGGTTCACCCCGCTTCCTGCTCCAGCAGCGGCTGCTGCACCAGCCCGGCGCCGGCTCCCAGGACTACGGTGAGCAGGTCGACGACATACTCGCCCTCCTGCGCGGCGACTACCGCTCGGCTGACGGCACCGAAGCGCACGCCGTACCGGGCGAGTACGCCGACGTACAGGTATGGATACTCGGCAGCAGCGGCGGACGGAGCGCCGACGTCGCGGGCCGCAACGGCCTGCGTTTCGCCGCCAACTACCACGTCAGCCCCGCCACCGTGCTGGAGGCCGCCGAGGGCTACCGCGCCGCCTTCCAGCCCTCCGACCAGCTCGACAAGCCCTACGTCAGCGTCTCCGCCGACGTCGTCGTCGCCGAGGACGACGCGACCGCCCGCGAACTCGCCACCGGCTACGGCCCGTGGGTCCGCAGCATCCGCACCGCCGAGGGTGCCATACCCTTCCCGACCCCGGAGCAGGCCCGCGCCCACACCTGGACCGACGCGGACCGGGCCCTGGTGGCCGACCGCGTCGACACCCAGTTCGTCGGCTCCCCGGGGCGCGTCGCCGACCAGCTCGAACAACTCCAGGAGGCCACCGGCGCGGACGAGCTGATCATCACCACCATCACCCACGGCCACGCCGACCGGGTGCGCTCGTATCAACTCCTGGCCGAGGAGTGGCAGCGCCGGTGAGCCGGGCGTGACCGGAAGCAGGCGGCCGGACTCCGGTCGCCTTCAGCGCGGGTCCCACCGTCGGCTCGGCAGGGGGCGCAGTCCCAGCGGTCGGCGGGGCGGCGGCGAGCGCCGGCCCTCGCCCGCCTCCCGCTCCGCCTGACCGGCTCGTGCGCGGGATCGGCACGCATCGAACCGGACGCCGCGGGTACTCACCGCCGGGTACGACACACATGTATCGCCGGGAGGTACCTCATGGGCAAGCTGGGAGACATGGCGAACAAGGCCAAGGAGATGGCCAAGGGCCACCCGGACCAGGCCGACAAGGGTGTCGACAGTGCCGAGCGGCTGGTCGACGAGCGTACGGGGGACAAGTACGACGCGCAGACCGACAAGGCCGCCCACGCCGTGCACCGTTCCTACGGCGGCGAAGTGACGGACCGCTGAACCCGCGGCACCCCGAACCGGGCCCCGGCGTCGATCGCCGGGGCCCGGTCGTGCTCCGGGTGCGAGGCGTCGGCCCGAACAGGCCGCACCCGCGCGGGCGCGGACCGCGTCCGGTCAGCCGCGCCGGGCGAAGGCCGGATTGCCCGTGACGACGCGGGCGTGGTCGAGCAGGCGGTCCTCGATGTCCTGGGCGGTCGCGTCGCCGACCAGCAGGTCCATCGCGTAGCCGTCCTCCAGTGCCACGAAGGATCGTCCCAGGGCCCGGGCGTCGCCGGTCAGTGTGAACTCGCCGCGCTGCTGCCCGAGTTCGAGCACCTGGCGATAGAGCTCCGCCTGCTGGCGCGCGAAGGTGCGCTGCCGGTCGGCGGCGCCCTCGTTGCGCAGGGCCACCGGGAACAGCTCGAAGAGCAGCCGGGTGCTTTCTTCTCCTTCTCCGGGCCAGGGCACGCCGGAGCGGATGCAGGCGCGCAGCCGCGACACCGGTCCGTCCGCCGCCGCGATGGCCTCCTCGCGGCTGACGAAGTACGTCGCGGCACTGCGCTCGAACACGGCGGCGAACAGTTCCTGGATGTCGGCGTAGTAGTAGAGCACCGACGCGGGGGTGACGCCGGCGGCCCTGGCGACGTCCCGCAGCTTGGTGGCCGTGGCCCCGAGCTCGACCACGGTCCTGGCGGTCGCGTCGATCAGCTGGGCGCGGCGTTCCGCCTGATTCCTTGGTCGGGCCATGGTCGACATGCTCGCACACCGTCGAACGCCGTTCGTATCTCACCTGTGGCAATCCATTGACCTCCTCTGGTTCGTTAACTAAATTTCGTTTAACTAATCCCCTCGAGTCAGACCTGGTGACCCATGTCCCGTCCTCTCCCCCTAGTGCTGGCCCAGGCAGCCCAGCGCGCCGCCGACGACCTGGACGGCCTGGCCGCCGACGTGCGAAGGCGCACGGCGGGGCTCCCCGTCGCGCCGCTGGTCGTATATCCCGAGCTGCATCTCGGCGCCTCCTCGGGCGGTGCCACGCTCACCCCCGCCGAGCTTCCCGAAGCCCTCGCCGAGCCCCTGGACGGCCCGCGTGACCGCGCGCTCGCCGAAATCGCCGGCGACCTCGGCGTCTGGCTGGCCCCGGGCAGCGTCTACGAGCGCGGCGCCGACGGACGCGTCTACAACACCGCGCCCGTGTACTCCCCGCGCGGCGAGCGGGCAGCGGCCTACCGCAAGGTCTTCCCGTGGCGGCCCTACGAGACCGTCGCCCCCGGCGCCGAGTTCACCGTCTTCGACCTCGACGGCGTCGGCCGGGTGGGACTGTCGATCTGCTACGACGCGTGGTTCCCGGAGACCACCCGCCACCTGGCCTGGATGGGCGCCGAACTGGTACTGAATGTCGTCCTGACCTCCGGCAGCGACCGGGCCCAGGAGACCGTGCTGGCCCGCGCCAACGCCATCGTCAACCAGGTGTTCGTCGCCAGCGTCAACTGCGCCGCGCCCGCCGGCACCGGCCGCAGCCTGCTTGTGGACCCGCAGGGCAACGTGCGCTCCGAGGCCGCGGCCGACAGCGACACCACCCTCACCGACGTGATCGACCTGGACGAGGTCGCCAACGTCCGCCGGCTCGGCACCGCCGCGCTCAATCGGCCGTGGCAGCAGTTCCGCCCCGACGACCGACCCCTCGACCTGCCGCTCTACCAGGGCCGGATCGACCCCGCCGCCTGGGCCGGCGCCACCGCCCCGGCCCCCTTCCCGCACGACCCCACCGAGGCCCGCCGTGCGCTCGGGGAAGAGAGAATGCCGTGACGGATCAGCCCACCCGCATGCACGGAGACCTCGGACTGGTCTCCGTGGTCGCCTTCGGCGTCGCCTACATGGCCCCCGCCGTCGTCACCTCGATCTTCGGCGTCATCGCCGCCACCAGCAAGGGCGCCGCCGCCACCGCCTACGTGATCGCCACCGGCGCCATGCTGCTGACCGGCCTCAGCTACGCCAAGATGGCCAAGGTCCACCCCAGCTCCGGCTCCGTGTACACCTACGCCCGCAAGGAGCTCGACTCCCGCGTCGGGTTCCTGGCCGGCTGGGCACTGCTGCTCGACTACCTCTTCCTGCCGATGGTCGCCTGGCTGCTCCAGGCCATCTACCTGCACGCCCAGTTCCCGGCCGTCCCGGAGTGGGCCTGGCTGGTCATCAACGTGGTCCTGGCCACCGCCATCAACGTCATCGGCCTCAAGGTCGCCGACCGGATCAACCGGGTGCTGCTGCTCGGAGTCACCGCCGTACTCGTCGTGCTCGCGGTGCTCTGCGTCCACTACGGCCTCGGCCACGGCAGCACCCCCGCGGCCGGCCACGCCTTCTGGAACAGCGCCACCAGCCTCTCCGCCGTCACCGCGGCCGCCGCCGTCGCCGCCTACGCCTTCCTCGGCTTCGACGCGGTGAGCACCCTCAGCGAAGAGGTACGCGACCCGCAGCGCACCATCCCGCGCAGCATCGTCCTCACGGTGCTGACCGGCGGCACCGTCTTCGTCGTGATCTCCTTCCTGATGCAGTGGGCCCACCCGGGCGGTTCCTTCCCCGACCAGGACTCCGCCGGGTACCTGCTGTCCACCACCGTGGGCGGCAAGACCTTCGCGGACGTCGCCAACGTCGTCGGCATGCTGGGTGGGTTCGCCTCCTGCGTCGCCATCCAGGCCAGCACCAGCCGCCTGATGTTCGTCATGGGCCGCGACGGCGCCCTGCCGCGCCGGGTGTTCGGACGCCTGCAGCGCAAGCTGCTCACCCCGGTCACCAATGTGCTGGTCATCGGTGCCGTCGGCCTGCTGGCCATGAACCTCTCGCTCGCCGACGCCACCTCCTTCATCAACTTCGGCGCGTTCCTCGGCTTCACCCTCGTCAACGTCTGCGTGATCGCCTACGCCGTGCGGCAGTGGCGGTCCGGGGTCCGGCACTCGCCCGTGCGGTACCTCCTCCTGCCGGCCGCCGGTGCCGCGGTCGACGTCTACCTGATCACCCAGCTCGGCGGCACCGCCGTCAGGCTCGGCCTCGGCTGGCTGGTCATCGGCATCGTCTGGCTCGCGGTGATCACCCGGGGCTTCCGCCGTCCCGCCCCCGAGATGCGACTCGGGTCCGACGAGGAAGCCGGCCCCACGGAGCCGGAGGCCTCCGGCCCCCTCCTGCCGACGGTATGAACCACGCCCGGGGTTCCCGGCTGCTGTCGGCGGCCGGGAACCCCGGGCGTACCACCTGACGGCGCCCGTGAGCTGCCGGAGCGTGTCGACCGTGCGTGCTTCGAGCTGCAGGCGGGGACTCGGGCAGCGGTGACCGGGCAGAGCCGGTGCGGTGGGCGTTCGCCGTCAGTCGTAGCCCTGCGACTTGATGCGGATACCGCCCGCCGCGGCCGGACCGGCCGGCGCCGAGGGTGAGGGTTCCTCCGGTGCCGTCTCCGGGTCGGGGGCCGCGTCGAGTATCGCGTGGGCCTCGTTGAGAAGGGCCGCCAGGTCGCGCACCAGACCCAGCTGCAGAGTGCACCAGGCGCCGGCGTCGTCCTCCAGCGGGGCGTAGCTGCCCGTGTGCTTGTGGATGATGCCGCCCGCGACACGGTTGCGTTCGGCGCGCTCCTCCATGTCACGGTCGTGGTGGTAGAAGTTGCGCAGTTCGTGCAGCTGCGACATGCGGCCGTCCCAGAAGGGCGCCGCGAGCTGAGGCAGGTCGAGTACCTTCGCGGGATCCTTCTTGGGGATGCGAAGGGGGGCGTGCAGGCGCTCGTTGAAGACTTGGTACGCCACCGACAGCCAGGCCGTGAAGTCGGCCCGGTCGGCGCACTGGCGGCGCAGGCGGGCGAAGTCGTCGGGCGGTGAGGAACGGAGCAACTGGTAACCGAGGCGGGCCCGTGATGCCTCGCAGACCCTGCTGTAGGCGACCAGCGCGTCCTCGGCCGCCGTTTCCCAGGCGCGGCGCTGCCGGGGATCGGTCGCGGCGCGGCGCTGCGGCTCGGCGGCAAGCTGCTCGGGGGTGAGCTGGAGGGCGGGCAGGCGGGGGCGGGCCGGGCGCCCCACAGCTCGTACGACTCCGCTGCCCAACTCGGCGAAGTACTTCTCCAGGACGTCCAAGCCGCCGATGCGCTGCCGGTCGCCGCCCGCCACGGACACGAGCTCGCCCAGCATCCGATGGTTGGGCACCATGCTCTCGTGGGCCTGCGGAGTCCAGCCGGTGCGGTGCCGCTGCGCCTGCCACCAGCGGTCGAACAGAGCCTCGTCGCTGATGCCGACCGCGTGCAGGCGAATACCGAGGCCCGCGTGCAGGTCCTCCATGAGCGACACCGGATCCTGGGTGCCGGAGATGGATTCGCCGCTGCGTTCGTCGGGGATGGGCGCGTAGTGCGCGCCGTCGCTGACCAGGACGACGAGGCGCTCGTTGCCGGGAACCCCGTAGCGGTGGAGGAGTTCACCGGCCTTGTGCAGCGCCTTGCCGATGTCCGTGCCGGACTGGCGGTAGTTGAGGAGGGACACGGCCTCGCGCAGGCGCTGGACGGAGTGGGTGTCCGAAACCTCCTCCATCCCCCATCGGCTGGGGAACATGGGCTCGTGGTCATGGTCGAAGCGGACCAGGGCGAATCGGGTACCCACGCCGTCGTAACGCATCCGGGCGTCGATCATGGCGCCGAGCGCGTCCTTGAGGGCGTTCATGCGGGAGATCGTCGGGTTCGCGCGCAGACGGCTGAGCCATTTGTCCCCGTCACCGGGCGTGGTGACGATGTCCTCGATGCTCATGGAGCCGCTGCAGTCCGCCAGTACGACGATGTCCACACCGCTGCGCTCGCCCGGCGCGAAGAGGGTCAACTGGGTGTTCGAACCGACGCGGAAGAGGCCGCTCAGGGGCCGGCCGCCGTGATCCAGGGCCTGACGCACCCGGAAGAGGGTGCCGGCGGCGTCGATCCAGACGTCGGGGGCGTTCTCGAAGCCGTGGGCGAAGACGTGGCCGCAGAGGAGCGGGGCGCTGTGCAGCACCGTCGTGGCCTCGTCGAGGGACGGCCCCGGCGGCAGTTCGAGTTCCAGTACCGCGGGCGTGACCGCGTCCGCCGACACCAGCTCCCAGCCCTCCTCGGGCGTGACGCGGTGCTCATGGACCAGGGCGGCGGGGACCACCACCACGTCGGCGGGCACGCCCGGTGCGGGCATCAGCCGTACCGCCACCGAACGGGTGCCGCCGGTGTCGCGCACCTGGAGGACGCCCGCCGACTCGTCCGTCAGCCGGGACGACGAGACGGCGAGCCTGTTGTCGGCGACCAGGCCAGGGCCGGTCGCCGTCACGAGCCGGGTGTCGGCCGCCGAAAGCTTGAAGGCAGTCATCCGCGCTCCACTTGAATCTTCACGCCCACGCGTTGTTCCAGTTGCCTGACGGACGAACCGCCCCTACCGCGGAAGAGGCCCTGGAGGTGCTCCGGCACCCGGACGAACAGGATCCCGCTGCGCGGCCGGAAGTCGGAGAACTCCACGGCTCCGGCGAGCTCGTGCCGGCCGCCGCGACGCAGCTCCTGCACCAGACGTTCGTAGTGACCGCGTCCTTCGACGTGCTGCTCCCGGAACCGCTCGATGTCCTCGCGTCGTGACGCGCGGTGCCTGGCGAGCAGGTCCAGAGCGGTCGAGAGGTTCGTGTCCCGCGGGGTGCGGCCGCGCAGGGCCTGCTCCAGGGAGCTGAAGAGGCGGTCGACGGCCTCCATGTCGAGCACGGTCCTGCGAGTGTTGATCAGGATGTGCCGCACGATGCTGATGCGTGGCAACTGCACCCGGCGGCGGGTCGCGGACCTGCCCCGGCCGTTGCGGGCCACGGTGCCGGCCAGGATCATGTCGATCAGCCCCTCGGGCGGGGTCGAGGACAGCTGCTGGTGGTGCGGGGTGCACAGGGCCAGCCCCCGGTTGTAGGAGCCGTACACCTGCCAGCGCCGGGCGTGCTCGGTGCAGACGCGGCGACCGCACGGCTTCATCGCCGAGAGCGTGCGGTGCTCGCAGCGGATGTAGCCGCTGCCGGTGCAACGTTCGTGCTCGCAGGCCGGGAAGCGCTCGGCGTAGCAGTCATCGCAGTAGGCGACGGCTGGATCGCCGGGATGACGGCGCAGATGCGTCGCGCACCATGCCCTGCGCGTACGGCAGTTCGGGCCGCCGCACCAGGCGACCGCCTTCGTGCCGCACCGGCACTCGGGAGTGTGGCTCGGGCAGGAGGCACGCAGACTGCCGTCCAGGAACACGGCGTGCGCCTCGCAGACGCGGCCCATGCGGCGGCCCTCGTCGCAGCCTGGGCACTTGTACGGCGCGTAGGTGGTGGTGTGTGCCGCCCGGCAGGTGGTGCAGGCATGCCGGATCTCGGGGGGCTCCAGGACGCCCCGGATCGCGAACCGCGTGGTGGCCCCGAGCGGGCGTGGTGCCTTGGCCGGATCCAGGAACCAGACCCCGACCTCGCCCTCGTCGCCCAGGTCGAACCGGACCCGGGGCCCGGCCAGCGGGTCCAGCGTCAGCACGGCCGGTTCCAGGCGCTCCCACAGCGCCACGCACTCGTCCGTGGAGCGGGGGACGTGCCGGAACTCTCGAAGATCAAGGGTGACCGGTACGACCGGTGTGTGCTGAGTCATCGGTCGGCCTCCTCACGCGGAGCGACGAGCAGCACCTCGACCGTGCCGCGCTTCTCGTCCTCGCGGGCGGTGTACGTCGTGTCGGTCAGCAGGACGGACCGTACGCCGCCGGGCGCCCGGCCCATGCTGCGCAGGCCCTCGCGTACCCGGGCGCGGTCCTGCGCGGGCACGTCCCAGTGCATCAGGGCGACTCCCTGCTCGCCCGCGGCGCGCAGGGCACGGGTCGCCGTGGCGTCCTCCCACGACGCCGGCGGTTCCTCGCACCGCACCCGCTGACCGGACCGCGGCCGCAGTACCCGGCGCAACGTCCGCGCCTCGTCCCGGCCACGGGAACGCAGCGGGCGGGTGAGATCGAGGATGCCGCCGGTACGGCAATAGGAGCGGAGGGCGTCCAGGACGTCGGGCGCGGGAAGGTCAGGCTTCGCGAGACGGTCGAGGAGCTGGTCGGCCGTGAGGGGCGCCGGGCGCCCGGGATCCCGGCGGGACTCCGGCTTCGGGTTCCGCTGCGCCTCATGGTTCCGGTCCGGCCGCGGCGCGGGCTCCGTCACACGGTCCGTGAGCCAGATACGGGCCGTCGCCCAACTGCCGGGGGCTAGGCCTTTGTTGATCGCGCTGAGGTGGTCGGCGGTCAGCCAGTCCGGGGTGGCCAGGCCCTGGGCGAGGCTTTCGGGCGCCAGGGCGTTGCGGTCGACCGTGTGCCAGCGGGCCAGCACGTCGTTCTCGTTGCGCACGAAGCCGGAGGTGGCCGCCGACTCGGCCAGCTCCACGCCGAGGAACAGGGGCGCCAGTTCGTCGGCAGTCGCGTCCAGCTGACTCAAGTGCGGCACGAGTTCGGACAGCAGCGCGCGCACCGCGCGGCCGGCCGGCCGCGTCTGGGGGGCCTCTTCGGCACGCTTGCCCTGGTCGACCTGGAGCTCGGCGGCCAGACCGTGGGCGATGGCCCGGGCGCGGTTCCGCTCCACCAGGAACTGCGGCACCTGACGCACCCGCCGTCCCGTGCGTTCCAGCTCACGCGACCACATGGACAGGGCCTGCACGAGCAGGGCGTGAGCCAGCGCGCCGGCGACGGTGACCTGGGCGTCGAACAGCCGCACCGTGACATCTCCGCCGGAGTCCGCCTCCGGCAGCCCGAGCGGACTGACATCCATGGCCTCGAGACGGCCGACCCGCTCCTCCTGGCGCAGTCTGATCCGCACCCGTTCCAGATGGTCCGGCGCGCAGGAGTCCAGATAGCGGGCGCTGACCTGGTCGAACGAGCGAGACAAGCGAGCCGAGCCACCGGGTGCGACGCCGCCGGGGCCGTACAACTGGCGGCCGGTCAGGGCGATCAGGGATGCGGAGTGCTCCCGTACGAGGTTGGTGAACGCCTCGCGCTGAACGGGGTTCAGCACCTCCACGGAGTGCAGGTCGGCGCAGAGCCCGCCGACCGGGTCGGGCTGCTGCTGCCAGCCCGTAGGGAGCAGCAGGCCGCCGCGGTGGCGGACGTCGGCGGCCACCTGGGCGACGGACATGGCCAGGGCTTGGGCCGCGTGTGCCCGGGCCGCCGGGTCGTGCAGCGAGACGCGGCCGGTGTCGATCCACAGCGCACCACGGGTGCGCGCGCCGCCCCGCAGGACGTACGGCTGCCCGGACGGGCCGGCGGGGAGCCGCGGAGGGTGGGCCAGCAGCGCGGCGACCAGATCCGCGGCGCCCCGGCCGGGACGGGGTTCGGGGACGTACACGCTGTATCCCTTGGCGATCCGCTGCCTGAGCGGAGCGGAACGGTAGAGCGCCACCAGGGTCATCGTTCAGTCCTCCGCCCTGTCCCACACCGTGTCGGACACGAGCCCTCGCAGCGGCCGGAGCAGTAGGAACGCCGCGACGGTGAGCAGCAGCGCCACGACGGTGGCGACCAGCAGCGTCCAGGGGCCGGGCGCGCCCCACAGGGCCCCGGCCGCGTACGCCACACCGAACGGCAGACCCACCGCCGACAGCAGCCCGAGCGCGACGGAACTCCGGCGGGAGCGGGTCGCCTCCACGTAGCGGGCGGTCTCGGCGAGGCCGGATCCGGTGTGCGCCAGCAACTGGTCCAGCCGGTGCTGTTCCTGGAAACGTTCGAGCAGTTCGTTGGCCTTTCCGCGGGAGGTGATGTGGGATGACCACAGGGCCCGGCGCAGCTCGATCAAGCGGCTTTCGAGGCGGAGCAGCCGCCGCGCGTCGCAATCGCGAGCGGTCAGCGCACAGACCGTGTTGGCGAGGGAATTGGCGCCCAGATACTGGAGCCGGCCCAGCAGGAACACGTCGAGATAGAGGGTGTGGACGTGGTGCGCGGCGGCGGCGTGGAACGTCCGGTCGCCGCCGGGGTCCGGGGAGAGGCCGACGAAGGCGGCCCCGTCCCGCAGGACCAGCGCCTGCCAGTCGGCGGAGAACCGCACCCGGCCGGCGAACAGCCCGGAGTCCTCGGGGTCGGGGGCGAAGCGGTCCAGCGGGCTGCGGGAGGCCAGCAGCCACAGCCACTGGTCGTGCGTCCCCCAGGACGCGTAAGCCGCCGGCATCACCGCGGGCGGCGGACCCTGCGGGAACGTCACGTGCGCCAGGGTCCAGGCGCGGCTCGTCTCGTCGGCCACCCGGACGCCCCTGGGCAAGAGCTTCGTCAGACGGGCGTGGTCGGTGGGGAGGGCGGCGAGGGCGGCCAGCTCGGTCAGTGGGGCGTCGCCCAGGTGGACGTGCAGGACGCAGAGGCCGGCATCACTTTCCCGCAGACCGGCGACGGCGGGCACGCGTAATAACTCCATGGCCTCCACGGCGGGGTCGTCCGCGCCCGCCGGGCGGCGCAGGTGCCAGCGGGACGGGCGGGCCGGAGTGCCGAACAGCGACTCGCCGACGCGGGGTTCGAAGTACGTCAGACGCCGGTCACGGTCGGCGGCCGACCCGTCGGCGAGTAACGCGGGCAGCGGACCTTCGGCCCATTCCGCGGGCAGCTCCTCCCGCGCCAGCCTCACCTCTAACACGACGCATGACGAACTTCGCCGCGTCGTCCGTCCCCCGGACATCCGCAGTCCCCCTCGATGACCTTTGGTCTCAAAAGGTAACAGGATGAGCGCGGTCGCACGGTGGACCGGGAAAACCGGCGGCAACGACCTTGAAGGGAGCCGCTCGTGCGGCCCGGGTGCGCCGCTACCGGGAGGAGGGCTCACGCGTCCCAGAGCGTGACGTGTACCGGAGGCCGGAACCGGGAGGGCGGGACGCCCGCGCCGGGCGCGCGCATGATGCGGGTCGCCGCGGGCGTGTGCAGGAAGTGCAGGAACGCGTCGGTGGCCGGGGAACGATGTCCCGGCCGCAGGACGGTGACGTGCCACGTGGCGTCCGCCGGCGTGGCAGGCGTCTCCAGCAGGCGCAGCTCGTCACGACGGACGCGGGGTGACACCAGGTGGGCCGGCGCCGGTGTCACCCCCGCGCCCTCGGCGGCGGCCGCCAGGGTCGCGGTCTGGTTGGGGAAGACCCACACGTTCCCTTCGGTCACTCCGAGCCGGCGGAGCAGGCGCCCGGAGTCCGCGTCGGGATCGGTCCCGGAGGAGTCGACCAGCCACGACCACCGCGGCGGCGGACCGGGCGGCCGCGGCGATCCGGCGCCGGTCACCACGACGAGATGGGTGCGGAACAGCGGCTCGCTGACCAGTTCGCCCCTGCCGTCGTCGCCGAGGTACGGCCCGAGCGCGACGTCGGCCAGCCGGTTCTCCACCAGCACGCGTATCCCGCCGTCGGCGGCCACCCCGAACGATGTCTCGGTCCTGGGCCCCGAGCGGCGGGCGAAGGCCTCCATGAGCGACGGGAGCACGAACTCGGCCAGCGTGCTCGTGGCGACGACCCGCAGTTCGTCGGGCGCGCCCCGTGCCGCCCGCACCGCGGCCTCGGCATCCGCGCTCAGTGCGGCCATCCGCGAAGCGACCGGCAGCAGCCGCGCCCCGGCGGGCGTCAGCCGCATCCCGCCACCGCCGGTGCGCGTGATGAGCGGGTCGCCGAAGTGGGTGCGCAGCGCGGTGAGCGTCTGCGACACCGCGGATTCGCTCACGTCCAGAGCACGCGCCGCGGCGCCCACCGACCCGAGGCGGGCCACCAGCACGAAGGTGCTGAGCTGCGTGATGGTCACCGTCCGATTTTCTCGCGTTCGGGGTGATAAGTGAATGCTTATCCACCCATTGTGCGGCCGGTACGGACGAGCGCAGCATCATCACGGCGACGGGCACGGCGTTCCAGGAGGGCCCGATGCAGGTACCGGCCGCATTCCAGTACGAGAGGGCCACCAGCCTCGAGCAGGCGATCGAGCTGCTGGGACGGTACGGCCCCGAGGCCCGGGTGGTGGCGGGCGGACACAGCCTGCTGCCGATGATGAAGCTCCGGCTGGCCCAGCCCGAGGCCCTGATCGACATCAACGGCCTCGACGAGCTGGCGTCGATCCGGGTGGACGGCCACGATCTGGCCCTCGGAGCGATGGTCCGCCACGCCGGGCTGCTCGCCTCGCCGGTCGTCGGCGAGCACTTCCCCATCCTGCGGGACGCCGAGCGGGTCATCGCCGACCCGCTCGTACGCAACCGCGGCACCGTCGGCGGCTCGCTCTGCCAGGCCGATCCGTCGGAGGACCTGTCCGCGGCGTTCTCCGCACTCCGGGCGACCCTGGTCACCCAGGGCCCCGGCGGCAGGCGCACCATCGCGATCAGGGAGTTCTTCCTCGGTCCGTACGAGACCGCCCTGCACGAGGCGGAGCTGCTGGTGGAGATCCGCGTGCCCATCCGTTCGCACGCCAGCGCCTACCGCAAGGTGGAGCGCCGGGCCGGCGACTGGGCGGTCGTCGCCGCGGGAGCGGTGCTGGAGATCTCCGGCGGGCTGATCGCCGAGGCCGGCATCGGGCTGACCGCGGTGGGTGCCCCACGGTTCGTGGCCGAGCGGGCCGAGGACTTCCTGCGCGGGGGACTGCCGGACGACGAGCGCTTCGCCGCGGCGGGCCGGCTCGCCTCGGAGGAGTGCCGGCCGACGGCCGACCAGCGCGGGCCGGTCGACTACAAGCGGCATCTGGCCGGAGAGCTCACCACACGGGCACTGCGCGCCGCCGCCGCACGCGCCCAGGGGCAGGAGGCGTGACATGCGGATCACCGTGACCGTGAACGGCGAGCAGCACACCAGGGACGTGGAGCCCAGGCTGCTGCTCGTGCACTTCCTGCGCGACGAGCTTCGGCTGACCGGCACCCACTGGGGCTGCGACACCTCCAACTGCGGAGTGTGCGCGGTATGGCTGGACGGCACACCGGTGAAGTCCTGCACCGTGCTCGCGGTGATGGCCGACGGCCATGAGGTGCGGACCGTCGAGGGCCTGGCGCACGGGGCCGAACTCGACCCGGTGCAACAGGGGTTCATCGCCTGCCACGGGCTGCAGTGCGGCTTCTGCACACCGGGGATGATGATGACCGCCCGCTGGCTGCTCGACCACGACGCGGACCCGTCCGAGGAGGACATCCGCGAGGCCGTCTCCGGGCAGATGTGCCGCTGCACCGGTTACGAGAACATCGTGCGCTCCATCCGCTGGGCCGCCGAGCACGGCGGCGCGCGGGGGGCCGCCGACGCGGGCACCGAGCCGGCGCCCGGCCGCGAGGAGGTGCGGGCATGACGACCACCGAGGAGCGGCCGGTCGGCTTCGGACGGATGCCCCGCAAGGAGGACGCCCGGTTCGTCCGCGGCCACGGGACCTACGTCGACGACGTCACGCTGCCCGGGATGCTGCACGGCGCGATCCTGCGCAGCCCGCTGGCGCACGCCCGGATCGTGTCCGTCGACACCAGCGCCGCGGAGGCGCACCCCAAGGTCAGGGCCGTGATCACGGGTGAGACCCTGGCCGGTCTCGGACTGGCCTGGATGCCCACGCTCTCGTACGACACACAGGCGGTGCTCGCCACCGACAAGGTGCGCTTCCAGGGCCAGGAGGTCGCGTTCGTCGTCGCCGAGGACCGCTACGCCGCCCGGGACGCCCTCGAACTGATCGACGTGGAGTACGAACCCCTCCCGGCGGTCGTCGACGCCCGTCGCGCGCTCGACCCGGACGCGCCGGTCATCCGCGACGACAAGGAAGGGCAGGCCGACAACCACATCTTCGACTGGTCGGCGGGTGACAAGGAGCGCACCGACGAGGTCTTCGCGGCCGCCGACGTCGTGGTGGAGCAGGACATGCTCTATCCGCGGACGCACCCGGCCCCGCTCGAGACCTGCGGCACCGTGGCGGACATGGACGCCATCACCGGGAAGCTGACGGTGTGGTCCACCACCCAGGCCCCGCACGCCCACCGCACGATCTACGCGATGGTGGCAGGCATCCCCGAGCACAAGATCCGGATCATCGCCCCGGACATCGGGGGCGGCTTCGGCAACAAGGTCGGCATCTACCCCGGCTACGTGTGCGCGGTCGTCGGCTCGATCGTCACCGGCAAACCCGTGAAGTGGATAGAGGACCGCTCGGAGAACCTGATGAGCACCTCCTTCGCCCGCGACTACCACATGCACGGCGAGATCGCGGCGACGGAGGACGGCAAGATCCTGGGCCTGCGCGTCCATGTCATCGCCGATCACGGCGCGTTCAACGCCACCGCCCAGCCGACGCAGTTCCCGGCCGGCTTCTTCGGCGTCTTCACCGGCTCGTACGACCTGGCCGCCGCGCACTGCACCGTGACCGGCGTCTACACCGACAAGGCCCCCGGCGGCGTCGCCTACGCCTGCTCGTTCCGCGTCACCGAGGCCGTGTACCTGGTCGAGCGGATGGTCGACCTGCTCGCGGACCGGCTCGGCACGGACCCGGCCGAGCTGCGGATGCGCAACCTGCTGCGGCCCGGGCAGTTCCCGTACCGGACGCGGACGGGGTGGGAGTACGACTCCGGCGACTACCCGAGGGCCCTGCGGCTGGCGATGGACATCGCCCACTACGGCGACCTGCGCCGGGAGCAGGCCGGCAAGCGGGAGCGCGGCGAACTGATGGGCATCGGGGTCAGCTTCTTCACCGAGGCCGTCGGCGCGGGCCCCCGCAGGCACATGGACATCCTGGGACTGGGCATGGCCGACGGCGCCGAGCTGCGGGTCCACCCGACCGGCAAGGCCGTCCTGCGGATCTCCGTGCAGAGCCAGGGGCAGGGCCACGAGACGACGTTCGCGCAGATCGTCGCCGAGGAACTGGGCATCCCGCCCGAGGACGTCGAGGTGGTGCACGGCGACACCGACCAGACCCCGTTCGGGCTCGGCACCTACGGGTCCCGCTCGACGCCGGTGTCCGGAGCCGCGGCCGCGATGGTCGCCCGCAAGGTGCGCGAGCGCGCGAGGATCGTCGCCTCCGCGATGCTCGAAGTGAGCCCGGACGACCTGGAGTGGGAGAAGGGCCGCTGGTTCGTCACGGGCGACCCCGACCAGGGACGGACCATGGCGGAGATCGCGCTCGCCGCGCACTCCAGCCTGGAGCTGCCCGAGGGCGTCGAGGGCCATCTGGACGCGAGCTGCGTCTACAACCCGCCGAACCTCACTTTCCCCTTCGGCGCGTACATCTGCGTCGCCGACGTCGACGCGGGCACCGGCCAGGTGAAGGTCCGCCGGTTCATCGCCGTGGACGACTGCGGCAACCGCATCAACCCCACGATCGTCGAGGGCCAGGTGCACGGCGGGCTCGCCGACGGCCTCGGCATGGCGCTCATGCAGGTGATCGCCTTCGACGAGGACGGCAACTGCCTCGGCGGATCGTTCATGGACTACCTCCTGCCCACCTCGGTCGAATGCCCCTCGTGGGAACTCGGTGAGACCGTCACCCCCTCCCCGCACCACCCCATCGGAGCCAAGGGCGTCGGCGAGTCCGCCACGGTCGGCTCGCCCGCCGCCGTGGTCAACGCCGTGATCGACGCACTGAAGCCGCTCGGCGTACGCCACGTCGACATGCCGCTGACCCCCGCCGCCGTATGGCGGGCCGCCCAGGGCCGGCCCCTGCGCACCGACCTGGCGATCACCTGAGGCGCCCGCGATGACCGATGCCGAACTCCTGACCCGGGCGGACGTGCTCCGGCACGGCCGGACCCCGTTCGTCCTGGCCACCGTCGTCCACGTGGAACGGCCCACCAGCGCCAAGCCCGGGGACAGCGCACTGGTGCTGCCCGACGGCACCGTCGAGGGCTTCGTGGGCGGCAGCTGCGCCGAGACGACGGTGCAGCTCCAGGGCCTGCGGGTGCTGCGGACCGGCGAATCGCTGCTGCTGAGGATCACCCCTGCCGGCGGCAGCGACACCGCGGGCGCCGAGGAGCCGGGCGAAGGCCTCGTCACGGTGGCCAACCCCTGCCTGTCGGGCGGGACCCTCGACATCTTCCTGGAGGCCAACCTCCCCCCGGCGCTGGCCTACGTCTACGGACACGCCCCCGTCGCCCGCGCCCTGCTCGACGTCGGCCGGGTGCTCGGCCTGGACGCCCGTCCGGCCTCGCCGGGGGAGCCGCTGCCGCCAGATCTGCACGCCGTCGTCATCGCCACCCACGGCCGCGACGAGGAGACCGTGCTGACCGAGGCGGCGCGCGCCGGGGTCCCGTACATCGGTCTCGTGGCCAGCCCGAAGCGCGGCGCGGCGGTGCTCGCCGGGCTCGATCTCGGCGAAGAGCAGAAGACGCGCGTCCACACCCCGGCCGGCCTGGACATCGGCGCGCGGACCCCGGCGGAGATCGCGTTGTCGGTGTACGCCGAGATCATCGCCCTGCGGCCGCAGGGGGCGCGAACCGTGTGCCCCGAGGCCTACCCGGCCGCGCCACGGGCCGTGCCCGAGGAGGTGGATCCCGTGTGCGGCATGACCGTGGCGGTCACGGACGACACCCCCTCACTGGACCGGGCCGGCCACCGGGTGTACTTCTGCGGGCCGGGGTGCCGGCACGCCTTCGCCGACGACCCCTCCCGCTACGCGCATGCCTGACCTCGACCCCCTCGTCCCCGACGTCCCCGCCCTGCGCTCGCGCCTCGACGCGGTCGGATACCTCGCCGACGACGCCCTGGTCACGGCGCTGCTCCTGGCCGTACGCATGCGGCAGCCGATCCTGCTGGAGGGCGAGCCCGGCGTCGGCAAGACCGAGGCGGCCCGCGCGCTCGCCGCCGTGCTGGACACCCCGCTGATCCGGCTGCAGTGCTACGAGGGACTGTCCTCGGCCGAGGCCCTCTACGAGTGGAACTACCCCCGGCAACTCCTCGCCATCCGGCTGGCCGAGTCGCGTGGCGAACCCCTGCGGGACGCCGACCTGTTCACCGAGGACTACCTGCTGCCACGGCCCCTGCTCGCCGCGATACGCCACCCGGGACCGCGGCCGGCGGTGCTGCTCATCGACGAAGTGGACCGCGCCGACGACGAGTTCGAGGCGTTCCTGCTCGAACTGCTCGCCGACGCCGCGGTCACCGTCCCCGAACTCGGCACCCGCGTGGCCGTGGTGCCGCCGGTGACCGTACTGACCTCCAACCGCACCCGGGATCTGCACGACGCGCTCAAACGCCGCTGCCTCTACCACTGGATCGACCACCCGGACACCGCGCGCGTCGCCGCGATCATCCGCAGACGGGTACCGGAGTCGGCCGAGTGGCTGGCCGCGCGCGTGGCGTGCGCGGTGGCACGCCTGCGAGCCCGGCAGGAGCTCACCAAGCCGCCCGGCGTCGCCGAGGCGATCGACTGGGCGGGCGCGCTGCACGCGCTGGGGCTCCGCGATCTCGACGCCGACGCCGCCGGCCGCACCCTGGGGGCGGTACTCAAGTACGCCGAGGACCTTCAGGCCGTACGCCGGGCGGGAGTGGCGGAGCTGGTCGACGCGGAGCCGGGCTCCGATGCCTGAACTGCCGGAACTGGCCGCCGCGTTCACCACCGCCCTGCGTGAAGCGGGGATCGCGGTGGGCCCCGACCGCACTCGCGGCTTCGCACGGGCGCTCACCCTGCTGGCGCCGTCGACGACGCGCGAGCTACGGCACTGCGCGCTCGCCACCCTGGTCTCCGGCCCCGAGCAGATCGAGCCGTTCGACGCGGTCTTCCGGGCGGTCTTCGGCGGCCCGGAAGACCGTGAAGCACAACGCGGACAGGCCGGCGACCCCGCCCGGTCGCTCCCGGACGCCGTCCCCGGCCGCGTGCCAGGCGCCGTGAAGGCCTCCGCGGACGGACGAGGCCGGGACGCCGGAGCACGGGAACGGAAGGCCGCCGTGCCCGTCGCCGCCAGTCCGCTCGACCGCCTCGCGAGCCGTGACTTCGCGGACCTGTCCGTCGAGGAACTGGCGCGGCTCTCCGAGGTGATGCGCACCATGGTGCTCCACACCCCGACCCGGCCGTCCCGCCGGCACCGCACCGCCCAGCACGGCACGCGCATCGACGTGCGCCGCACCCTCTCCGACAGCCGCCGCACCGGCGGACAACCACTGCGGCTGCGCCGCTTCGTGCCCCGGACCCGCCCTCGCGACCTCGTCGTGCTCTGCGACATCTCCGGCTCGATGGAGCCCTATGCCCGCGCGATGCTCCAACTGCTCTTCT
This sequence comes from Streptomyces sp. NPDC047869, assembly GCF_040704065.1. NCBI lineage: Bacteria > Bacillati > Actinomycetota > Actinomycetes > Kitasatosporales > Streptomycetaceae > Streptomyces > Streptomyces sp. NPDC047869. The sequence goes on from NZ_JBEYRK010000025.1 coordinate 86,154, forward strand.
GCGCCGCCCGCGCCACCCACGCCGAGGTCTTCACCTTCGCCACCCGGCTCACCCGCCTCACGCCCGTCCTCCGCCGGTCCGGGCCGCACGACGCCCTGGCGCGGGCCGGACGTACGGCCCCCGACTGGTCCGGGGGCACCCGGATAGGGGAGTGCCTGGCGGAGTTCAACGAGCGGTTCGGCCGGCGCGGCATGGCGCACGGCGCCGTGGTCGCCATCGTCTCCGACGGCTGGGACACCGGCGGGCCCGCCGTCCTCGCCACCCACATGGCGCGGCTGTCCCGCGTCGCCTACCGCGTCGTATGGGTCAACCCTCGCTCGTCGAACCCGCGTTACCGTCCGCTCGTGGCCGGCATGGCCGCCGCGCTGCCCTACTGCGACGCGGTCGTCAGCGCCCACAGCCTCGCGGCCCTGGACGACTTCACCGCCGCGCTGGCCGCCCCGCGCCGCCGCCGCTGACCCTGCCCGCCGCCGACCCCGAGCCGTGCCCGCCGGCATGGGCCCCGCTCCCGACGGGGCGGCACGGGCCTTCGTCCCACCTGGCCCCGGCAGCGGCTCCCCGCTAGCGGGTTCCGCACATGCCGCAACGGTGAGGACCCACAGGCCCGGCCGCCGCGAGGTGGGGTGCGTCTCCATTACGGCTTCCCGTGGGACGGACGTAACTTCCCCGTAACCCTCGCGCCATGCACCGCACTTGACACAGGCGCACGGCTCCCCTCGACCTCCCCACCCGTCGCGATCACCCAGGTGGCACGATGAACCCCACTTCCCCCCACCCGCTGCCGCGTCGCTCGTGGCCGCGCCCCGCCTCCGCGGCGGCGCTGGTCCTGTCCCTGATCGCCGTGGTCCTCGGGCTCTCCCCGGCCCCGGCGCGGGCCGCGAGCCTGCAGCAGGTCACGGGCTTCGGCTCGAACCCGGGCAACCTGCAGATGTTCCAGTACGCCCCCGACAACCTGCCCTCCGGCGCGCCGCTGGTCGTGGCCCTGCACGGCTGTACGCAGAGCGCCAGTGACTACTACGGCCACTCCGGCTGGCCCAAGTACGCGGACATGTACGGCTTCGCCGTGGTCTTCCCGCAGACCACCAGTTCCAACAACGCCAACTCCTGCTTCAACTGGTTCCAGTCCTCCGACTACACCCGGGGCCAGGGCGAGGCGCTGTCGATCAAGCAGATGGTGGACAACGCCAAGTCCCACTACGGCAGCGACCCCGGCCGCGTCTACGTCACCGGGCTGTCGGCCGGCGGCGCGATGACCTCGGTGATGCTCGCCGACTACCCCGACGTGTTCGCGGGCGGCGCGATCGACTCCGGCATCCCGGCGGGCTGCGCGACCGACCTGTCCAGCGGTCTGACCTGCCAGAACAGTGCGGTCAGCAAGACGCCGAAACAGTGGGGCGACGCGGTGCGCGGCGCCTCCGGCGGCTGGGGCGGGCCCTGGCCGCGCGTCGCGATCTGGCAGGGCACCGCCGACACCACGGTGCACCCGGCCAACGCCACCGAGGAACGAGACCAGTGGACCGACGTCTGGGGCATCAGCCGGACCCCGTCCTCGACCACCACCCTGACCGGCGGCACCACCCAGTCCGTGTACAACGACTCGAGCGGCAGGCCCGCCGTGGAGACCTTCTCCGTCTCCGGCATGGCGCACGGTCTCGCGGTCAACCCGGGCTCCGGCACCGACCAGTGCGGCAGCACCGGTACCTACTACCTCAACTACATCTGCTCGTCGTACTGGAGCGCGAAGTTCTGGGGTCTGGACGGTACGGCCGGGGGCGGCACCGGCAGCCTCCCGGCGCCCACCGGGCTCACCGTCACCGGCACGACCGACTCCACAGTGTCGCTGGCCTGGTCCGCGGTGAGCGGCGCGGCGTCGTACAACGTGTACCGCGGCGGCAGCAAGGTCGGCTCGGCCACCGGTACGTCGTACACCGACACGGGACTGGGCTCCGGCACGCAGTACAGCTACACCGTCGCCGCCACGGACTCCGGCGGCGCGGTCGGCACTCGGTCGTCGGCGGTCACGGCCACGACCACCGGGTACCAGCCGCAGTGCTTCACGGACAACAACTACAACCAGGTCGCGGCGGGCCGCGCCCACCAGAGTCTCGGCTACGTCTACGCCAACGGCTCCAACCAGAACATGGGCCTCTACAACGTCGCCGTCACCCACACCCTGGAGGAGACCTCGGCCGGCTACTACGTGATCGCCGACTCGGGCTGCCCGTCCTGACGGACGGACGGACCGGCCGTGCCCGCACCCTGCGGCGGTGGCTTCACCCACGCCCGGTGAAGCCACCGCCGCACGCCGCACGCCGCATGCCCGTCACCGGTCAGCACGGCGCGATGTCATGCCTTGTGTTAGTGTCATGCGTTTGCGTGGTCGTCGCGGTGGGCGATTCCGACTGTCCGGTTCCGTATGTGCGGGGGGCTGTTCCGTCCTGCCGGGCCTTCCTCGGTACGTTCCTCTGCGGAAGGCTCTCCATGAAGCATCCCGATGACTCCGGCACCGTTCACAGCGGTCCCGCCCAGCCCGAGACAACCACCCCGGCGCCGCTCCCGGCCGTCTCCTTCGCCGGTCTGGAACTGCCGGTGGAGGTGTTGCGGACACTGAACGAAGCCGGGGTGCGCGAGCCCTTCCCGATCCAGGCCGCCACACTTCCCGACGCCCTGAAGGGGCGCGACGTCCTGGGACGCGGGCGCACCGGATCGGGCAAGACGCTCGCCTTCGGCCTGCCGCTGCTGACACGTACGGCCGGCCGGCGCGCCGAACCGAAGCAGCCCCTCGCCCTGATCCTCGTGCCCACCCGGGAGCTGGCCCAGCAGGTCACCCAGGCGCTGGCGCCGTACGCCGAGGCGCTGCGGCTGCGGATGGCCACGGTCGTCGGCGGCATGTCGATCGGCCGGCAGGTCTCCGCGCTGCGTCAGGGAGCCGAGGTGGTCGTCGCCACCCCCGGACGCCTGCACGACCTGATCGAGCGCAACGACTGCCGCCTGGGACGGGTGAGGATCACCGTGCTCGACGAGGCCGACCAGATGTGCGACCTGGGATTCCTGCCGCAGGTCGTGGACGTGCTCGACCAGGTGCGCCCCGACGGACAGCGGATGCTGTTCTCGGCCACTCTGGACCGCGACGTCGATCAGCTGGTCCGCCGCTACCTCCACGACCCCGTCGTCCACTCGGTCGACCCGTCCGCGGGCACGGTCACGACCATGGAGCACCACGTTCTGGTCGTCCACGGCCCCGACCGCTACGCCGTCACCACGGAGATCGCCGCGCGCGACGGCCGCGTCCTGCTCTTCCTCGACACCAAGCACGCCGTCGACCAGCTCACCCGGCACTTGCGGGCCGGCGGGGTGCACGCCGGCGCCCTGCACAGCGGCAAGTCCCAGCCACAGCGCACCCGGACCCTGGCGCAGTTCAAGAACGGCCAGATCACCGCGCTGGTGGCGACCAACGTCGCGGCCCGTGGTCTGCACGTCGACGACCTCGATCTCGTGGTCAATGTCGACCCGCCCACCGACCCCAAGGACTATGTGCACCGGGCGGGCCGCACCGCCCGCGCCGGTGAGTCCGGCAGCGTGGTCACGCTCGTGCTGGCGGGCCAGCGTCGCGAGACGAGCCGCATGATGGCCGAGGCCGGCATCGAGGCAACCGTCACCAAGGTGCGCTCGGGCGAGGCGGAGCTGAGCCGGATCACCGGCGCCAGGGCTCCGTCCGGGATCCCGCTCGACGGCGGGCCCGCCGTCCCCCGCCCCAAGAACACCAACGCTCCCTTCCGGGGCCTCGGCACGAGCAAGGACAGCTCCCGAGGCGCCGGAGGCAAGTCCCGGAAGGCCGGCGAGGCCCGCAAGCTGGCCGAGGCCCGCAAGGCCGCCCGCGTGCGCCGCACCGGCTGAGAGGCGTTGCCCTGGCAGCGGCTCCTGGCCACGGGGCCGCGGCCGTAAGGGGACACCTGCCGAGACGGAGCAGGACGATGCCGTAGGCGCCCCGGCCAACGCCCGACATGACAAGCTGTGTCCGCCCGCCCACCCCCGGACCCCCAGGAGGTCACCATGACCGCAGAGCCCGTACCCACGGAAGGTTCGGAGCCGGCCGACCCGGAGACGTCCCCGCTGGCGCCCGACAGCGACGGCAACTACGACCTCAAGCGCAAGTTCCGCGAAGCCCTGGCGCGCAAGCGCGGTGCGCAGGCGGACGCCGCCGATGCCGCCGCCAACCCGAACGCGTCGAAGGTACGCGCGGCGCACGGCCCGGCCGCGAGCCAGCGGTCGTTCAGGCGTAAGAGCGGCGGCTGAGCCGATCGGTCCCGGCATCCGGCCGCTCTGCCGGCCGTCCGCGCTTCAACCACTCGCGCGGCCCGTGCCGTGATCCGCGACGTGCGCAGGCTCCTGCGCGCGTCGCGGGCCAGGCGTAGCCGGAGCCGCGATCGTGCCGGTGCAGGGCGAGTTGAGGCCGATCGCCCAGGCGGGGAGAACGCCGGTGCGTGCCTGTCGGGCGGTTGATGTGGAGGAGGTGTGCGCGGCGGACGAGAGGTGATTTCCGTCTTCACAACGGGTGTTAGCCTGCCCCGCGGCACGATCGAACGCTTACGGGGGAGGCGCGGTGGGCTCGGACGGCTACCAGGTCAAGGCAGGCATGACCGGACAGGCCCAGCAACTCGACGCCGCGGGCATGGACATGGACGGCGTCAGCTCGGCCGTCAAGGCCCGCACGAGCTACTCGTACGGCGATGTCGGCGGCGACGACGCCGCGTCGGCGTTGAACGCGTTCGTCAAGGCCTGGGAGGCGGAGGCCAAGACACTGGCGTCGGCCTTGCACGAGCTAGGTGGCAAGGTGCAGTTGGCCGAGAAGACCTACCACGGCACCGACGGCCTGGTGAAGACACACGCGGACCGCGTCCCCGTCGGCGGCACGAGCGGCGTCACCGGCGCACCGGCTCAGGGCGGGCGCGCCTCGGCCCTGTCGAGCTACTGAGGAACGGGCCGGTGTCGTTCTTCTCCTCCCCCCTCGACTCCCCTTCCTTCCGCCTCGCATGGCTTGCCGGGCTCTCCAAGAAAATTCTCAACGCGGGGAGCAAGAACGAGCTCCTCGACCTGATCGACGACGCCCTCTCGGTGCCCGAACCGGGCGGCGACCAGGCCGTGCTGGAGGGCCTGGCCAGTCTCTACCGCGGCCAGGTCGACCAGGTCGGCAGCGTCTTCGACCAGGTCGACCGGGTGGGCCGCAAGGGTCTTCCGGAGGTGTGGGTCGGCGACACGAGCGTCCTCGCCTCCGACGTGGTGAACGCCGCCGGGCGGTCCGTGACCCAGATGGGCGAGGCGTTCCAGGGCTGCGCGACGGTGCTGCTGACGCTGGCCGACGCGATCGGTGCCGCGCAGCGCAAGGACGAACAGGGCCGCGGACAGCTGCTGGAGCAGAAGAAGACGCTCGGCGGCAAGGACGGTTTCTTCGACGACCTGCACGAGAACGACGAGGAGGAGTGGGACCGCAAGAACGCCGCCCACTTCGGCTCCTACGCGGTCGACCTGATGCACGACGCCGTCTCCGAGGCGCAGGAGGCCACCCGCGTAGCGGCCCGGGACCTGAACAAGTGGGCCGCCGAGGCACGGGCCGGGAAGCTGGAGACCAGCGAACTGACCGCCGTCGACAAGCTGATGCTCGCCGACACCGGCGTCGCCGGCGCCGACACAGAGCTGAACGAGATCCTCACGGCCGGCGACCTGGCGCGCGCGTCGACGCGCATGGACCTGCTGAGCCTCGACGACGAGACGGCCATGGAGCGGATGCTGGCCAAGTCGGACAGCCCGCAGGAGCGGGCCTACCTCATGAAGGCCCTGGCCGCCGGCCACAGTGTCACCGAGATCGGGGAGTTCCAGAACAAGATCCACGGCAAGGACCCCGACTGGCTGCGCCGGCATCTCACTCCGGTGGTCACCGCCGCGGACAGCATGAACGACGAGGGTCTGGGGTCGGACGGCTCGAACAACAACAAGGACTACGTCACGTTCGACGGCCAGCGGTGGGTCCAGGGCGGCGACGGCTCCGAGGGCACGTGCGTGGCCTCGTCCACGGTCACGTCCCGCGCCATGGTCGACCCCCTCTACGCGCTCGACCTCACCGGCGGCCCCGACGGGCAGCAGGACGACCCGGAAGCCTTCAAGCAGCGCCTGGTGGCCGAACAGCACCGGCTGCACACCGAAGGCGACGGCGGCAAGAACTGGGGCGGCATGGGGCCCGAAGGGCAGGAGCGGATCAACGACTCCGCCGTCGGCAGTGCCACCGGCAGTGACTACGAGCGCCAGGACCTGAACAGCGCCGACGACCGCAGGGCGGTCCTCACCGAAGTCGAGAAGTCGGTGGCGCAGGGGCGGCCGGTGCCGGTCGACGTCTCGGGCAAGGAGGGCGCCCACGCCATGACCATCATCGCCCAGGAGGGTGACATGCTTCAGGTGTACAACCCCTGGGGCTCGACCACCTGGGTCAGCGAGGACGACTTCATCAACGGCCACATGGGCAAGGCTTCCAACAGTGATCTCCCCAACGCGTACAGCGTCTATCTCCCGCGGTAGCAGGGGCGGTGCCGCGATGACGGCGGCCGCGCTCCTCGCTCTCACCACGGGCTGCGGCTCGGGCAGCGACGAACCGGCCGGCGGCTCCACGAGCACCGCGAGCCGCCCCACGGGCACGACCAGCCGCCCGGTGAAGGACACCAGCATCACCGCCCGGCCGGGCGAGCGCTTCACACTCACGGTCGGCCAGAACGCCTCCACCCGCGAGTACTGGTACCTGGTAGACCCCCAGCCCGACAGCTCGGTGCTGGTCGGCCGCGGCCGGCACTACGCGCCGGACTCCGGGGACGAGCCGGTGGACGGTGCCGGCGGCCGGCTCACCTTCACCTTCGAGGCCAAGGGCAAGGGAACCACCCGGTTCACGCTGCTGCACTGCACGTTCACCACCTGCCAGGGCAACACCTCCACCCAGCCCCCCGAGACGACCGGGCCCTCCGCCACCCCGACCACAGGGGCGGCCACCCCCTCCCAGGCCCCCGAACGCATCACCTACACCGTCACCGTCGGCTGAGCCGCGGCGGACCAGCCAGATGAGACGAGACACCCGAGGCCCCGCCATGAACGACGACGCCCCGCACCCGCCGGACCGCACGGACGACGAGCTGGCCCGGCTCGACATCACCGTCCTGCTGCGTTACGGCCTCACCGCCGAGTCCGGTGCCCGGCGCACCGCCCTGTTCGGCGACGGCGCCGCGGCCGCGGCCGTCATCCTCGACCGGCTGGGCACCGAGCCGCGCTCGGTCGCCTTCCTCGCCGACACCGTGCGCGCCGGCGGCCTCGCCCGCGCCGCGGAACTCCCCGAGCCCCTGCCCCGCCGGAAGGCGGCCGCCCTCGTACGGCAATGGCTGCGGGCCGGCACCGAACTCGCGGGCGGGATCCCCGCCGACGACACAGCGGCCACCTGGCTGCACGCCGTCGCGACCATCATCGAACTGAAGCAGCGCAGCCGGACACGCGGCCGGAGCGCCTGAGCCGACCCACGGGCCGTCCGCTCGCCCTGACGGCGCGTCACCGGGCGTCAGCGCGAGTGGTCCGGGCGGGTCATCGGGAGATGGCCGCCCAGGTCCTCGCCGTGCGACGCAGGGCGGTTGGGAACAGGTGCCGCCAGTGCTCGCCGCTGTACTGCTCGCCGCTTTCGTGAACGATCATGGACGCTCTCCCTTCGTGCCCGCGGGCAGGTGGGCGGGCTCGTCCAGGAACTCCCGTACCTCTGCCACGAATCGCTCGGGTTGCGTGCGGTGGATCAGATGTCCGGTCTCGATGGTGACCATCCGTCCCCGGGGTACCCGGCGCACCAGTTCGGCGATGCCCGCCTGGGGGATGTGGCTGCTGCCGCCGCCCGCCAGCGCGAGGGTGGGAGCGGTGATGGCGGCGAGGAGTTCCAGCCATTCAGGCTCGGGGGTGTCGATCTGCCGCCGTACGGCCGGCACCAGGTCCCAGTCGAAGGGCAGCTCCCCGTCCGGGCGGACCGCGGCCGACGGCTTCCGGGGCCGTGGTGCGGGGACGTCCTCCAGGACGAGCCGGCCGACCCGGCGGTCGTCCGCCTGCGCCACCAGGTAGGCGACGGCACCGCCCATCGAGTGCCCGACCAGATGCACCCGGTCCAGACCCAGCGCGTCCAGGAAACCCAGTACGTCGTCACGCATCAGCGTCAGCGAATACACGCCCGGCCAGTCGCTGCGCCCGTGCCCGCGAAGGTCGAGGGCGTGGATCCGGTGGTCCGCGGCGAGCGCGGGGGCCACCTCGTCCCAGTCGCCGGAGGTCTCGCCCATGGCGTGCAGCAGCACGAGCGGTGGGGCGTCCCGCGGGCCGCAGACCTGGTAGGCGAGGCGGACTCCGGAGACGTCGACCGAGCGGTGAACACCCATGCGCACAACCTAACCGACGCGCCCTGGATCGCCCGTTCACGTGTCCGCGCATGTCCGGCCGGCAGAACGGCCCTCGAACGGCTCCGCGCCCTTTCTTGGGTGTCCGCGCCCGCTGTGTCGCGGAAGGCGCCGCACCCCGGTCAGCACACGGCCCGCCGGCCTCCGATGCTGCTTCCGCGCAGGTCAAAAGGGTTCGGTTCCGTTACAGTCGATCACTTCTATGACAAATCGATAACTGGTGGATCGGTAAAGGAGCTGACGTTACCGTGAGGGGTGCCTATGGGTATAAGCGTTCGAGGGGGCCTGCTGGACATCCATGGACCACACGCATGGCACAGCTCTGTTCGGCCACGTATCCACGCCTCCGTGTTCCCTGAGGCGGTCAGGCACGTCCCGCGCGATCCCCCCATCCGGCACCAGGGTTCTCCCCCGTAGTGACGTCAGTTCTGCCGTATTCGCGATCGGAGCATCTGATGGTCAATCCCTTTGACTTCGACGAAGGGCGTTTTGTCGTGCTTCAGAATGAGGAGACATACCACTCGTTGTGGCCGGCGGACATGGAGGTGCCCGCCGGGTGGCGTCTCGTTCTGGGGGAGACCTCGCGCCAGGCATGCCTGGACTACGTGGCTGAAAGAGGGACAGACCTGCGTCCTGCTGGCCTGGCCGACACGACCGCGTGACCGCGCTGCTGGCCCCGCCCGTCCAGCGGGTCCGAACCCTGCTGGCGGACGAGGACCCCATCTCCCGCGACGTCGTGCAGCTCGCGCTGCGCGGCGACGACCAACTCCACCTCGTGGCAGGCATCGACAGCCGCCGGCCGCTCTCGGAATGGCCCCTGAACCAGGTCGAGGTCGTCGTGCTCGGCCTGAGCCACGGTGACGTCCTGCTCAGCACGTTGCGGGATCTCGCTGCCGGCGGGATCAAGTCCGTGGTCGTGGGCCTGGACTGGAACCGCCGGGTCCTCGACAACGTCCTGGCGGCGGGGGCCTCGGGTTGCCTGGTGAAGGACGCCAGGCTCGAGAAGGTCATCAGCGGGGTGCGCGCGGTGGCGGCGGGCAACCGTGTGCTGTCGCCTCGTCTCCTGGAGATCTACGCGCCGCGCCACGCCCGCGACGGCGGCGCTGAGGACTCGGTGGTGGCCCGCCTCACCCAGCGCGAGCGGGAGATCCTGAACCTGCTCGGCGACGGGCTGTCCACGTCCGAGGTGGCCGCGGCCTGCGGGGTGTCCGGCGCGACCATCAAGAGCCATGTCTCGCACGCCCTCACCAAGCTGCGGGCGCGCAGCAGGCTGGAAGCCGTACTGATGCTGAAGAGGCAGTAGCCTCCGTGACCCGGTCCGCCGGCGGCCCACGGGTCGCCGGCGGACCGGTCTCACACCGTCGCGGGCCGCCCGTCCGGCAGTGCGCGCTCGTCCGCCAGTTCGCGGGCCAGCCGCTCCTGGACCAGCGACAGGTCCTCGCAGTCGACGCCCTCGCGTTCGCTGATGTGCGTGCGGTAGAGCTGGTCGAACCGCTCCTCGTCCACGTCGGCCCCTATCTGCTCCAGCATGTGGCGCAGTATGCCCCGGCCGGAGTGCCGTCCGATGAGCAGTGAGCGGCTGCGGCCGAACCGGGACGGCTCGACGAACTCGTAGGTGGCCGGATTGCTCAGCATCCCCTTCTGGTGGATGCCCGCCGTGGTGCCGAACACGTACGTGCCGAAGATCGGTTTGTTGCGGGGCTCGCCGAGGTGGATGATCCGGCGCAGGGCCTCGTACGCGTCGTACATGAGCGACAGGTCGATCCCCGTGATCATCCCGTACTCCTCGGTCTTGTAGGCGAGGACGGCGGCCAGTTCCTCCAGCGGGGTGTTGCCGCCGCGCTCGCCGATGCCGCCCAGCGTCACCTGGACCTCGTCGGCGCCCGCCCGCAGCGCGGCCAGTGCGTTCGCCAGCGACAGGCCGAAGTCGTTGTGGCAGTGCGTCGAGATCCGTACGGACGGCGGCACCCAGGACCGGACCTTGGCGATCAGCCCGCCGTACTCCTCGGGCACGGCGCAGCCCGTGGTGTCGGCCAGGATCACGCAGTCCGCGCCCGCCTGAACGGCGCTGTCGCACAGCGCGTGCACCAGATCGTCCGCACCCCGGCTGGCGTCCTCGATACCCACCGACACGTGGCTCACCCCCAGCGACCGGGCGAAGGCCACGCTGTCGGTGATCTCGTCGATGGACTGCCGGCGGGTGATGCCCCGTTTGTGGGTCAGATGGATGTCGCTGCCGGTGGCCACGAGCTGTACCTCGTGGTTGTCGGTGCCGGCCGCCTCCACGGCGGTCTCGATGTCGCTGCGCATCGTCCGGGAGAACGTCGCCAGCCGGGCCCGCTTGAGTTCCTGGGCGATCAGCCGGGTCGCCTCGAAGTCACGGGGCGAGGACGCGGGGAACGCGGCCTCCACCACGTCGACGCCGAGTTCCTCGATGCGCCGGGCCATCTCCACCTTGTCGTCCGGCTGCATCGCGTTGCCGGGCGCCTGCTCCCCGTCCCGCAGCGTGGTGTCGACCACGGCGATCCGCCGGGCATGTGCCGGTGCTGTCATGGGTCCCTCCCTCACTCAGTGGTGGTCGGTCCGAGTCATCGGTCGCTCCGACCGCCCGCTCAGTCGCCGACCCGGCCGGGCACCGCGCCCACCCAGTCGTCGGCGAATCGTTCCGCCCTCGTCTCGTCGCGGAAGGCGTACGTCTTCAGCAGCCAGCGCGCCCGGGCCCGGTCGCTGTCGTTGACCTCGATGCGCTCCCGGTTGTGCAGGCCGTCCTGGTTGGCGAAGGTGAACAGATCGCCGGTGCGGATGCGGTGCCGGGTGCGCTCGGCGCGGGCGAGCGAGTTCTTCAGGGCGATCAGCGCGTCCTTCGCCTCGCCCGGACTGCCGGCGGCGACCGTGGTGTGGGTGTCCAGGTACCGGAAGCTGTACGCGTTCTCCAGGATCGGGTGGTGCCCGGACTGGGTCAGGCTCTGGTTCGCATCCTTGGAGACGACGTCGAACGGCGTGACGAAGTACGGCTCGCGCAGCACCTTCTGCTCGGCGTCCGTGAGCCGGGCCAGCAGCTCGCGCCCCGACACGAAGCCGGTGTAGACGAGATCGCCCTCCGGGCAGCGCATGCCGAGCAGGGTGATGAAGTCCGCCCGCACCCGGTGTGCGGTGCGGTCGTTGTGGAAGACCAACTCGCCTTCGGCGAACCCGGTCTGCTGGCCGGCGTACTGGTCGTGCGCGATGACGTCGGTGAAGAAATCCCCGTTGAAGCGGGTCGCGTACGCCAGCAGGGGCGCGCCGGTGAGCTGTGAGAACAGCGTGTGCAGGGCTTCGGCGACGAAGGTGGTCTTGCGCGCGTACTTGTCACCGAGCGGGTCCGCGTTGCCCAGCAGCGGGACCTCCTCGTCCATCGGGCAGTTGCGCAGGACGTGGACGTCGACACCGTCGCGCCGGTCGGCCCGGATGCGGCCGCACACCTCGGTGAAGAAGGACGGCACCGAGCCGGAGGCGACGAGGTCCGCCACCGCCCGGGCGAAGGCGGGGTAGTCCTGGTAGGGGTTGCCCCGGACCGTCGTGAGGACGGAGTGCAGGGAGCCCCTCTCTGTTTCGGTCAGTTCGTGGGTGAGGCGCATGCCGATCGGTTCCTGACGGAAGGGCCGACGTTCAGGCCGGCGACGGGACAACGGTGAGCAGGAAGGCCGCGAGGCGCTCCAGGATCTCCTCGAGCGCGTCCGGGGGCTGGGTGAGCGACAGGCGTACGTGCCCCTCGCCGCCGGGGCCGAACGCCGAACCCGGGGTGACCGCCACGGCCGCCTCGGACAGCAGCCGTGCGGCGAAAGCGGTGTCGGTGAGACCGGTGGCCCGGATGTCGGCGAGGACGTAGAACGTGCCGGACGGCATCCTGGCGCGCACCCCGGGCAGAGCGTTCAACCCCGTCACGAGCAGGCGGGCCCGGCCGGCATAGGCGTCCGCCATGGTCCGCAGCGACTCCTGCGGACCGGTGAGCGCGGCCAGTCCGCCGCTCTGCACGAACGACCCCGCGCAGGCCACCGTGTGCTGGTGGACGACGAGCATCGCGCCGACGAGGTCGGGCGGGCCGGCCGCCCAGCCCAGTCGCCAGCCCGGCATCGCGTACGCCTTGGAGAAGCCGTTGACGGTCACCGTGCGGTCCGCGCAGCGCGGGCGGGCCGCGATGCTGAGGTGCGGGGTGCCGTCCAGGACCAGCTTCTCGTAGATCTCATCGGTGACGATCAGGAGGTCGTGGTCGAGGGCGAGCCGCTCCAGGTCCGCCGCTTCCCGGGAGGTGAGCATGCGGCCGGTCGGATTGTTGGGGGTGTTGAGCACCAGGGCTCTGGTGCGGGGTGTGACGTACTTCTCCAGGCGGGAACGGTCCAGGGCGAAGCCGTCGTCCGCGGACAGGGGCACGCTCACCGGGACCGCGCCCACCAGGCGTGCCATCGCCTGGTAGCTCACCCAGCTGGGCGTCGGCACCAGGATTTCGTCGCCCGGGTCGAGGAGAGCCGTGAAGGCGGTGAAGAGGGCGTGCTTGGAGGACGGGGTGACCAGGACGCCGGCGCCCGCGTCCACGGCGACGCCGTTGTCCCGCAGCAGTTTCGCGGCGATCGCCGTACGCAGCTCGGGCAGTCCCCGGCTGGCCGTGTAGTGGGTGAACCCCTCGCCCATCGCGCGGGCGGCGGCCTCGGTGACGTGGGCGGGCGTGTCGAAGTCGGGGTCGCCGCCGCCCGCGTCCAGCACGTCGACGCCCCGCGCGCGCAGTTCCTTGACGCGGTCGTTCAGACGGACGGTCACCGACTCGGTGACCGAGGCGCAGCGTGCCGCGATTCGGCCGCTCATGCGGGAGTGGACACCGGCAGGCCGGGCCTGCGGCCCCGCTCGTAGGCGGCGATGGCGTCCTCGTGCCGGAGCGTCGCCGCTATCTGGTCGAGACCCTTGAGCATACGGACCCGGGTGTCCTCGTCCAGGACGAAGTCGGCCACCAGCTCTCCCGCGCTGACCGTTCTCTCCCGCAGATCGACGGTGATCGCGGTGTCCGGCTCGTCCTCGATCCGCCGCCACAGCGTGTCGACCGTGGCGTGCGGCAGGGTTACCGTGAGCAGCCCCGCCATCAGGGAGTTGGCCCGGAAGATGTCCGCGAAGCTCGGGGTGATCACCACCTTGAACCCGTAGTCCTGGAGCGCCCACACCGCGTGCTCGCGGGAGGATCCGGTGCCGAACATCTCTCCGGCGACGAGGATGGAACCGCCCTGGTAGGCGGACTGGTTCAGGACGAAGTCGGGATCCTTGCGCCAGTCGCCGAACAAGCCGTCCTCGAAGCCGTTGCGCCGGTGGGTGGCGCAGAACCGGCCAGGGATGATCTGGTCGGTGTCGACATCGCGCCGTCGCAGGGGCACGGCGGTCCCGGTGTGGACGGTGAACTTCTCCATACGGGTGACTCCTCGCTCACAGATCGGCCGGTGCGGTGAGCCGGCCGGTGACGGCGGTCGCGGCAGCGACCGGGGGCGACACGAGATGGGTCCTGGCCCCGGGCCCCTGGCGGCCCTCGAAGTTACGGTTGCTGGTGGACGCGGAGCGGGTGCCCGCGCTGAGACGGTCCTCGCCCAGCGACACGCACATCGAACAGCCCGCGGCCGCGCGGAACTCGGCCCCGGCCCGCAGGAAGACCTGGTCGAGCCCCTCGTCGACGGCCTGCGCCCGGACCCGCATCGAGCCGGGCACCACCACCATGCGCACCCCGTCGGCCAGCTTCCGCCCGTCGAGCACGTCGGCGGCCGCCCGCAGGTCCTCGATCCGGCCGTTGGTGCACGAGCCGAGGAAGACCAGGTCGATGGGGACGTCCCGGAGCGCGGTGCCGGGGCGCAGGTCCATGTAGTCGAGGGCGCGGCGCGCGGCGGCGCGCAGCACGGCGTCCTCGAACTCCTCCGGCGCGGGCACCCGGCCGTCCAGCGGAACGCTCTGCCCCGGGTTGGTGCCCCAGGACACGTACGGCGCCAACTCGCCCGCGTCGAGGGTGATCTCCTTGTCGAAGACGGCGTCGTCGTCGGAGCGCAGCGACAGCCAGTACGCGCGCTCCTCCGCCGAGGGATGATCCAGGTAGTCCAGGGTGACGCGGTCCGCCGCGATGATCCCGGCGGCGGAGCCCATCTCGACCGTCATGTTGCACAGGGTCATCCGCGCTTCCATCGACATGTGCGCGACGGCCTCGCCCCGGTACTCGACGATGTGGTTCTGGCCCGACTGGGTGCCGAACCGGGCGATCAGCGACAGCATGAGGTCCTTCGCGGTCACGCCGGCGGGCAGCCGCCCCTCGACGGTGACCCGCATGTCGCGCGGACGGTGCTTGGGCAGCGTCTGCGTGGCGAGGACGTGCTCGACCTGGCTGGTGCCGATGCCGAAGGACAGGGCACCGAAAGCGCCGAGCGTGGTGGTGTGCGAGTCGCAGCACACGATCGTCATCCCCGGCTGCACCAGGCCCAGTTCGGGGGCGATGACCGCGTAGATGCCCTGGCCGGGCTGGCCGAGCCGGTGGAAGGGGATGCCGAACTCCGCGGCGTTGCTGCCCATCAGCCTGCGCTGGGCGCGTCTGCCCTCGTCCGGGTCCGGCCGGTCCACCGCGATCGTCGGCGTGCTGTGGTCCTCGGTGGCGACGGTCAGGTCCGGTCTGCGCACGGTCCGTCCCGCGGAGCGCAGCCTGTCGAACGCCTGCGGAGTGTTGACCTCGTGCAGGAGCTGCATGTCGATGTAGAGGAGATCCTCTCCACCCGTGCCGCGCCGTACGAGATGGGACTGCCAGATCTTCTCCGCGAGGGTTGTTCCCGCCATACCTGGTGGCCTTTCGCCGCAGGGGAGGAGTAGGGCGCGAGGAAGCCGCCGCGCGGGGAAGCGGTGGGCCCTTCTGCGCCGCACTCATGGGAGCACGCGCGGCACGCGCCGCACAGTCGACCGCGGTGGGTGTACTCCTCCGCCTTTTCCGGTGCCTCCTCCTTTGGAGGAGCCGTCTCCCCTCCGATGAGGGAAGACGGTGCCCGGCGGTCTTGCCATGCTCGCGGTCACGTCCCCCGCAAGTGATCCGAAAGGCCACCGGTGGAGCCGAAGAAATCCGATCCCGTTGCCCCGACCTCCCTGCTCGAAGGCTTCCTGACCTCCGTACGGCGCTTCCCGGAACACACCGCCGTACGATCCGCCGGCCAGTCCCTCAGCTACCGCGAGCTCGACCGGGCGGCGCGCGCCCTCGCCGCACGGATGGCGGGCGGTGAGGGCCCGGTCGTCGTGTACCTGGAGCGCGGTGCGGAGATGATCGTCGCGGCCGTCGCCGCGCTCAGGGCGGGTGCGTCCTACGTGCCCGTGGACCCGGCGACGCCCCGGGCCCGCGTCGAGCTGATCCTGCGGGACGCGGGGGCCCGACTGGCCGTCACCTCACGGGGGTTGGCCGGCGATCTCGCCGGTGTGCTGCCGGTGCTGCTCACCGACTCCGGCGCAGGACCTGGGGAGCCGACCACCGCCCGCGAGGACGACGCCGCCCCCGTGCTGCCGGAGGACCCCTCTCCCTGCGCGTACACCATCTTCACCTCGGGAACCACCGGCCGTCCCAAGGGAGTCGAGGTCTCGCACCGCAACGTGCTCGACCTGATCGCGTCGACCCAGCCGCTCTTCGGCTACGGCAGCGACGACGTGTGGTCGCTGTTCCACTCGTTCGCCTTCGACTTCTCCGTGTGGGAGATGTGGGGGCCACTGCTCACCGGCGGCAGCGTCGTCGTCGTACCCGACGAGGCGACGAAGGACCCGGCCGCGCTGCGCACGCTGCTGCGCGACGAGGGTGTCACGGTGCTGAGCCAGACGCCCAGCGCGTTCGGTGCGCTCGCGGAGGAGGAGACGCGCCACCCGGACCGGCTGCCGCTGAAGTGGGTGGTGTTCGGCGGGGAGGCGCTGCGGTTCGCCGACCTGGCGTCCTGGATGGACAAGTACGGCGACGACGCGCCCGGGCTGGTCAACATGTACGGCATCACGGAGATCACCGTGCACGCGACCCACCGGCGCCTCACCCGCGCCGACCTGGACGAACGGGCGAGCCTGATCGGCACGCCGCTGCCCGGCTCCGGCATCGTCCTGGTCGGCGAGGACCTCGTCCCGGTCGCCGACGGCAGCACGGGCGAGATGGTCGTCACAGGACCCGGCGTCGCGCTCGGCTACCGGGGGCGGTCCGAACTCACCGCCGAACGCTTCGTCCTGCTGCCCTCGGGGGAACGCGGCTACCGCTCCGGTGACCTCGCCCGCCGCCGCCTCGGCGGCGACCTCGAATACCTCGGACGCGCCGACGACCAGGTGAAGCTGCGCGGCTTCCGGATCGAACCCGGCGACATCGAGGCGGTGCTGCTGCGCCACCCCGGAGTCCGGGCCGCCACCGTCGCGCTTCGCCCGCTGCCCTCGGGCGAGTCCGGCCTGGTCGGCTACGTCGTGGGCGACGCCGAAGCGGACGCACTGCGCGCGCACGCCACCACCGAACTGCCCGACTACATGGTGCCCGCCGCGTTCGTCACCCTGGATGCGCTGCCGCTCACCGCCAACGGCAAACTCGACCGGGCCGCCCTCCCGGAGCCACAGGCCGCCCCCGCACGCGGACGCGGCCCGGCAACCCTGCGCGAGGAACTGCTCTGCGAACTCTTCGCGCAGGCACTGGGCAGGCCACGGGTCGGTGCGGACGAGGACTTCTTCGCCCTGGGCGGCCACTCCCTGGCCGCGGTCAGGCTCGTCAACCGGGTCCGCTCCGTGCTCGGAGCGGAGGCCGGTCTCCAGGAGCTGTTCGACGCCCGCACTCCGGCCGCGTTCGCCGGGCGGCTCTCCGCGCCCGCCACCAGGCCCGCCCTCACCCCGCGTGACCGGCCCGAGGAGATCCCCCTCTCGCACGCCCAGCGCCGCCTGTGGTTCCTGCACCGCATCCACGGTGGCTCCGCGGCCTACCACGTGCCCTACGCCCTGCGTCTCTGCGGAACCCTCGACGTCGCCGCACTGCGCGCGGCGCTCGACGACCTGGTGGCCCGGCACGAAATCCTGCGCACCGTCTACCCCGAGCGCGACGGTGTGCCCTTCCAGCGGGTCGTGCCGGACGCCCGGCCTGGGACCACCGTCGTCGGCGTGGCCCGCGAGGACCTGGAGGAACGCCTGCGCGAGGCGGCCGCCCGTCCCTTCGACCTCGCCGTCGACCTCCCGCTGCGCGCCACCCTCCTGCGCGTCGACGACAACGAGAGCGTCCTGCTCGTGGTGGTCCACCACATCGCCGCCGACGGCTGGTCCATGACGCCCCTCCTCCAGGACCTCACCGCGGCCTACACCGCGCGCACGGCGGGCGGCCCGCCCGGCTGGGAGCCGCTGCCGGTGCAGTACGCCGACTACACCCTGTGGCAGTCGGAGCTGCTCGGCGACCCCGAGGACCCCGACGGACCCGTCGCCCGCCAGAGCGCGTTCTGGGCCGGTTCCCTGCGCGACGCGCCCGCCGAACTCCCGCTGCCCACCGACCGCAACCGCCCCGCCACCACCGACTTCCGGGGCGGTCGGGTGACTCTGCCCGTCGACGCGGACCTGCACGCCCGTCTCGCCGCGCTCGCCCGCGAACAGGGAGCAACGACCGCGATGGTCCTCCAAGCGGCGGTGGCCGGACTGCTCACCCGCATGGGGGCGGGCACCGACCTGCCACTCGGCGTGCCCGTCGCGGGCCGCAACGACGAGGCGCTGCACCCCCTCGTCGGCTTCTTCGTCAACACCCTCGTCATCCGCACCGACACCTCGGGGGACCCCGGATTCGTGCGCCTGCTGGCCCGGGTCCGGGAGGCCGGCCTTGCCGCGTACGACCACCAGGACCTGCCCTTCGAACGCCTGGTGGAGGTCCTCAACCCGGAACGCTCCTCGGCCCGCCACCCCCTCACCCAAGTCGTCGTCGGTGTACAGCCCGCCATCGCCGCGGACCTGACGATGCCCGGCCTCGACGTGGCCGCGCGGCCGGTCGGTGACCCCACCGCCAAGTTCGACCTGTCACTCAGCTTCGAGGAGCACCGGGACGCGGACGGCGCGGCCGCCGGCCTCGACGGCACCGTCGTCTACAGCACCGACCTCTTCGACCACGCCACCGTGGAGAACCTGGTGGAGCGCCTCGCCCGCTTCCTTCAGGCCGTCGCCGACGACCCCGCCGCCCCGCTCAGCCGTATCGACATCCTGGGCGACGAGGAACGGCACCGCCTCCTCGTCGAGTGGAACGACACCGCGGCGGCGCCCGTCGAAAGCCCCACCGTCGCCGCCCTCTTCGAGAAGCAGGCCGATCTGGGCCCCGACCGGCTCGCCCTGGTCCAGGGCGCGACCCGCTGGACGTACCGGGAACTCGACGAACACGCCAACCGGATCGCGCACCTGCTGCGCTCCCTGGGCGTCGGGGTGGAGGACATGGTCGGCCTGTGCCTGCCGCGCGGACCCGAGTTCGTCGCCGCGGTCCTCGGCGTCTGGAAGGCGGGAGCCGCCTACACCCCCCTGGAACCCGGTCACCCCGCCGAACGGCGCGTGTACATGCTGACCGACAGCACGGCCAGGGTGCTGCTCACCTCCGGGGATCTCGCGGCGGACATGGAACTGCCCGAGGACGTCCACCGGGTGGCGCTGGACACCGACGCACGGCTCTCCCGGGCGCCCGTCGCCCGGCTGCCCCTGACCACCACCGGCCGCCATCTCGCCTACGCCGTCTACACCTCCGGCTCCACCGGCGCGCCCAAGTGCGTCCTGCTGGAGCACCGCGGCGTCGTCGGACGGCTGCGGGACGTGGCCGAACGCTTCGAGCTGACCCCCGACGACATCAACCTCCAGGTGATCTCCCTCGGCTTCGAGGTTCCCGTCCGGGAGTTCTTCGGCCCGCTGTCCGTCGGAGCCGCCGTCGCCCTGCTGCCACCGGACGGCGAGCGGGACCCGGCCGCCGTCGTCAGGACCATCCGCGAGACGGGGGCGACCGTCGCGATCTGCGTCGTCCACTCACTCCTGGAGGCCCTGCTCGCCTACGACGCGAACCCCGCGGACCTCGCCACGCTCCGCCTGGTGGGCACCGGCGGCGAGATCCTGCGCCCCGCCGAGGCCGACACCCTCATGAAGGTCTGGGGCTGCCGGGTCGTCAACCAGTACGGTCCGACCGAGACGACGATGATGGCCTGCCTGCACATCGTGCGGCCCGAAGACCTCACCGGGCGCATCCCGGTCGGCCGCCCCCTCGCCGACACCCGCGTGTACGTGCTCGACGACACCCTGAGCCCAGTGCCCGTGGGCACCCCGGGCGAGGTCTATCTGGCGGGCTCCGGGCTGGGCCGCGGCTACCTCAACCAGCCGGCCCTCACCGCCTCCCGGTTCGTCGCCAATCCCTTCGGGACGCCCGGTGAACGGATGTACCGCAGCGGCGACACCGCCCGGTGGCGGGCCGACGGCAATCTGGAGTTCGTCGGCCGCGTCGACGACCAGGTGAAGATCCGCGGCTTCCGGATCGAACTCGGCGAGATCGAGGCCGTGCTCGCCGCGCACCCCCAGGTCGCCGCCACCACTGTCCTCGCCAGGGAGGACCGGCCCGGCGACAAACGTCTCGCGGCCTACGTGGTCCCTGCCGGGACGCAGGCCCCCGCCCCGGCCGCCCTGCGCGACCATCTGGCCAAGCGGCTGCCCTCGCACATGATCCCGCCGACGTTCACCTTCCTGGACGCGCTCCCGCTGCGGCTCAACGGCAAGGTCAACCGTGATCTGCTGCCCGTCCCCGACCTCCCGGGCACCGGCTCCGGCGCACCGCGCAACCCTCGCGAGGACATCCTGTGCCAGCTCTTCGCCGAGGTGCTGGGCCTGCCCGAAGTCGGCGTGGACGACGACTTCTTCCACTTGGGCGGCCATTCCCTGCTCGCCGCCCGGCTCATCAGCCGCATCCGTACGGCGCTCGGCGTGGAGCCCTCGATGAGCGCCCTGTTCGCGACCCCCACCGCCGCGGGGCTCGCCCGCGGCCTCGGCACCGGGAACAGCGGCGACTCCCTGGAGGTCATGCTGCCGCTGCGCCCCGACGGCAACCGCGAGGCGGTGTTCTGCATCCACCCCGGCGGCGGACTGAGCTGGAGTTACGTCGGACTGCTGCGCCATCTCCCGCCGTCGTTCCCGCTCTACGGCGTCCAGGCGCACGGACTGCGCCACCCCGACGAGATGCCCGCCACGATCGAGGAGATGGCGACCGACTACATCGAGCGGATCGAGAAGATCCAGCCGGAGGGCCCCTACCACCTGCTGGGCTGGTCCCTCGGTGGCATGGTCGCCTACGAGATGGCCGTCCAGTGGCGGGCCCGCGGGGCCCGGGTCGGGATGCTCGCACTCCTCGACTGCTACCCGGGAATGCCCGACCACTTCCGGGTGGACGACGCGACCATGCTGCGCTCCCTGCTGGACCCCGAGAACCCCGACGCCGTCCCGGAGGAGGGCTCCGCCGAACTCGGCAAGGCCCTGGAGATAGTCAAGAAGGACACCGGCGCGCTCACCAGCCTGACCGAGCCGCAGATCGTGGCGCTGCTGAAGACCATGGCGCACAACCGGAAGATCGTCCGCGCGTACGAGCCGACCTGGTTCGACGGCGACGTGCTGTTCTTCCTCGCCACGCAGAACCGCGTCGAGGACGCCCCTACCGCCGAGGTCTGGCGGGAACACGTCGGCGGCGCCCTGGTCTCCCACCCCGTCGAGGCGGCGCACATCACCATGGGCAACCCCGAGCCGCTCGCCGAGATCGGCCGCATCGTGGCGCGCGACCTGGAGGAACGATGAAATCCGATCTGCTGGTTCTGAAGGACCGGTCCGTCCTGGCCCTGCTCACCGCACGGTCCGTCTCCCTGCTGGGCAACGCCATCATGCCGATCGCGCTGGCCTTCGCGATTCTGGAGATGCCCGGTGGCTCCGCGACCGTACTCGGCCTGGTGCTCGCGACTCGCATGGTGACCCAGCTGCTGTTCGTGCTGCTCGGCGGGGTCTTCGCCGACCGGCTGCCCAAGCAGCGCCTCATGATCGGCGCGGACGTCGCGGCGGGGGCCGTTCAGACCGTGGCGGCCCTGCTGCTCATCGGGGGGACGGCGTCGCCCGTGGCGCTCGCCGGACTCGCCGCGCTGAGCGGCGCGGCGGCCGCCCTGTTCGAGCCCGCTTCCCGGTCCGTGATGCCGGCGCTGGTCGATGGCGAGTCGCTCCAGTCCGCGAACGCCCTGCTGAAGCTGTCCATGCGCGGCGGCAGTATCGTCGGCGCGGCTCTCGGCGGCGTCCTCGTCGCCGTCATGGGCGCCGGGCAGACCCTCCTCGTGGACGCCGGGACGTTCTTCGCGTCGGCTCTGCTCCTGACCCTGGTCCGCGCCGTCGCACCGGCCGCCAAGGGCCCCGCCAAGACGATGCTGGCGGCACTGCGCGAAGGCTGGCAGGAGTTCACCGCCCGGCGCTGGGTGTGGGTGATGGTCAGCCAGATGGCCGTAGTCAACGTCCTGCTGGCCGGATCCTTCTACGTCCTGGGGCCGGTCGTCGCCAAGCACACGTACGGCGGAGCCACCGGCTGGAGCGCCGTCCTCACCGTTCAGGCGATCGGTTTCGTGGCGGGCACCCTGGTCGCCGTGCGCGTCCGTCCGGCCCGGCCCGTCCGGGTGGCCGCCCTGGCCACGGCGGGCTTCCCGCTCCCCCTGTTCCTGCTGGCCGCACAGGCTCCCTTGGCCGCGGTGTGCGTGGCCGCCTTCGCCGCCGCGATCTTCATCGACGTCTACGAGGTCATGCTCGACACGACCCTGCAGAAGAACATCCCGCCCGAGGCGCTGTCCCGCGTCATGTCCTACGAAGTCCTCGGCACCTTCGCCCTGGTGCCCCTCGGCAGCGCCGTCGCCGGCCCCGTCTCCCGCGGGCTGGGCTCCGGCCCGACCCTGGCCTGGGCCGGGGCGCTCATCGTCGCGGCGGGCGTCCTGACCTTCCTGCTGCCCTCGATCCGCGCCGTGCCGCCGGTCAAGGCCGAGGAACTGGAGGAAGCACGATGACCGGTTTCACCCGCTGGCTGCTGCGCCGCCCCGCCGACGAGGCGAAGGCCCGCGTGTTCTGCTTCCCCTACTCGGGGGTCGGCGCGTCCATGTTCAACCGGTGGCCGCGCTGGCTCGACGGCGACGTCGAAGTCTGCCCCATCCAGTTGCCGGCCCGTGAGAACCGCATCCGGGAGCCGCACTTCGGAACCTACCAGGCGCTGTCGGACGACATCGCCGAGGCGCTGGCGCCCCACCTCGACCGGCCGTACACCTTCTTCGGCCACTGCGCGGGCGCGCTGCCGGCCTACGAAACGGCGCTGCGCCTGGCCGAGTCCGGGCACCCGGAACCCGCCCGGCTCGTCGTCTCCGCCCAGGCTCCACCGCACCACTGCCCGCACGACCGGTTCCTGGACCTCGACGACGCGCAACTGGGTGCCGAACTCGGCGCGATCGCGGGGGCCCGCGGCGGCGAAGCGCACCCCCTGCTGATCGAACTGACCCTCTTCGTCCTGCACCAGGACCTGGAGGCCACCCGCGTCTACACCCGGCCGCGCACGCCGCTGCCGGGCCCCATCAGCGTCGTGAACTGGTCGGCCGACCCCGAAGTCGATCTCGCCCTGCTCGACGACTGGCGCGGCTACTCCGACGACGTGCGGTTCCACGAACTGCCCGGGGAGCACTACACCTTCCTCACCGCTCCACCGGAACTCCTCACCGTCCTGCGGAAGGGCTGACACAGTGGACGCCGCAACCTCCCTCGTCTCGGTCTTCACAGAGCGCGCCCGCGCCCATCCCGACCGCCTCGCCCTCAAGGACCTCGACTACGCCGGGCTCGACGCCCGCACCAATCGCGTCGCCCACCAACTCCGTGCGGCAGGCGTGCGCACCGGCGACGTCGTCGGAGTCCGCGCACCCCGCTGCGAGGAGACCGTGGTGCTGCTCCTCGGCATCCTGAAGGCGGGCGCCGCCTACCTCGCCCTGGACCCCGGGCAGCCCCTCGTCCGCCAGCGGCAGATGCTGGCCGACGCGTCGGTGACCGTGCTGTTCGACCTCTCGGGCGAGGCGCGAGGCCCCGCGCCGCACGACCTCACCGGCCGGGCACGGGGCGCCGGGACACCGGCTCCGCAACCCCGGAAGCGCCATGACTTTCCTGGCCGCACGGTGCTCACGCGAGTCGACACCGAGGCGCCGGACACTCCGTTGGACGCGGGCGTCGGACCCGCGGACCTCGCCTACGTCGCCTACACCTCGGGCTCCACGGGCCGCCCCAAGGGCGTGGCCGTTCCGCACCGGGCCGTGCTGCGGCTGGTGGTCGACGGGGACGTCGTCGACGCCGGTCCGCAGGACGTGTTCCTGCACTTCGCGCCGGTCGCGTTCGACGCCTCGACGCTGGAGATCTGGGGCGCGCTGCTCAACGGGGCCCGCCTCGCCGTCGTACCGCCCGGCGCGCCGTCCCTGGCCGAGCTGCTCGACTTCCTACGGGACGAGCGGGTCAGCGTGGCGTGGCTGACCGCGGGGCTCTTCCACCGTGCCGTGGACACGGGAATCACCGGGCTGCCGCACCTGCGGCGGCTCATCGCCGGCGGCGACGTGCTCTCGCCCGGCCATGTCGCACGCGCCGTGCGCGACCTGCCGCACACCACCGTCGTCAACGGGTACGGGCCCACCGAGAACACGACGTTCACCTGCTGCCACCCGGTGACGGCTCCGGTCGAGGACAGTGTGCCCATCGGCCGCCCCGTACGCGGCACCGGCGTCCACCTCCTGGACGCCCGGCTGTCCCCGGTCGCCGACGGCGAGGTCGGCGAGATCTACGCCACGGGCCTGGGCCTGGCGCACGGATACGTCAACGACCCGGCCACGACCGCATCCCGCTTCGTCGCCGACCCCTACGGACCCCCCGGCTCCCGCATGTACCGCACGGGCGACCTCGCCCGCCGGGTCGGCGGAACGCTGCGCTTCCTGGGACGCGCCGACGACCAGGTGAAGATACGGGGTTTCCGCGTCGAGACGGACGAGGTGGTTGCCGCGCTCCTGACCCACCCCGACGTCCGGCAAGCGGCCGTGACCGCCTCGTGGCGTGATGCCCAGCCCCGGGAACGAGTCCTGGTCGCCCACGTCGTGACCACGCCCGGCGCGTCCGTCCTGGACGTCCGCGCCCACCTGGCCCGGCTGCTGCCGCCGTACGCCGTGCCCTCCCTGATCCGCACCCTGGACGCCCTGCCGCTGCGGGACAACGGCAAGGTGGACCGGACCGCCCTGGAGGAACTCGGTCCCCTGGAGCGCCCCGCGGTCAACGCCGCGCACCGCAAGCCGGCAACGGACCTGGAGGAGGCCGTCGTCCAGCTGTGGACGGACCGGCTGGGCACCGCGGGCATCGGCGCCGACGACGACTTCTTCGAACTGGGCGGCCACTCGCTGCTCGCCCTGACCATCACCGGCGAACTCCTTGGGAGGTACGGCGTCGAAGTGTCACCGCTCGACTTCTACCTCGACCCGACCCCCGCCGGACTCGCCCGCACCCTCCGCAGGGCCACGCGAGGGAACACGCGCGGCGAGTGGCGGGAAGACGCGGACGAAACGACGCCGGAGGCCGCGCGGACCGCGGCGCGCCGTCCCACGCCGGAGGTCTCCTCGTGAGCGATGCCCCGGCTCGGCCCGGCCCGCTCGACCCGGCCGGCATCGACCTGTTCGACCCGCGTGTGCACGCCGACGGCGACCCGCACACCGTCTGGGCCCACCTGCGCGCACACGCCCCACTGCACCGTCAGACCCTGCCCGACGGGCGTGCCTTCTGGTCGGTGACCCGGTACCACGACGCCTGCCGCGTCCTGTCCAGCCACCGCGAGTTCACCTCCGAACGCGGCAGCCTGCTGCACCAACTGGGCCGCCACGACGCGGCGGGCGGCCGCATGCTCGTGGCGACCGACCCGCCGCGCCACACCGAACTGCGCCGCCCGCTGAACCGGCTGTTCGCCTCCGGCGCGCGGGCGGCCCTGGAGCGGCGGCTGCGCGCCGCCGCCCGATGGGTGCTCGCCCCCGCCGCCGTACCGGGGGAGTGGGACCTGGCCGAGCGGGCGCGGGCATTGCCGATGGCGGTCGCGGGCGCGCTGCTCGACCTGCCCGAGGAGGACTGGCCCGAACTGTTCCGCTGGACGGCGTCCGCCGCCGCCCCCGACGACCCGGACCTGCGGATGGGCGGTACGTCCGCCGCGACCCTGGCCGTCGCGCACCACCAGCTGTTCGCCTACTTCACCGACCAGGTGGCCCGGCGCAGGGGTTCCGCGGGCGAGGACGTCATCCGGCTCCTGATGAACATGCGGGCGGGCGAGCGGACGCTCACGGACGAGGAGGTCGTGGTCAACTGCTACAGCGTGCTGCTGGGAGCCAACGCGACGACGCCGCACACCGTCTCGGGCACGGTGCGGGCCCTCATGGACCACCCGGAGGTGTTCCGCGCGGTGGCACGGGACCCCCTGCTGGTGCCCGGACTGGTGGAAGAGGGCCTGCGCTGGACCTCGCCCGCCAGCAGCTTCCTGCGCCACGCGGTCAAGGACACCGCGCTGAGCGGCGGCGTGGTGCCCGCGGGGGACGCGGTCGCGGTCTGGGTGGGCTCGGCCAACCGGGACGAGCGGGTGTTCACGGACCCGTTCCGTTTCGACCCGAGCCGCACCGGCAACCGGCACATCGCCTTCGGCTTCGGACCGCACTACTGCCTGGGCGCGGCGGTGGCCAGGCAGACCCTGCGGATCTTCTTCGAGGAGGTCTTCGAGCGGATCGCTGAGTTCCGGCCCGCCGGGGAGCCGCGGCACCTGGTGTCGAATTTCGTCTCGGGCCTGGCCCGGCTGCCCGTCCGCACCCGGCCGCGTACGTCCTGAGCACCAGGCCGTCCGGTCCCGCCCGCCCGCACCTGCCCGCCCGCCGGCCGGCTCCCGTCACCCGGCCGGACCACCACGCCCCCGGCCGTGCACGCCCCGAAGGAGCAGAACATGAGCGTCGACACCGACGAGATCGCGGCAGCGTTCCGCGTGATCCTGAGCCGGCACCTCGACGGCCAGGAAATCGGTCCGGACGACGACTTCTACGCCATGGGAGGTGACTCCCTCACCGCCCTCAGAGTGGTCGCCGACGCGAACGCGCAGGGCATCGACGTCACCCTGCGGGACGTCCTGTACCACTCCACCCCGCGCACGCTGGCCGTGTACCTGGCCGCCAAGGACGACGACGCGGTGGAAGACCGCCCCGCCGGCGGCGGCCTCACCGCAGCGGACCGGGCGCTGCTGCCGTCCGGGCTGGCCGGCGCGCTGCCCGCGTCCGCGCTGCAGGTCGCGATGATCTATCTGTGCGACAGCAGCGCGGTCCCCGGGCTCTACCACTCGGAGTTCAGCTGGGAGGTGGGCGAGCCCTTCGACGAACCCCGCTTCCGCAGGGCACTGGCGGCCCTGTGCGAGCGGCACGCGGCGTTGCGCTCCTCCTTCGACCTCGGCACGTACTCCGTACCGGCGCAGTTGTTCCACCGGAGCGTCGAGACACCGCTGACGGTGGGCTCGGCCCCGGACCGTGACACGGCCCTCGACTGGGGCAGCGCGCCGCTGTTCCGGTGCGGCGTCGAACCTGCGGCGAGGTCGTTCCGGGTGACCCTGCGCGTCCATCACGCCCTCGTCGACGGCTGGGGTTACGGGCGGCTGATCGTGGACCTCCTCGCCCTCTACCAGGAGTCGCCGCTGCCCGGCCTGCCGCTCGGCGTCGAGCAGGCGTTCCTCGACGCCGAGCACGCGCAACTCGCCGACCCGGCGGCCGCCGAGTACTGGCGGGCACAGGCGGGCGAACCTCTGCTCTTCCCCGGGTCCGCGCGCTTCACCGGGGCCGCCGACGCCCGGGAGAGCGTGGAGTTCCCCTTGTCCGACCCTTTGATCGCCTCCCTCAGGAACACGGCTAAGGAGCTGCGCGTCCCGCTCAAGTCCCTCGCGTTCGCCGCCCACGCGCAGGCTCTCGCCGTGCTCACCGGCCACAGCGAAACCACCACGGGCCTGGTGGTCAGCACCCGGCCGCAGACCGAGGGTTCCGACCTCGTCGCCGGGCTCTACCTGAACACCGTGCCGGTCCGCGTCCGGGCGCGCGGCTCCTGGCCGGACCGGGCGGTCGCCGCGCTGGTCGCGGAGCGCAACGCGCGACGGTACGCCGCGTATCCACTGGCCCACATCGAGCGCGAGCTGGGCCACCCGGCCTTCGAGGCGACCTTCAACTTCACCCACTTCCACCTGTACCGGGACCTCGACGCGCTGGACGGCCTCGACGTACGGGACTGGCGCGTACGCGGGAAGCCGAGCTTCCCGTTCCGGGTGGACTTCGAGCTGGAGGGTCTGGAGGCGGGCAGCCGCGTCGTTGTCGCGTACGACCCGGAGCGGCTGCCCGGAGCGCAGGCGAAGCGCTACGCGGACCTGTTCGAACAGGCCCTGGGTGAGGCGGCCGCCGCATGAGGCGGCCCGCCCGCGACCGCCCCCTCCTGGCGATCGCCTACGACGACGGAGCCGTGTCACCGGGCGAAGTGGCGGTCGCTCTGGCCGAGTTGGGCGACGTCGTGTTCCTGGTGCCCGACACGGCCCACGTCGCCTCGATGCGCCCGGTGCTCACCCGGATCGGCGAGGTGCGGGACCTGTCCGGCGACGCGCGCGCGGACGCCGAAGCCGTGCGCCAACTCGCGCCGGACGCGCTCGTGACGTTCAGCGAACGCATGATCCGGGCCACCGCGGAGCTGGCCCGATCCGCGGAACTGCCCTACCACTCCCCGGACACCGCACTGCTGCTCACCGACAAGACCCGGCAGCGGGCCGCCCTGCGGGCCGCCGGCGTGGACGACCTGCGCACGGCTCCGCTGGACTCCCTGGCCGACTGGCCCGCGGCCTTCGCGCACGTCGGACTGCCCGCTGTCGTCAAACCGGTGCGCGGCGCCGGCAGCCGCCACACCCACCCCGTGCGCGACGAGGAAGAAGCCCTGCGCGTCCTGACGGAGATCTTCACCGACCTGCCACCCGCGCCGTCGGGCGAACCGCGGCTGACCCTGGAGGAGATGCTGGTCGGACGCGACCGGCTGCCGCTGGGTGACTACACCTCGGTGGAGAGCCTGTGCGGACCCGAAGGCGTCACGCACCTCGCCGTCTCCGGCAAGTTTCCGCTGGTCGCCCCCTTCCGGGAGCCCGGCCGCTACTGGCCGATCCAGCTCCCCGAGGACGAACGGCTGGCGGTCCTGGACCTGGTGACCCGCGCGCTGGAAGCGCTGGGCGTACAGCACGGCCTCACTCACACGGAGGTGAAGCTGACCCCCGACGGGCCCCGTCTGGTCGAGGTCAACGGCCGTCTCGGCGGCCACGTGAACGGCCTGGCCCGCACCTCGTGCGGCGTGGACCTCGTGCACGCGGCCGTGCTCCAGGCGCTGGGCCGCCCCACCGGACTGGGCCCCCTGCGCCCCGACCGCGTTCACTTCCAGCACAACGGTCTCGCCCCGCTCCGGCCGTGCCGGCTGGTCTCCGTGGACGGGGCGGCCGCGGTGCGCGGCATGGCGGGAATCAGCGGCTACCGCACCTTCGTACGACCGGACGAGCAGTTGCCGGGCGGCGTCATGACGCGTGAACTGGACGTGTTGTGGGGTGTCGCCGACACCCACGAGGAGATGGTGCGGCTCGTCCGGGACGCCCTCGAAAACCTCCACTACACCTTCGACTTCACCGATCCGCGGGACGGAGTCCGTCCCCCCGGAGGACCGACGGGCCTGCGCACCGTGGCCGCGTCGTCCTGCGGCGCCTGGCAGGACCTGCCGGCTCCGGAACCCGCCTGTGAACCCATCCGCGGAGCCGCGCGCGGGCTCGCCCCCGAGCCCATCCGCGGACCCGCTCTGGAACCCGCCCCCGAAGGAGCCTCATGAACACCCCTGTCGTCGCCTCTCCCGTCACGGCCCTGATCGACATCATCGACGGGCAGCGCTGGGACGACCTGAAGTCCGTCCTCGCCCCGGACTGCGTGATGGAGCGCCCCGGCTCGCAGCCCATGGCGGGTCTCGACCGGATCGAGCACTTCTACCGCAACGAACGACAGGTACGGCACGGGAAACACGTGGTGGACCGGGTGGTGGCCGACGAGGAGGCGGCGGCCTGCTGGGGCACGTTCCGCGGGGAGACCCCCGACGGCTCCGTGATCGAGGCCCGCTTCGCCGACACCTTCGTCCTGGCGGACGGCCTCATACGGCGCCGCACCACCTACGTCCACGCACCGGGCCACTGACATCCGTTCCTGGACGGCTCGGACCATGGGGCCGAGCCGTCCAGGGACAGGCGCTCACGCCGGAACGGGCTGCGCCTTGGAGTGTGGTGCGGTGAGGCGTCCGGTGCGGGCCAGCGCCGCGACCGCCGCGGCGCAGGCCGCCCCGGTCGCGGTGAGTGCGGCCCAGGGCAGCCAGGTGGCGTCATGGCGCTGGGCGTGGTCCCACAGCGCGCCGGTGCCGAGGTTGCCCAGGGTGATTCCGAGGCCGGAGACGGTGTTGTAGAAGCCGTAGTGGGTGGCGACCAGGCGGTTCCCGGCCAGGGCGACGACCGTGTCCATCTCGAAGGGATAGACGATCGAGGACCCGGCCGCCAGCAGGACGACGGCCAGGACCAGCGCCGCCAGTACGGCAGTTGAAGCATCGCGCGGGCTGAGAGCCAGTGGTACGAACGCGAGCCCCATCGCCGTCAGCCCGCGCACCAGGGCCTCACCGGGTTGCCAGCGCCTCTTGGCCCAGCCGGTGAGCCGTAGTTGGCCCACCACGGCGACCGTGGCCGAGACGACGAACAACCCGCTGGTGACCACCGTCCCCTTGGCTCCGAGGGATTCGGTCGCCGCGAGCGGCAGGGCGAGGTAGACCTGGAAGGTCAGGACGTACGAGCCGATCATCGCCGCGGAGAAGAGCAGGAACGGCCGGTTGGCCACGACGCTGCGCCACTGCGTGAGCACGCTCTCGTGCCTGCCGTCGCGTGTGTGTTCATGATGCGCCGGCAGCGCACGCCATTGCAGCAGGGTGAGGAGGGCGAAGACGCCGGCGGCGACCGCACATACGAGCCTGAAGTCGGCGGCCAGCAGGGCGAGTCCGACGAGGGGGCCGAGCAGCATACCTGCCTGGTAGTAGACGTTGAAGGTGGCGAAGGCGTCCACGCGCTGCTCGCCGGCCTCGGCGGCGAGATGGGCGCGGACGGCTGGATTGAACAGGGCGCCGGCGAAGCCCGTCGCGGCGGAGGCGGCGATGAGGGCGGGCAGGTTGTGGACCCAGCCGAGCAGGCCGAAGCCCAGGGTGCGCAGCAGGCACCCGGCCATGATGGGGATCTTGAAGCCGAAGCGGTCGGCGAGCGTTCCGCCGATGAGGAACATGCCCTGCTGGGAGAAGTTGCGGACGCCGAGGACGAGTCCCACGGCCCAGGCGGCCAGCCCCAGTCCGTCGGACAGATGCGCGGCGAGGTAGGGCATGAGCATGTAGAAGGAGAGGTTGATGGCGAACTGGTTGGCCATCATCAGTCGTGCGCCGGCGGGAAAGGAGAGGGTCTGCTGCCACAGGTGCTTCATCGGGTGGCTCCCGTGAGGGCGTGACGTTCTGGGCGGGCGAGGGGGTCGACGACGTGGGTGCAGCGGGTCCAGCGGGTGACGGTGCGCTCCCGGCTGTCGGAGATCTCGTCGGGGTCGTCGGCGGGCAGGTGGCCGAGGAGGTTCTGGCGGCGGCAGTAGGTGTCGTCGAAGACCGTGCCCACGTAACGCTGCGGTCCGTCGGGGAAGACCGTGGCGATCCGGTTCTCCGGTGGCAGGGTGCGAGCCAGCCAGCGGGCGACGAGCGCGACGGCGCCGGCGCTCCAGCCGCCGGTGGCGTAGTGGTTGCGGGCGAGGTTGCGTGCGGCCCACACGGCTTCCGGGGCGGCGACCCAGTGCACCTCGTCGAAGAGGCCGTAGGCGACGTTGCCGGGGTAGATGCTGGAGCCCAGCCCGCGCATGAGGCGGGCGGCAGCGGGCTGACCGAAGATCGTCGAACCGGTGGTGTCGACCCCGACGATCCGCAGGTGCGGGAAGTGGCCGCGGAGCACCGAGCCGATGCCGGCGGAGTGGCCGCCGGTGCCGACGGAGACGACCAGGGTGTCGATGGGGCCCAGCTGGGCGACGAGTTCGCGGGCGAGCGGGGCGTAGGCGGCGACGTTGTCGGGGTTGTTGTACTGGTCCGGGCACCAGGCATCCGGATCGGCTGCCAGGAGTGTTTCGACGCGCTGTCGGCGGGCCTTCTGCCAGCCGCCTTCCGGGTGAGGTGTGGTGACGAGGTCGACCCGCGCGCCGTAGGCGGTGAGCAGGCCGGTCATCAGCGGCTCCATGCCGGGGTCGGTGACGACGGTGACGGCATGACCATAGGTCGCGCCGGCCAGCGCCAGCCCGAGGCCCAGGGTGCCGGACGTCGACTCGACGATGCGGGCACCGGCTACGAGCCGGCCGCTGTCGCGGGCGGCGCGGACCATGTGCAGGGCGGTGCGGTCCTTGATGCCGCCGGGGTTGTGCCCTTCGAGTTTGGCCCAGAAGCCGCGGCCGGCTGCGGTGAAGGGAGCGCCGATCCACAGGACGGGAGTGTCGCCGACCAGGCCGGCGGGGGTGTGCTGGGGGTGCTCGGCGTCGGCCGGCACCTGGGCAGGGGGCATCGACAGCGTTGTGGGGGTTGGCTGGTTCATGGGCGTGCTTCTCCTGCGGTCGGCGCGTCCAGGGGACAGCCGACCGGTGTGTGAGGAGGGAGACGGAGATGATCGGTCGCCGCGGCCCGGATCGGGTGGGTACGGCGAGGGGCCGATCAGGTCCGCCACACGCCGAGAAGAGCTCGCGTATCTCCGGCGGACAGCGCCAGGAGGGAAGGGGGAGATCGGCGCAGCGCCGGCGGTGGGAGGGACGGATCGGGAGCGAAGAGTTCGGCCGGGAGGACGGTGGGGAGAGGCAAATGCGTCAGAGCCAGGTCGCGGGGCGGCTGTTGGGCCGGCTCGTCCAGGCCGAAGCAATGAGCTGGGTTGTCAGGCGTGGGCGTGCGCGGCCCAGTCGTGCTCCCTCTTGCGTGCGGTTGCTCCCCGCATGCGTGGGGAGACGCTTGCGAGAGGACGTCGGCGCGCTGAGCGGGGGTTGCCGTCGGGCCGTGGCAGCAGGCGAAGACGTGCATGAGCGTAGTCAGCAGTACGACGAGTACCGCTCCGGCCCAGGGCACGGAGCGGCTGCGCGTCACTGATTCCGCTCGCATGGACACGAAGGGTAGCCGAATGGATGCGACGGACCATGAGCACGAGGAGCGCGGCGTGGAAGGGGACGACAGTGGCGACGTCGGTGAGGTACTTCCTCAGGCCGCCGGTGTGCTGCCCTTGTGCGGCGGGCCGAGGGTGGGCATGCCGAGATCGGCGTGGGACGGGGCGGTGTGGCAGGCCGCTGCCCGTTGGCGTCGACGTACGACGAGGATCCCCGTGACGGCTGCCACTGTCACTGCCGCGAGGGCGGGTATCCACAGCACGCCGATCGCCGAGACGGCCCCGACGCCGCCGATCACGGCCAGGATCGGGCCCGCGCAGCACACCGCGCACGCGGCGACCGCGGCCGCCCCGGCACCGAGAGCGCCCCAGGGCCTGGACGTGCGGGAGGACGGAGTGTTCATACGTGTGCTCCGAACAGGTCGGCCAGCATCCCGGCGGCGCTTTCGGGAGCCCGCACGGCCAGCCGAAGGACATCGGGGGTCAGATGGAGGGTGAAGTCGAAGAAGGCGCAGCACCCTTGCTCGGCCGTGGCCAGCGCCGCGAGCTGAGCGGCGAGTTCGCCGTCCGGCGGGAACGAAAGCCGCATGCCGTTGTCGATCTCCTCGCACCGGTCGGCCTTCGCGACGAGCGCGCGCCACTGTGCGGTGCGTTCGCCCAGCTCGGCACTGCCGAGGGTGCAGGCGACAGGTACGTCCCGCCACGCCTCGGGGCCGGGGCCGGAGGCGGGGCGGGTCGGCGTGAGCGTCACCGGGACCGGCCCGGCCCCTTGCGCGCCGGGCGTGGTGCAACCGCAGTCAGGGTCGCACGCGCCCGCCGGCGCGGGGCCCGACAGCGCGGCGTGGACCCCGGCCAGGTGGGAGGAGAAGGCACGCAGCTCGGCGATGCGGCCGTCGGTCTCCCTGATCCGCTCGGCGATCATCGGCAGCATCCGAGCCCGTACCGAGGCGCAGACACCGTCCTCACGCAGGTCCAGGAGGTCGCGGATCCCCTCCAGCGTCAGGCCCAGCAGCTTCGCCGAGGAGATGAACGCCAGCCGCTCCACCGCGTCCTCACCATAGGTCCGGTATCCGGACGCGGTCCGCTCGGCCGGCAACAGCCCGGCACTCTCGTAGAAGCGCAGCGTTGTCGCCGGAACGCCGGAGCGTTCGGCCAACTGCGAGATGCGGTAGTTCGCCATGTCGCCGACGGTAGACCTTCGACCCGACTCGAAGGTCAAGCGCGGACCGTGCGGGGCGCCAAGCCCGGGTGCCTGGTCGGCGTCGTTGCAACGGCCCGATTCGCGCCGGAGCGCAGGCGGGGTCCCACTCACGAGCGTGAACAGATGTTCCGCACAACCCTCAAGCCCGACGAGGTGCCGTTGTGCGGTGTTGGCGTGCGCGCCGCAAACACGGCGTGACCGGGCGTGCCGCGCCCGCTCTGGCGTAGGAGGCCACGTGTCAGCCGCGTCGCTTCAAGACGAGGTTCCGGGCCATATCGGAGGGCAGGACCCTCCTGGCACAGAGAAGGGGTCCGCTGGTCCACCCGTTCGGCAGCACGCCGCGCCTGTCGGCCGGGGCACCCCTAGCATGCTGACTGTGCGACCCATTCTCCCGAAGATTGAGGGCGGCCGGGTACAGGGCCTCCTGCAGCTCGTCGAGGACGGCATCCACCTCGTCGTCGCGGCGCTCCTCGTCCTGCTCGCGGGGCTCCTGAGCGTTGGGGTCATCCACGACGTCATCAGGTCGGTCCAGGGGCCGTACCGCGAGGAGACGGTCGTTCTCTCCGCCCTGGACAACAGCCTTGTGCTGTTCATCGTGGCCGAGCTGCTCCACACCGTCCGCCTCACCATCAGGAACCAGACCCTCGATGCGGAGCCTTTCCTCGTCGTCGGCCTGATTGCCGGCATCCGCAAGGTGCTCATCGTGACGGCCGAGGCGGAGAAGTCCTTCCGGTGGAACGTCGAGGGCGTCGAACTGCTGATCCTGGCGGGTCTGATCCTCGTGATGGCGACAGCGGCGTACGTGTGGCGGCGCTCGACGCGGCCGGGAGACTATTTCCCGCTCCAGGAGGCGCGGCGCTCCCCGTCGCCGGCGCCGTCATCCACCTCGGTGCCCGGGTCCTGATCCATCACCTTCCGCAGCCAGGGTCGCCCGCACCCGCTGGTCCTCGCGAGCAGAGCCGACGTCCCGTTCCAGGGGTGTACGGCTCACGGCAGTCGCGAGGTCTTCCAGGGCCCGTTTTTGCAGTTCCGCTTCGCGCCGCACGACCGGGCTCCCATTGCCGGCGGCGGCGTCCTCCCACTCGTGGAGCGCCTCCTCCACGCGTCCCCAGTCCGGATTTCTGTGCTCGCGCACGGCGACTGCTGCCTTTGCGGTGTCCGCCTCCAGGGCCTCGGCGAACCGCTCCGCCTCGGGGACGAAACGGCTGTCGGCCCGCGGGACGTGGCTCTCCATGAGCATCGCCGCGCGGCCGAACCCCTTGAGCGCCTCCTGCGCCTCCTGCGCCTCGCGCGACGTCAGACCCCTGGGGCGTACCGGTTCCTGCCTTGCCCGGTCGTATGCCTCCTGCCAGGCGGCACGCGCCTCCCTGCTCTCCAGCAGTGCCCTGCGCATGTCGGCGTGATGCTCCCGGGTCGGTTCGGCGTAGTTGCGGAGCACCGCGGCCGCGTAGCGGCCGTTGGCGGCGAGCCAGTCCGCAAGCCGGCCCGGCAGCCGGGGTGTCTCCCATGCGGGGAACACCACGTACGCCAGCATTGCCAGGGCCCCGCCGAGCAGGGTGAGCACCACCCGCTCCGGGACTGTCTGCTCCCATGCCTGGCCTCCCATGCCGAGCAGGAAGACGACGTACGCGGCGGTGAAGCACTGGGAGTAGGCGTAGCCGGTACGGTTCAGCGTGTACGACACGCCTGCCGAGACCACCGCCAGCGCGCCGGACACATGGGCGTCCGGGCCCAGGGCCCGCACTATCCCGGTGGCGAGCGCGACCCCGGCCAGGGTCCCGGCGAGACGGGCCACCGCACGCGCGTACGTCCGGTGGAAGTCCGGCCGCATCACCATCACCGAGGCGATTGGCGCCCAGTAGCCGTGGCCCAGTGGGAGCCGGGCGGCGATCAGATAGCCGAGCGTGGCCACCGCCGCCAGGCGGACGGCGTGCCGGAACACGGGCGAGTCCCGGCGGAGCTCACGGCGGACCGCCCGTACGACGACCGGGACCAGCCGGAGCATTGTCGGGCGCACCAGGAACTGGGCGCCGGCGAGGCCGGGCGGCGTGGGCGTCCTCCCGGGCGCGCAGCCGCTCCCGGCGATCTCCAACGCCTCGCCGAGCAGTTCCACGAGCCGCTCGGCGGCTTGCCGCGCGGGGCCCTCCAGCACCTCGTGCTCCTCGTCGACGCGCAGGGCATCCATGCTCTCGGGCCGCACCTCGGCGGGAGTGCCGCGGCGGATCGAACGGGCGGCCGCATCCAGGACGTCGGCGGCCGCGTCGAGCAACTCCCGCGCGCGGTCCCGCCCGGGTCCCTCCGCCGGGGCGCCCACGTCCGGGTCGGCGAGCGCGGCGACGACCGGCCGAATGCGCTCGGCGAGTCCCCGGGGGCCGTGCAGGACGGGGGGACGGGTGCGAGCCTGTGACGGCGTCACGGCAGCCGCGTCCCGGGCCGTCATCAACGGCTCCGGGTCGAACGGGGCGGTCGGGTCGTGCCGCAACCGGCGGGCGTAGTCCGCCACGGCGGCCAGGGCGTCGGCGAGCGCGTCACGATGCGCTCCCCAACGCCGGATCGGGAACAGCAGGATCAACACGGCCTGCGTCACGCCCCCGAGTGCGATGACTCCGGCGTGCTCCAGTGCTCGCCCGATGCTCGTGGGCAAGGTGATGGTCACGAGCATGCTGCCCACGGTCGTCGCTGCGACGATCCCAGCGGTCGATCCGACGGCCCACGCCATTCCCGCGGCAAAGGCCCATACGGCCAGCAGCGGCAGGAACGTCACGAGTCGCCCCGCCGCCAGGTAGCCCACGAATGTGCTGAGCGCCAGCCCCGCGCCCGCGCCGAGCGCGACCACCTTGCGTGGACGCCAGCTGCGCTGGAAGGTGGCCCCACCCGCGGAGTAGGCGCCGAGGGCGGCGGACGCGGCATAGGCAGGGGAGATCAGCCACAGCGTCGGCCCGATGACGATCGCCACCCCAGCGGCCGCACGCAGCGCGAGCAGGGGCTCCAGCCGCGTCTCCTCGATCTTGAGCCCAGATCGCACGACCTCCCCGAAGGCCCGCGGCCACGTCACGGGTGTCCGCCTGGCCGGAACGCCCTGCCGGGTCGCGTCGGCCTGGTTGAGGTGCGGCAGCCATCGGGCAAGGAAGCCTCCCACACGGCCCGCGAACTGGCTGGCGGCCGCAGCCGCCGGACGGGGTGCTGCCCCTGCGGACACTGCTGAGCGTCCGCCGTCCGTCCTCCGGGCCGGAGCGCGGGCAATCGCTGTTGGTTCAGGTCCGGCCGGAGCGCGGCGACTGCCCCCAGCCCCGTCCGGCGGACGGGCGGATCGCCACCCGTCCCGCGGACCGGTCCGAGGGACACAGGTGGGACGGCGGCCCCGAGTCTCTTACCGCTTGTGGCCGTTGCCGTGTCCGTCGGGGTGCAGGACCACCTTGGTCCAGCCCTCGTCACGGGCGTCGAAGTGCTCGTAGCCGGTGGGGGCGTCGTCCAGGCTGAGTTCGTGGGAGACGACGAAGCTCGGCTTCGCCTTCCCGCCGGCGATCAGGTCCCGCAGTGCCCGGTTGTACCTCTTCACCGGCGCCTGCCCGGTCCCCATCTGCTGGCCCTTGAACCACATCATGCCGAAGTCGATGGGGACCTTGCCCTGGGCTTCGAGCTCGTTCTGGGCCTCCGCGCCGCCGGGGTCCTGGGGCAGGAACACGCCCACCACGCCGATGTCGCCGGTGAACCTGACCGAGTCGATCAGGCCGTTGAGCGTGAGGCTGGCGTCCTCGTGTCCCTGGGGGTCGTGTGCCTGGTAGCCGACGCATTCGCAGCCGTTGTCGGCGCCCAGACCGAGGGTGGCCTCCTTGACGACCTC
>NZ_JBEYRK010000026.1:0-122417 GCF_040704065.1 Streptomyces sp. NPDC047869
AACGCTCGGCTGGGAAACCCCAGCCGAGCGCCTGCATAAACTGCTCGCGGCCTGATCAACACGACCACGTGTTGCAACGACCCCTAGAAAGCACCGTGGGGAACCGGGCCTTCGTGCTCTTCCGGCGACTACGCCTTGCGGAGCCGGAACGTGAGGGACAGGCCCTCGTCCGTGAACGGCTCGCCGTAGCCGGCGTCGGCCTCGCCCTGGGCGAAATCGGTCGCCAGGACCTCCTCGGCGATCAGGCCGGCGTGCTCCGAGAGGGCCGCGATGACCGCCGGGTCCGTGGAGGTCCAGCGCAGCGCGATGCGGTCGGCGACGTCCAGGCCGCTGTTCTTGCGGGCCTCCTGGATCAGCCGGATCGCGTCACGGGCGAGGCCCGCCTGCCGCAGCTCCTCCGTGATCTCCAGGTCCAGCGCCACCGTGGCACCGGAGTCGGAGGCCACCGACCAGCCCTCGCGCGGGGTCTCCGTGATGATCACCTCGTCGGGGGCCAGGGTGACCGTCTCCCCGTCTACCTCCACCGACGCCGTGCCCGCGCGCAGGGCGAGGGAGAGCGCGGCCGCGTCCGCGTTCGCGATCGCCTTGGCCACGTCCTGCACCCGCTTGCCGAACCGCTTGCCCAGAGCACGGAAGTTGGCCTTGGCCGTCGTGTCGACCAGCGAACCGCCGACTTCGGAGAGGGACGCCAGCGAGGAGACGTTCAGCTCCTCCGTGATCTGCGCGTGCAGCTCCCGGTCCAGGGCCTCGAAGCCGGTGGCGGCGATCAGCGCCCGGGACAGCGGCTGGCGGGTCTTGACGCCCGACTCCGCGCGCGTGGCACGGCCGAGTTCCACCAGGCGGCGGACCAGGACCATCTGCCTGGACAGCTCCGGGTCGATCGCCGACAGGTCCGCCTCGGGCCAGGTCGCCAGGTGGACCGACTCGGGGGCGCCCGGGCTCACCGGCACCACCAGGTCCTGCCACACCCGCTCGGTGATGAACGGGGTGATCGGCGCCATCAGCTTCGTGACGGTCTCCAGCACCTCGTGCAGCGTCCGCAGCGCCGCCTTGTCGCCCTGCCAGAAGCGGCGGCGGGAGCGGCGGACGTACCAGTTCGACAGGTCGTCCACGAACGCGGACAGCAGCTTGCCGGCGCGCTGGGTGTCGTACGCCTCCAGGGACTGCGTCACCTGGTCGGTGAGCGCGTGCAGTTCGGACAGCAGCCAGCGGTCCAGCAGCGGACGCTCGGCCGGGGCCGGGTCGGCGGCGGACGGCGCCCACTCGGACGTGCGGGCGTACAGGGCCTGGAAGGCGACCGTGTTCCAGTACGTCAGCAGCGTCTTGCGGACGACCTCCTGGATGGTGCCGTGGCCGACGCGGCGGGCCGCCCACGGGGAGCCGCCGGCCGCCATGAACCAGCGCACCGCGTCGGCGCCGTGCTGGTCCATGAGCGGGATCGGCTGCAGGATGTTGCCCAGGTGCTTGGACATCTTGCGGCCGTCCTCGGCGAGGATGTGGCCCAGGCAGACGACGTTCTCGTACGACGACTTGTCGAACACCAGCGTGCCGACGGCCATCAGCGTGTAGAACCAGCCGCGGGTCTGGTCGATGGCCTCGCAGATGAACTGCGCCGGGTAGCGGGCCTCGAACAGCTCCTTGTTCTTGTACGGGTAGCCCCACTGCGCGAACGGCATCGAACCCGAGTCGTACCAGGCGTCGATGACCTCCGGCACGCGCGTGGCCGTCAGGCCGCAGTCCTCGTGTCGGCAGACGAAGGTGACGTCGTCGATGTAGGGCCGGTGCGGGTCGAGGTTCGACTGGTCGGTGCCGGTCAGCTCGGACAGCTCCGCGCGCGAGCCGACACAGGTGAGGTGGCCCTCCTCGCAGCGCCAGATGGGCAGCGGGGTGCCCCAGTAGCGGTTGCGGGACAGCGCCCAGTCGATGTTGTTGTTCAGCCAGTCGCCGTACCGGCCGTGCTTGACCGTGTCCGGGAACCAGTTCGTCTTCTCGTTCTCCTGGAGCAGACGGTCCTTGATCGCGGTGGTGCGGATGTACCAGGACGGCTGCGCGTAGTACAGCAGCGCGGTGTGGCAGCGCCAGCAGTGCGGGTAGCTGTGCTCGTACGGCAGGTGCCGGAAGAGCAGGCCGCGCTCCTTCAGGTCCTCGGTGAGCTTCTCGTCGGCCTTCTTGAAGAAGACGCCGCCGACGAGCGGGACGTCCTCCTCGAAGGTGCCGTCCGGACGGACCGGGTTCACCACGGGCAGGCCGTAGGAGCGGCAGACCTTGAGGTCGTCCTCACCGAACGCGGGGGACTGGTGGACCAGACCCGTACCGTCCTCGGTGGTCACGTACTCGGCGTTCACCACGTAGTGCGCCGGCTCCGGGAACTCGACCAGCTCGAAGGGGCGCCGGTAGGTCCAGCGCTCCATCTCGGCGCCGGTGAAGGACTGGCCGGTGGTCTCCCAGCCCTCGCCGAGCGCCTTGCCGACGAGCGGCTCGGCGACGACGATCCTCTCCTGGCCGTCGGTGGCGACGACGTAGGTGACCTCGGGGTGCGCGGCGACCGCGGTGTTGGACACCAGGGTCCAGGGGGTCGTCGTCCACACCAGGAGCGCGGCCTCGCCGGCCAGCGGACCGGAGGTGAGCGGGAAGCGGACGTACACGGACGGGTCCACGACCGTCTCGTAGCCCTGCGCCAGCTCGTGGTCGGACAGGCCGGTGCCGCAGCGCGGGCACCAGGGGGCGACCCTGTGGTCCTGGACCAGCAGGCCCTTGTCGAAGATCTCCTTCAGCGACCACCAGACGGACTCGATGTACTCGGGGTCCATCGTGCGGTACGGGTCCTGGAGGTCGGCCCAGTAGCCCATGCGGGTCGTGAGCTCTTCGAAGGCGTCCGTGTGCCGGGTCACCGACTCGCGGCACCTGGCGTTGAACTCGGCGATGCCGTACGCCTCGATGTCCTGCTTGCCGGAGAAGCCGAGCTCCTTCTCGACGGCCAGCTCCACGGGGAGGCCGTGGCAGTCCCAGCCGGCCTTGCGGGCCACGTGGTAACCGCGCATGGTGCGGAAGCGCGGAAAGACGTCCTTGAAGACGCGGGCCTCGATGTGGTGGGCGCCGGGCATGCCGTTCGCGGTGGGCGGGCCCTCGTAGAACACCCACTCGGGGCGTCCCTCGGACTGCTCCAGGCTCTTGGCGAAGATCTTCTGCTCGCGCCAGAAGTCGAGCACGGCGTGCTCAAGCGCGGGCAGGTCGACCTGGGCGGGCACCTGGCGGTACGTCGGCGCTGTCATCTGCGAGCATCCTCCAACGGACTTGCTGCCTTCCGTCGGAGGGACGAGAGCTCTTTCCTGTCCACGCCGTGTGCGGCGCGCTCCCGCGGTACCACCCTCCTTGGCTCCCCGCCGCGCCGTCCGCGCCGGTGAGCCCCCTCATTGGGGTCGCGAAGCCGGTTCTACTCGCCGTGGCGGCTGCCACGGCTTTCTTCCGGCGGCTCCGGGGTGATCTTCACGTCGCGCTCGCCCCCGGGCTCACACCGTCCCCGGGTCGCTCTGCGCTGCGTACGCCGCTACTCGTCCCCATCCATGCTTCTCGCTCCGCCCAGTGTACGGCGCCGCGCGGACAGCGGCCGACCGCTTTTCCCGCGCGCGTGAGGAGGCGGGGAGGAGAGCGGGCGGGATGACCCGAATGGCGAGGGGGGAGGCGCTCGCGCCATGGCGCGCTCCGCTTCGCGGATTACCCGGCGGGGAGCGGGGCACAACGGTTGCAGGTCCGCTGCTCGGGGGATGCGGGCGGGCGAATCGGGCGGTGTGCCCCGTTGCCGCGGGACTCAAGTCGATTTATCGTCCCAGCACGATTCGCGAGCAAGATCACGGTATGTGAAGGGGCCGCGGCCATGGTGGCGAAGAAGCCCGCCGTACAGCAGCCGGCGTCCGGCCGCTCCAGTGGCGCGGCCGCCTCCGGCGGCGAGGCCGGGGGAGCCGGCGGCAGGAAGACCACGCGCGCGGATGCCGTCCCGGCCGGGCGGGCGAGGCCGGTGAGGACGGCCCGGGCAACGGCGGCCGACGCGAAGCGGCACCACGCGGCGGCGTCCGCCGGGACGCCCGCGTCCACCGGGACGGGGACGGGAAGCAGCCCGGCGCGTGCCGGTGGCGGCACGAAGGCCGGTGCGTCCACCGGGAAACGGGCGTCGGCCGGGAAGGCTCCGGCCGAGGGGACGTCGGCTGGGAGGGCTTCCGCCGAGGGGACGTCGGCTGGGAGAGCTGCCGCCGAGGTGACGCCGGCCGGGAAGGGGCCGGAGAAGGCGCCGGCCGGGAAGGCGGCCGCGAGGACCGCGGCCGGCAAGGGCACGGCCACCGAGGACGGCGCCACGAAGACGGCGGTCAAGAAGAGGGCGGCGAGGACAGGCGCCGCTGAGGAGGGTGCCCCCACGGAGAGTGCCGCCGAGCAAGGGGACTCCGCGGAAAAGGCCGCCAAGAAGGGGGCCGCCAAGAAGGGGGTCGCCGATAACGGGGCAGCCACGAAGGCCAAGGCCAGGAAGCCGGCCGGCGCTGCCGAGCAGGCGGCCGGCAAGAAGGCGGGCGCGGACAAGGCGGACGCGAAGAAGACGAGCGCGAAGAAGACGAGCGCGAAGAAGGCGGCGGTCGGGAGCATGAGCGTGGAGCAGCCGGCCAGGGCGGCGGCCGAGGAAACGGTCGGCGGGAAGCCGGCCCACAAGCGGGCGGCGGCCAGGGAGACGGCTGCGAAGGGGAGGGGGACGAAGGACGTGACCGGTGCGGAGGCGACCGGGACGGGCGCGGCCGTCGGGAATCCGGCCCGGAAGCACACGGCGGCCACAGGGAAGGCTTCGAAGGGGACGGCCGGTGAGGAGGCGACCGTGAAGAAGACGGCCGTGAAGAAGACGGCCGCCGGGAAAGTGGTCACCGGGAAAGTGGTCGGAAAGGGCGCGGGAGGGAAGGGATCTGCCGTCGAGGGCACGGCCGGGAAGGACACGGCCGCCGTGAAGACGGGTGCAGGGAAAGCGGCCGCGCACGCGGCGACCGGAAAGGCGGGCGGAGAAGCGGCCGTCACCGAGCGGACGGCCACCGAGGGCCCCTCCTCGGAGGCGGCCGGCAAGAGCACGGCCAAGAAGGCGGGCGCGGCGCGGGCCGCGAAGCAGACGGGAGCCACGACAGTGGTTGCGAAGAAGACTCCTGGCACGGCCGCGGCGAAGCAGAGCGCCGTTCCCAAGGCGCGGCTCGCCGCGGCGGAACCCGGCGATCTGGCGGTACGCCCCGGCGAGGACCCCTGGACCCCCGAGGAGGTCGCCGAGGCCCGCGCCGAACTGTCGTCCGAGGTGGACCGGCTGCGCACCGAGATCAGCTCGTCCGAGACCGCCCTCGTCGGCCTGATGCGCGACTCCGGTGACGGCGCCGGCGACGACCAGGCCGACACCGGCACCAAGAACATCACGCGCGAGCACGAGATGGCGCTGGCCGCCAACGCGCGCGAGATGCTGACCCAGAACGAGCACGCCCTGGAACGGCTGGACGCGGGCACCTACGGACTGTGCGAGAACTGCGGCGATCCCATCGGCAAGGCGCGTATGCAGGCGTTCCCGAGGGCCACCCTGTGCGTGGAGTGCAAGCAGAAACAGGAACGCCGCTCCTGAGCGCCGGGGCCGGCCGGGGCGTGACGTACTCTCGTCCTCAGTCAGGCACCTAGGTTGAGGGACTCACGTGGCAGAGGCGGAGCGCATCATCGGTACGCCGGACACCCCGGACGACAGCGGCGAGCGGACGGCGGCGGCCGAAGCACCCGCCGGGTCCGGCGCGTCCGGTACGCCCGGGACCGGCGAGCAGACGGCGCCGGCGCGGCAGCGGAGCGGACGCGGGCGCCGGATCGCCGTGCTGTTCGCGGTGGCCGTGTTCGCGTACGCCCTCGACCTCATCAGCAAGATGCTGGTGGTGGCGAAGCTGGAGCACC
Organism: Streptomyces sp. NPDC047869; assembly: GCF_040704065.1. Taxonomy (NCBI): domain Bacteria; kingdom Bacillati; phylum Actinomycetota; class Actinomycetes; order Kitasatosporales; family Streptomycetaceae; genus Streptomyces; species Streptomyces sp. NPDC047869. The sequence goes on from NZ_JBEYRK010000026.1 coordinate 5,944, forward strand.
ACGCGCCGGTCCAGGTGGTCGGGGACTGGCTGGAGCTGCACGCCATCCGCAACCCGGGCGCGGCCTTCGGCTTCGGAGCCGCCTTCACGATCATCTTCACGCTGATCGCGGCCGCGGTGATCGTGGTGATCGTCCGCCTCGCCCGCAAGCTCTACAGCCTGCCCTGGGCGATCGCGCTCGGCCTGCTGCTCGGTGGTGCGCTCGGCAACCTCACCGACCGCATCTTCCGGGCGCCCGGCGTCTTCCAGGGCGAGGTGGTGGACTTCATCGCGCCGAAGGGCTTCGCGGTGTTCAACCTGGCCGACTCGGCGATCGTGTGCGGCGGCATCCTGATCGTGCTGCTGTCGTTCCGCGGTCTGGACCCGGACGGCACCGTCCACAAGGACTGAGACCGGCCCCGGCCCGGGACCGTTGTCCACAGGCTCGTTCGGGGCAGGCGGAGCCGTCCGGCATACTCGACGGGTGAGCACGATTCCCGAGATCCGTACCCTGCCCGTGCCCGACGGCTTGGAGGGCGAGCGCGTCGACGCCGCCATCTCCCGCATGTTCGGCTTCTCCCGTACGAAGGCGGCGGAACTCGCCGCGGCAGGCAAGGTGCAGGTCGACGGCACGGTGGTCGGCAAATCCGAGCGGGTGCGCGGCGGCGCCTGGCTCGAGGTCGAGATGCCGCAGGCCCCGGTGCCCGTGCAGGTGGTCGCCGAGCCGGTCGAGGGCATGGAGATCGTGCACGACGACGACGACGTGGTCGTGATCGTCAAGCCGGTCGGTGTGGCCGCGCACCCCTCGCCGGGCTGGAGCGGCCCGACCGTCATCGGCGGCCTCGCCGCCGCCGGCTACCGGATCTCCACCTCCGGCGCCGCCGAGCGCCAGGGCATCGTGCACCGCCTGGACGTGGGCACGTCCGGCCTGATGGTGGTCGCCAAGTCGGAGCGGGCGTACACCTCGCTCAAGCGCCAGTTCAAGGAGCGCACGGTCGACAAGCGCTACCACACTCTCGTCCAGGGCCACCCGGACCCGACGAGCGGCACCATCGACGCGCCCATCGGCCGCCACCCGAACCACGACTACAAGTGGGCGGTCACGGCCGAAGGCAAGCCCTCCGTGACGCACTACGACCTCATCGAGGCATTCCGCGCCGCCTCCCTGCTCGACGTGAAGCTGGAGACCGGCCGCACCCACCAGATCCGCGTCCACATGTCCGCCCACCGCCACCCCTGCGTAGGCGACCTCACCTACGGCGCCGACCCGACCCTCGCCAAGCGGCTGCGCCTGACCCGCCAGTGGCTGCACGCCGTGCGGCTCGGCTTCGAGCACCCCGGCGACGGGCAGTGGGTGGAGTTCGGCTGCGACTACCCCGAGGACCTGCAGCAGGCCCTCGACCAGGTCCGCGAGGAGACGTACGCGTGAGCGCGCCGTACACCGTCCGCGTCGCCGAGGACCCCGCCGACCGGGAGGCCTGCTTCGCGGTGCGCAAGGAGGTGTTCGTCGTCGAGCAGGGCGTAGCCCAGGACATCGAGTACGACGCCTACGACGCCGTCGCGGTCCATGTTCTCGCCGTCCGTGAGGACGGCGTGCCGCTCGGCACCGGACGTCTGCTGTACGGCGAGGCCGCCGCCGCGAAGACCGGCGGGGACGCCGCGGTGGGCTCCCTCGGCCGGCTCGCCGTCGCCCGTCCGGCGCGCGGTCTCGGCGTCGGCGCGGCCCTGGTGCGGGCCGTCGAGGAGGCGGCACGCGCGCGTGGCCTGGCCGCGGTGGACCTGCACGCGCAGATCCAGGCCCTGGGTTTTTACGAGCGTCTCGGGTACGAGACGTACGGCCCGGAGTTCCCGGACGCGGGGATCCCGCACCGGGCCATGCGGCGCGTCCTCTAGACCGCCGGTACGGCCGGGGCGCGAGCGTCGTGGCAGGCTGGAGACCTGCCGTGTGATCGTCGACTCCCGGAGCGCTTGCCGTGGATCAGTTGGCCCTGTTGTTCGTGCTGTTGCTCGGGGCCCTGCTGAGCGTTCCCGTCGGGAACCGGTTCGGGGTGCCGGCGCCGGTGCTGATGACCCTGCTCGGCGGCGTCCTCGCGGTGGCCGACTTCGTGCCCAACGTGGAGTTCCCGCCCGAGCTGATCCTGCCCGCGCTGCTGCCGCCGCTGCTCTACGCCGCCGTACGCCGCACCTCCTGGCGGCAGTTCACGGCGAACAAGCGGCCGATCTTCCTGCTGGCCGTCGCCCTGGTCTTCGTGACGACGTTCTGCGTGGCCGCGGTCGCCCACGCCATCGTGCCCGGGCTGCCCGTCGCCGCCGCCGTGGTGCTGGGCGCGCTGATCGCCCCGCCGGACCCGGTCGCCGCCACCGCCGTCGCCGGGCAGCTCGGACTTCCGCGCCGCCTGGTGTCGATCCTGGAGGGCGAGGGGCTCTTCAACGACGTGACGGCCATCGTGCTTTACCACGTGGCAGTCGCCGCCGCTGTGAGCGGGGAGTTCTCCGCGTGGGACGCCGGGCTCGACCTGGTCCTGTCCGCCGTGGTCGCGGTCGCCGTCGGGCTGGCGCTGGGCTGGTTCGCGAACAAGTTGATGGACTGGCTCGGCGACCCCACGCTGCAGATCGGGCTCACCCTGCTGGTGCCCTTCGCCTCCTACGTGCTCGCCGAGGAACTGCACGGTTCCGGGGTGCTCGCGGTGCTCACCACCGCGCTCTTCCTCTCCGAGTACGCCACCGACGCCGACGACGTGCTGACCCGGCTGGCCGGACACACCTTCTGGGACATCATCGACACGCTCGTCACCGGCGTCGCCTTCGGGCTGATCGGTCTCGAGCTGCACAACGCCATCCGGACGGCGTCCGGGCGCTGGGGTGAGCTGCTCGGCTGGGCGGCGGCGATCGCGGGCGTGGTGGTGGTCGTACGGCTGCTGTGGCTGCTGCCCGCCACCTGGCTGACCAAGCGGCTGCACGCCCGGCGGGACATCGAGGAGGAGATCCCCATGAGCTGGCGGGAGACCGTCGTCATGTGGTGGTCCGGGATGCGCGGGGTGGCCTCGGTGGCGCTGGTGCTGGCCATCCCGCTGGAGACCGACGCCGGCAAGCCGTTCCCCGACCGGGACGAGCTCGTGTTCATCGCCTTCGGGGTGATCATCGTCACGCTGGTGCTGCAGGGCCTGACGCTGCCGTGGCTGGTGCGGCGGCTGGGGGTGCGGGCCGACTCCGAGCGGGAGTCGGAGTTCGAGAAGGAGCTGGCGGTGCGGGCCGCCGGGGCCGCGAAGCGCAGGCTGCGGGAGATCGAGCAGGTGGAGGAGATGCCCGAGGAGCTCTCTGAGCAGATGCTGCGGCGGGCCTTCGACATCGGCATCCGGATCAGCCCGGACATGGGCGAGGAGGAACGCCGGGAGGCGCAGCACCAGCGGGCGCGGCGGCTGAAGCGGGTGCGGCGGATCCAGGGCGAGATGCTGAGCGCCGCGCGGCACGAGGTGCTGGCGGCGCGCAGCGAGCCGGGCGCCGATCCGGAGATCGTGGACCGGGTGCTGCGCCACCTCGACGTGCGCAGCCTGCGCTGACACCGGTGGCGCCGGGGCTCACCCCGCGATGTGGCCGGCGCCCTCGCTTCGACGGGCGCCGGCCACCTCACCGCGCGGAGTGGCCAGGCCGACGGCGGTGCCGTGCGCGGGCACCGGCCAGGCGCCCGGTCAGCCCCGGCCGGTGCGCGGGAACTCGTATGCCCTGCGGAGCGTCGCGCGGTCGGGCGACGGAATGCGGTTGGGGGCGAGGACCGCGTCCGAGGTGTTGACCCGGGGGAGCGCGTAGGGGTGCTCCGCCGACAGCCAGGTGATCATCTCCTCGCGCACGGCGACCCGTACCGTCCAGATGTCGTCCGCGTCCTTGGCGGTCACCAGGGCGCGAACCTGGATGGTGTTCGGTGTGGAGTCGGTCACCACCAGGTTGTAGGCGCGGCCGTCCCAGGCCGGGCACTGGCGCAGGATGTCGCGGAGCTTCTCGCGCATCGCCTCGATCGGCGCGCTGTGGTCCAGGTGCCAGTAGACGATGCCCGTCATCTGCGGGGTGCCCCGCGACCAGTTCTCGAACGGGTTGGACGTGAAGTACGACACCGGCATCGTGATCCGCCGCTCGTCCCAGGTCCGCACCGTCAGGAAGGTCAGGGTGATCTCCTCGACCGTGCCCCACTCCTCGTTCACGACGACCGTGTCGCCGATGCGCACCATGTCACCGAAGGCGATCTGCAGCCCCGCGAACAGGTTGGACAGGGTCGACTGGGCGGCGACACCGGCGACGATGCCGAGGATGCCGGCGGAGGCCAGCAGCGAGGCACCGGCCGCGCGCATCGCCGGGAACGTCAGCAGCATCGAGGCGGCGGCCACCACGATGACGATCGCCGATACCACCCGCATGATCAGCTCCACCTGGGTGCGCACCCGGCGCACCCGGGCCACGTCCCGGTGGGCGCGTGCGTAGCGGCTGTACGAGGTCTCGACGATCGCCGCCGCGATCCGGATCACCAGCCAGGCGGCGGACCCGATGAGGACCAGCGTCAGCGTCCGGCCGATGCCGGCCCGATGCTGCTCCAGCAGTTCGGCCTGGTCGTAGGAGCCTCTGAGCATGGCGGCGCAGAGGACCAGTTGGTAGGGGATGCGGCCACGCCGCAGCAGCTCCCATAGCGGGGTGTCGGAATCTCGGGCGTCGGCCTTGCGCAGCAGCAGGTCCGTCACCCAGCCGATGGCCAGGGTGAGCACGACGGAGCTGCCGATCACGATCAGAGGGCGGAGTACGTTCTCCATGCCTCCGCTCCTAACCGTTGGTCGGCAGGCATGAACATGTGAGTTCGCCGCGCATCTGGGTACGGCGGTTCCGGCCTCGTCCGGCCCGGCTGGCACCATGGCCTCATGAACATCATGCTCTTTCACTCGACCTACGGGCTCAGGCCGGCGGTGCGCGAGGCCGCCGACCGGCTGCGCGCGGCGGGCCACGAGGTGTGGACGCCCGACCTCTTCGAGGGGCGCACGTTCGGGACGGTCGAGGAGGGCATGGAGTTCAACGAGCGGATCGGCAAGGAGGAGCTGCTGAAGCGGGCCGTGCTGGCGGCGGCGCCCTACTCCGAGCGCGGTCTCGTGTACGCCGGGTTCTCGCTCGGCGCGTCCGTGGCCCAGACGCTGGCCCTCGGCGACGAGCGGGCCCGGGGCCTGCTGCTCCTGCACGGCACGTCGGACATCGCCCCGAACGCGCACGTGGACGAGCTGCCGGTGCAGCTGCACGTGGCCGAGCCGGACCCGTTCGAGACCGACGACTGGCTGAGCGCCTGGTACCTGCACATGGGCCGGGCGGGCGCGGACGTGGAGGTCTACCGGTACGCCGGAGCCGGTCACGTCTACACCGACCCCGGCCTGCCGGACTACGACGAGGAGGCCGCCGAGGCCACCTGGCGGGTGGCGCTCGGCTTCCTCGACAGTCTGTAGCCGCGCCCGGAGCGGACGGCTACACCGGGTCGTAGGTGCGCTCGACCTTCTGCGTGCCGCTGCGCGTGCGGTACGAACGCACCCAGGCGGAGGTCGCGTTCGCGTCGGTGCGGTCGGACAGGACGTAGTAGTCCATCTGCGCGCGGTCGGCGGTGATGTCCAGCACGCCGTAGCCGTGCCGGTCGGTGTCCACCCAGTGGACGTGCCGGTTGGCGGCCCTGATGACCGGCGACGCGACCGCCGAGACGGTGCCCTCGGGCACCTTCACGATGTCGTCGAGGTTGTCGGAGGTGACCGACGTGACCACGAACTCGGTGGCCGCCGACGCCGACAGCGGGTAGGTGCCCGCGTCCACCGGCACGTCGTTGGCCCACGCCATGTGGATGTCACCGGTCAGGAAGACGGTGTTGCCGATGGCGTTCGAGCGCAGATGGGCGAGGAGTTCGCGCCGGTCGTCGGTGTAGCCGTCCCACTGGTCGGTGTTGACGGCGATGCCCTCCTGCGGCAGGCCCAGCAGCTTGGCGAGCGGCCTCAGCAGGTCCGCGGAGAGGGAGCCGACGGCGAACGGCGAGATCATCACGGAGTTGCCGACCAGCCGCCACTTGGTGTCGGAGGCCTTCAGGCCCGCCTTGAGCCAGTCGAGTTGCGCGCGGCCGGTGAGCGTACGGTCCGGGTCGTCCACCGAACCGCTGGCCGTGGAGGCCTGCTGGGAGCGGAAGGAGCGCAGGTCCAGCAGGGAGAGGTCGGCGAGCTTGCCGAAACGCAGCCGCCGGTAGGTGGTGCCCGCGATGGCGGGGCGGACCGGCATCCACTCGAAGTAGGCCTGCTTGGCCGCGGCCTGACGGGCCGACCAGGCGCCCTCGGCGCCCTCGGTGTGGTTCACCGCGCCGCCGGACCAGGCGTTGTCGGCGAACTCGTGGTCGTCCCAGATCGCGATGACCGGCGCCTTCACGTGCAGGGCCTGCAGGTCGGGGTCGGTCTTGTACTTGGCGTGCCGGATCCGGTAGTCGGCGAGGGTGAGGATCTCGTTCGCCGGCGCGTGCGGCCGTACGACCTTGCCCCGGGCCGCGTACTCACCGGACTTGTACTCGTAGACGTAGTCGCCCAGATGCAGCCAGGCGTCCAGGTCGCCGCGGGCCGCGAGGTGGCGGTAGGCGGCGAAGTAGCCGGCCTCCCAGTTGGCGCAGGAGACCACGCCGAAGCGCAGGGAGGACACGGCGGCGTCCGCCGCCGGCGCGGTGCGGGTACGCGCCACCGGGGAGTCGGTGCCGCCGGCGGAGAAGCGGAACCAGTAGTCGGTGGCCGGGGCCAGGCCGCGGATGTCGGCCTTGACGGTGTGGTCGGTCGCGGCCCTGGCGGTGGTCGAGCCCTTGGCGACGACGTCGGTGAGCGCCTTGTCCCGGGCGACGACCCAGCCGACCTCGGTGTCCGGGCCGAGTCCGGAACCGGGTATCGCCTCGGGCACCGGAGTCACCCGGGTCCACAGCAGGATGCCGTCGGGCAGCGGGTCGCCGGAGGCGACGCCGTGCAGGAAGGCGGGGGCCTGGTCGGCCGCGCGAGCCGGAAGGGTGGCGGCGAGCGGGCCGGCCAGCACAGCCGTCGCCGCCGCGGCCTTGACGACCGTACGGCGGCGGGGCGAAAGGGAGTTGAGGCCTTGGTGTGCCTCGGATGATCTGTATCGACTGGTCACGACCGATCAGGTTACTGATCGGTATACGCGAGAGCGGGCGAACTCCGAAAGTTCGCCCGCTCTTCACACGGTGCTCCGGTTCTGACGGAGGGCCAGTGAGGATCAGCCCTTGAGGGCCGCGTCCACCACCCGGTTGTAGTCGGCCACCGTCATGGGCGGGTTGCCCTGGCTGTCGGCGGTGAGCTTCTTGCCGTCCATGACGAAGCTCGGCGTGCCGGACACGCCGTCCTTGTTGTCGTCGAAGGTCTTGGACATCGCCATCGCCCAGGCGTCGTACGTGCCCTTCTTGACCGCGTTCTCGAACTTGGCGTTGTTCTTGAGCGCGGGAACGGTGTCGGCGACCTTGATGAGGTAGTCGTCGCTCTTGAACTTGTCCGTCTGCTCGTCCGGGTGGAACTTGGCCGAGTAGAGCGCGCTCTTGTACTCGAGGAACGCCTCCGGGCTGACGTTGAGCGCGGCGCCGAGCGCGCTCAGCGCGTTCTTGGAGCCCACCGCGTTGTCGCGGTCGATGAACGTGGCACCGACGAACTGGATCTTGTACTTGCCGCCGTCGACGTCCTTCTTCACCGTCGAGCCGACCGTCTGCTCGAACTGGGCGCACACCGGGCAGCGCGGGTCCTCGTAGACCTTCAGGGTCTTCTTGGCGGTGTCCTTGCCGATGACGACCGTGGTGCCCTTGGTGCCCGTGGTGTTGGCCGGGGTGACGACGCTGGAGGCGTCCTTCAGCCCGTCCCAGTAGCCCGGCTTGTTGGCCTGGACGACGGCGTAGCCGATGCCGCCCGCCGCCGCCAGCACGGCCACGACCGAGCCGGCCACGATGATCTGCCGCCTGGCCTTGTCGCGCTTGGCCTGCCGCTCGCGCTCCTGGCGCAGCCGCTCCCGGGCCGCCGTCTTCGCCGACTGGCTGTTCCGCTTGCTCATAGTGTTGATCTCCATGTGGGACGCGCACACGTCGTACGCGGGATACGTGTGGGGGACTGGTCGTGCTCAGCGGTCGCCGCTCAGACGAGGGCGAGAGCGCGGGAGCGCGGCGGTCCACGCCGTCCCAGGGAGTGCACCAGGAGCCGGTCGCGGGCGACGGCCGGCCAGGGGGCCGGGCGCGGCAGTCGGCGGACCGGCAGGAGCCGCACGGTGCCCGATGCCGCCGCCAGCAGCAGCGGCCGGAAGGTGGTGACCGTGACCGCGCCCAGCAGCTGGGCCAGGGCCCGCTCGCCCCGGCGCAGCCAGGCGGCGGCCAGCAGCCCCACGCCGAGGTGCGCGGCGAGCAGCAGCCAGGCGGCGGCCGGGCCGGCGTCCGCGAGCGGGACAACGGCACCACGGCCGGGCGCGCCGGTCACCTGGGCCAGCGGCGAGCCCACGCTGCCGCCCCGGCACAGCACGTCGAAGCCGAACGCGTGCAGGGGGCCCGCGACCGGGCCGCCCGCCCTGCCGTAACAGGACTGCTGGCCGGTGGTGAACACCGTGTCGGCGGCCAGCTCCAGCGGGACCAGCAGGGCCGCGATCCGGCCGAAGCCACGCTCGCGGCCCGCCAGCGCGTACGCGGTGACGAACACTCCGGTGGCGACCGCGGTCACGGTCGCCACCGGCAGCGGGGCCCTGGACAGCAGAACGTGCGACGCGGTGCTGAGCGTCACGACCACTGCCGTGAACAGCGCCGCGCGTACGGCTCTGAGCTGGGTCCCGGAGATGTCCATGGTGACTACAGAGTCTGTCACGCGCGCCGGTAAGGGACTCCTAAAGGAAGCCTGTGAGTCCCGAAGGTCACAGCCCCGGGATCCGGCCGTTGCGGAACAGGTCGAGGAAGGTCTGGTGGTCGGCACGCGCGCGTGCGCCGTAGCCGTGCGCGAAGTCCACCAGGAGCGGCGCGAAGCCCTCCTCGTCGGCCGCGAGGGCCGCGTCGATGGCCCGCTCGGTCGAGAACGGCACCAGCGACTCGCCGGAGGTGTCGTCCGCCGCCGCGTGCATCGTGGCCGTGGCCCGGCCCAGGTCGGCGACGACGGCCGCGATCTCCTCCGGGTCGTCGATGTCGCCCCAGTCCAGGTCGACCGCGTACGGCGAGACCTCGGCGACCAGCTGACCCGCGCCGTCCAGCTCGGTCCAGCCGAGCCACGGGTCGGCGTGCGCCTGCAGCGCGCGCTGGGAGATCACCGTGCGGTGCCCCTCGTGCTGGAAGTACTCCGCGATCGCCGGGTCCGTGATGTGCCGGGAGACCGCCGGGGTCTGGGCCTGCTTGATGTAGATCACGACATCGTTCTCGAGGGCGTCGCTGTGCCCCTCCAGCAGGATGTTGTACGACGGCAGACCCGCCGAACCGATGCCGATGCCCCGGCGGCCCACGACGTCCTTCACCCGGTAGGAGTCCGGGCGGGCCAGCGAGGTCTCCGGAAGCGTCTCCAGATAGCCGTCGAAGGCGGCCAGCACCTTGTACCGGGTGGCGGCGTCGAGCTCGATGGAGCCGCCGCCGGGCGCGAACCGGCGCTCGAAGTCGCGGATCTCCGTCATCGACTCCAGCAGCCCGAAGCGGGTGAGCGAGCGGGCGTCACGCAGCGCGTCCAGCAGCGGACCCTGCGCGGTGTCCAGTGTGAACGGCGGCACCTCGTCGCTCTTGGCGCCCGTGGCCAGGGCGTGGATGCGCTCCCGGTAGGCCTCGGCGTAGATCGTCACCAGTTCGGTGATCTGCTCGTCGCTGAGCGCCTTCGCGTAGCCGACCAGCGCGATGGAGGCGGAGAAGCGCTTCAGGTCCCAGGTGAACGGGCCGACGTAGGCCTCGTCGAAGTCGTTGACGTTGAAGACCAGGCGCCCGTTGGAGTCCATGTAGGTGCCGAAGTTCTCGGCGTGCAGATCGCCGTGGATCCACACGCGCGAGGTGCGGTCGTCGAGGTACGGGCCGCCGCGCTTCTCGGCGTCGAGGTCGTGGTAGAAGAGGCACGCCGTGCCCCGGTAGAACGCGAAGGCCGAGGCCGCCATCTTCCGGAACTTCACCCGGAACGCGGCCGGGTCGGCGGCCAGGAGCCGGCCGAAGGCGGTGTCGAAGACGGCGAGGATCTCCTCGCCGCGCTGCTCGTCGTTGAGCTCGGGGACCGACATCGCGGAGTGCCTCCTGGTGCGGGACGGTGGTGCGTGAACGTGCGTGCGGGGAACGACAGCGTCTCCGCCGTCTTCAACGGGCGACGCCACGCGGGAGTGCCCGGTTCCCGCACGAAGGTACGTGGGGGATGCCCCGCGTGTGTCAGTGCCCGGGCATAGACTTCGACGCTGACCCCAGACTGTCCGCCAGCCCGTCGCCGAAGTTTCCGTTGGAGGCCATACCGTGTCAAAGCCGCCCTTCACGCACCTGCACGTCCACACCCAGTACTCGCTGCTGGACGGTGCCGCGCGGCTCAAGGACATGTTCAACGCCTGCAACGAGATGGGCATGACGCACATCGCCATGTCCGACCACGGCAACCTGCACGGGGCGTACGACTTCTTCCATTCCGCGAAGAAGGCCGGAATCACCCCGATCATCGGCATCGAGGCGTATGTCGCGCCCGAGTCCCGGCGCAACAAGCGCAAGATCCAGTGGGGCCAGCCGCACCAGAAGCGGGACGACGTCTCGGGTTCCGGCGGCTACACCCACAAGACGATCTGGGCGGCGAACTCGACGGGCCTGCACAACCTCTTCCGGCTCTCCTCGGACGCGTACGCGGAGGGCTGGCTCCAGAAGTGGCCCCGGATGGACAAGGAGACGATCTCCCAGTGGTCCGAGGGGCTGATCGCCTCCACCGGCTGTCCCTCCGGCGAGCTGCAGACCCGCCTCCGCCTCGGCCAGTTCGACGAGGCCCTGAAGGCGGCCGCCGACTATCAGGACATCTTCGGCAAGGACCGCTACTTCCTGGAGCTGATGGACCACGGCATCGAGATCGAGCACCGGGTCCGTGACGGCCTCCTGGAGATCGGCAAGAAGCTCGGCATCCCCCCGCTGGTCACCAACGACTCGCACTACACCTACGCGCACGAGGCGACCGCCCACGACGCGCTGCTGTGCATCCAGACCGGCAAGAACCTCTCCGACCCGGACCGCTTCAAGTTCGACGGCACCGGCTACTACCTCAAGTCCACGGACGAGATGTACGCCATCGACTCCTCGGACGCCTGGCAGGAGGGCTGCCGCAACACCCTGCTGGTGGCCGAGCAGATCGACACCACCGGCATGTTCGAGGCGAAGAACCTCATGCCGAAGTTCGACATCCCGGAGGGCTACACCGAGGTCACCTGGTTCAAGGAGGAGGTCCGTCGCGGCATGGAGCGGCGCTTCCCCGGCGGCATCCCGGAGGACCGCCAGAAGCAGGTCGAGTACGAGATGGACGTCATCATCCAGATGGGGTTCCCGGGCTACTTCCTCGTCGTCGCCGACTTCATCATGTGGGCGAAGAAGAACGGCATCGCGGTCGGGCCCGGGCGTGGCTCCGCGGCCGGCTCGATCGTCGCCTACGCCATGGGCATCACCGACCTCGACCCGATCCCGCACGGCCTGATCTTCGAGCGGTTCCTCAACCCCGAGCGCGTCTCCATGCCCGATGTCGACATCGACTTCGACGAGCGCAGGCGCGTCGAGGTGATCCGGTACGTGACCGAGAAGTACGGCGCCGACAAGGTCGCCATGATCGGCACCTACGGCAAGATCAAGGCGAAGAACGCCATCAAGGACTCCGCGCGCGTGCTGGGCTACCCGTACGCCATGGGCGACCGGCTCACCAAGGCCATGCCCGCCGACGTCCTCGGCAAGGGCATCGACCTCGACGGCATCACCAACCCCTCGCACCCGCGCTACAACGAGGCGGGCGAGATCCGCTCGATGTACGAGAACGAGCCGGACGTCAAGAAGGTCATCGACACCGCCAAGGGCGTCGAGGGCCTGGTCCGGCAGATGGGCGTGCACGCTGCGGGCGTGATCATGTCCAGCGAGCCCATCGTCGACCACGCCCCCATCTGGGTGCGGCACACCGACGGCGTGACCATCACGCAGTGGGACTACCCGCAGTGCGAGTCGCTCGGCCTGCTGAAGATGGACTTCCTCGGCCTGCGCAACCTGACGATCATGGACGACGCCGTCAAGATGGTGAAGTCCAACAAGGGGATCGACCTCGACCTGCTGGCCCTGCCGCTCGACGATCCGAAGACCTTCGAACTCCTCCAGCGCGGCGAGACCCTCGGCGTCTTCCAGTTCGACGGCGGCCCCATGCGCTCCCTGCTGCGCCTGATGAAGCCCGACAACTTCGAGGACATCTCCGCCGTCTCCGCGCTCTACCGGCCCGGCCCGATGGGCATGGACTCGCACACCAACTACGCGCTCCGCAAGAACGGGCTCCAGGAGATCACCCCGATCCACAAGGAGCTCGAGGAGCCGCTCGAAGAGGTCCTGGCCGTCACCTACGGCCTGATCGTCTACCAGGAGCAGGTGCAGAAGGCCGCCCAGATCATCGCCGGGTACTCGCTCGGCGAGGCCGACATCCTCCGCCGAGTGATGGGCAAGAAGAAGCCCGACGAACTGGCGAAGAACTTCACCATCTTCCAGGCCGGCGCCAAGAAGAACGGCTACAGCGACGAGGCGATCCAGGCGCTGTGGGACGTGCTGGTCCCGTTCGCCGGCTACGCGTTCAACAAGGCGCACTCCGCCGCGTACGGCCTGGTCTCGTACTGGACCGCCTACCTGAAGGCGAACCACCCCGCCGAGTACATGGCCGGACTGCTCACCTCGGTCAAGGACGACAAGGACAAGTCGGCCGTCTACCTCAACGAGTGCCGGCGCATGGGCATCAAGGTGCTCCCGCCGAACGTGAACGAGTCGGTGCACAACTTCGCCGCCCAGGGCGACGACGTGATCCTCTTCGGCCTCGAAGCCGTGCGCAACGTCGGCACGAACGTGGTGGAATCGATCATCAAGAGCCGCAAGGCCAAGGGCAAGTACGCCTCGTTCCCCGACTACCTCGACAAGGTCGAGGCGGTCGCGTGCAACAAGCGCACCACGGAGTCGCTGATCAAGGCGGGCGCGTTCGACACCCTGGGGCACACCCGCAAGGGCCTCACCGCGCACTTCGAGCCGATGATCGACAACGTGGTCGCGGTCAAGCGCAAGGAGGCCGAGGGTCAGTTCGACCTCTTCGGCGGCATGGGCGAGGAGACCAGCGACGAGCCCGGCTTCGGACTCGACGTGCAGTTCACCGAGGACGAGTGGGACAAGACCTATCTGCTCGCCCAGGAGCGGGAGATGCTCGGTCTTTACGTCTCCGACCACCCGCTCTTCGGCCTGGAGCACGTGCTGTCCGACAAGGCCGACGCGGGCATCTCCCAGCTCACCGGCGGTGAGCACGCCGACGGCGCGGTCGTCACCATCGGCGGCATCATCTCCGGCCTGCAGCGCAAGATGACCAAGCAGGGCAACGCCTGGGCGATCGCCACGGTGGAGGACCTCGCGGGTTCCATCGAGTGCATGTTCTTCCCGGCCACCTACCAGCTCGTGTCGACCCAACTGGTCGAGGACGCCGTGGTGTTCGTCAAGGGCCGTCTCGACAAGCGCGAGGACGTGCCCCGGCTCGTCGCCATGGAACTGATGGTCCCGGACCTGTCCAACGCGGGCACCAACGCGCCGGTGATCCTCACCATCCCGGCCACCAGGGTCACCCCGCCCATGGTCAGCCGGCTCGGCGAGATCCTCAGCCACCACAAGGGCGACAGCGAGGTCCGGATCAAGCTCCAGGGCCCGCGCAAGACCACGGTGCTGCGCCTGGACCGGCACCGGGTCAAGCCCGACCCCGCGCTCTTCGGCGACCTGAAGGTGCTGCTCGGCCCGTCCTGCCTGGCCGGCTGAGCCGCGGCGCCGGGCAGCCGGGCCCAAATCCCGCGCGGATGACGAAGGGGCGCACCCTCATCGGGTGCGCCCCTCCTGTGTGTCTGGGCTTCAAATGCCCTTTAGTTGTGGCCGAAGCTCTTCTGCTTCTTGCGGGAAGCATCCGAGGGGCTGCCCGCGGCGCCCGCCATGGAGGACTCGGGTTCCTCCGCCGCCGGGCGCTGAGCGCGTTCCGCTGTGTGCTCGGCCTGCGAAGCGCGGTTCTGCGGGCCACCCTGCTTGCGGTTCTTGTTCTTGGCCATGGTGATCTGCCTCCTGAGGGGGATCTAGGGGCCAGGGCCGGGATCAGATTCACATACGCTGACATCAGTCGCATGTCGGATAATTACCGTGTGTGACAGGGGAGGTGGGCGAGCGGGCCCGCTGAACGCCACGCCGAAGATCGAGTTCCGGCCGTTAACGCCCGTCCGTTCGGGCAGACTCGAAGGAAGTCCGAAGCAAAACCTCCCGGGAAGAGGGTGAGTCGCGTGGACCGTTGCATCGTCCTGGTGGACGCCGGGTATCTGCTGGGTGCCGCCGCCAGCCTCCTCGCAGGTGAGCCCTCGCGGTCCCGGATCACCGTCGATCACGCCGCGCTGATCCAGGCCCTGCGCGAACGTGCCGAGTCGGATACCGAACGCCCGCTGCTGCGCATCTACTGGTTCGACGGCGCCCCCGACCGGGTCCCTCAGCCGGAGCACCGCCGGCTGCGCGTGATGCCCCGGGTCACCGTCCGGCTGGGCGCGCTCACCCGCAGCGACGGACGCTGGGCGCAGAAGGGCGTGGACGCCGCCATGCACGCCGAGCTGACCGAGCTGGCACGCAACCGCGCCTGTTCCGACATCGTCCTGGTCACCGGCGACGGCGACCTGCTGCCCGGCATGATGGCCGCCAAGGAGCACGGCGTCGCCGTCCACCTCTGGGCCGTCCAGGCCGCCGACGGCGACTACAACCAGTCCGAGGACCTGGTCGCCGAGGCCGACGAACGGCGGGTGCTGGACCGGGCCTGGATCACCCAGGCGGTCCGCGCCAAGGAGCTGACCGGCGTCTGCGCCCCGCCGCCCGCGCCCCGCCCCGAGATCGCCGCGATCCTCTCCGCACCGCTGCCGGACTCCGCGCTCACCGCGGGCGCCGAACGCCCCGCCGAGGAGGGCGCCCACGCGCCGGCCGCCGCCGAGCACAGCCCCCAGGGCCGGGCGGCCGCTTCCAAGGGAGTGCCCACCCCCAAGGACCTCGCCGCGCTGCGCGCACCCGGCGCACAGGCTGTGCAGCACCCGACGACCGCGACCCTGCGATGGTCCTCCGACAAGGGGTGGGTGGACCGGCCGGGAGCGGTCGCCGAGCCGCCCGAGGTCGCCTCCATGCCGACCCTCGCCCAGCTCACCACCGCCGAGCAGCGGTGGGCCGACCGGGAGGAGGACATCACCACCGTCGGCGGCGATCCGTACGAGGTGGGCCAGGTCTTCGCCCGCCGCTGGATCTCCCGGCTCGGCGACCCGAACCACGTACAGCGGCTGTCCACGATGTATCCGCGCATCCCGCACCGCATCGACGGCGAGCTGCTGCGCTACGCCGCGCGTTTCGGCCTGCTCGCCCACAAGGACGACCAGATCGACGAGCACGACCGTTACGCCATCCGGGCGGGCTTCTGGCGCGAGGTCGACGTCCCGGCGGCCGCCGAACAGCACGCGCCCGCCGCGGACTGAACCCCGGTGGTCGCCCCCGAGGACGAGTGAAGGCCCCCGACCCCGTAGTCTCGTCACTTGTGAGTACGCGCGCGGCACAGGCACTTCGGTACGACGAGGTCGTACGCGTGCGCGGGCTCACCAAGACCTATCCCCCCGTGAAGGGGCGGCGCGGGGCGCCGGGCACGCCCGAGGTGCGGGCCACCGACGGGGTGGAGCTCGAGGTGCGGCGCGGCGAGATCTTCGGGCTGCTCGGGCCGAACGGCGCCGGCAAGTCCACCCTCGTGCGCCAGCTCACCGGGCTGCTGCGGCCGGACGCGGGCAGTGTCGGGATCCTCGGCCACGACATCGTCAGGCACCCCCGGCTGGCCGCCCGGATCCTCGCCTACCTGGGGCAGGAGTCCTCCGCCCTGGACGAGCTGACCGTGTCGCTCGCCGCCGAGACCACCGGACGCCTGCGCGGCCTGGACGTACGGCGGGCACGGGCCGAGCGGGACGCCGTCCTCGAGGAGCTCGGCCTCACGTCGATCGCCGGCCGCGCGCTGAAGAAGCTGTCCGGCGGCCAGCGGCGGCTCGCCTGCTTCGCCGCCGCCCTCGTCGGGGAACGGCCGCTGCTCGTCCTCGACGAGCCGACCACCGGCATGGACCCGGTGGCCCGGCGCGCGGTGTGGGCGGCCGTGGACCGGCGGCGGGCCGAGCGCGGCACGACCGTGCTGCTGGTCACCCACAACGTCATCGAGGCGGAGACCGTGCTCGACCGGGTCGCCGTCCTGGACCAGGGCCGGGTCATCGCCTGCGACACCCCCGCGGGGCTGAAGGAACGGGTCTCCGGCGAGGTCCGGGTGGAGCTGGTGTGGCGGGAGCGGGCGCCGCTGGACGTGCCCGAGGTCGCCGGCTTGCGCCAGCGGGCCACGGAGTCCGGCCGGCGCTGGACGCTCCGGCTCGCTCCCGAGGAGGCCCGGGCCGCGGTCGCCACGGTGACCGGCGGCGCCGCCTTCGCCGCCCTGGACGACTTCACGCTCGCCACACCCAGCCTGGAGGACGTGTACCTCTCGCTGGGCGGGGCGGCCCGGCAGGGGCTGGTGAAGGCGTGAGCGCGCGGGCCGCGGAATGCGTACGGGTGTGCGCCAGGGCCGTAGGGAAGAGGAGCAGCGCGTCGTGAGTGTCGTACCCGCCGAGGTTCTGCCCGGCGGCGCCCGGGCCGTTGCGGGGGCGGCCCCGGGCGCGGCCGAGCTCGGTCCGCCCGCACGGCTGTGGCCGTCGCTGGTGGCCGTCTACCGGGCGCAGCTCTCCCGGGCCCGGGTGGCCCGTATCCCGCTGCTGTTCGTGGCGACCTTCCAGTCCGTCGGCATCGCCGTGATGATGCGGGGCGTCGTGGACAGCGGCACCGAGGCCCAGTCCGTGGTGGCCGGGTCCTCGGTACTGGTCGTCGCGTACGTGGCGCTGAACCTGCTGTCGCAGTACTTCGGGCAGCTGCGGGCCAGCGGCGGACTCGACCACTACGCCACGCTGCCGGTGCCGCCGGCGGCGGTGGTGCTGGGCGCGGCGGGGGCGTACGCCTCCTTCACCGTGCCGGGGACGCTGGTGACCGCCGTCTTCGGCTGCGTGCTGTTCGGGCTGCCGCTGTCCAATCTGTGGATCCTGCTCGCCGTGATCCCGCTCGCCGGGGCCGCGCTCGCCGGGCTCGGCGCCGCCTGCGGCCTGCTCGCGCCGCGGCCCGAGCTGGCCACGCTGCTCGGCCAGCTCGGCATGTCCGCGGCCCTGCTGCTGGGCGTGCTGCCGGCCGACCGGATGCCGGAGATCATCCGTCTCGCCCGGGACCTGCTGCCCTCGACCTACGGGGTGGAGGCGTACGCGCGCACCTTCGGGGCACACCCCGACTGGGCCGTCGTCCTGGCTGACCTGGGGGTGTGCGCGGGTGTCGGAGTGGTCTCGCTGGCCGCGGCGACCTGGGCTTACCGCAGGGCGGCCGTCCGGTGACGCGGCTCACGGCACGACCTGGCACGATGTCAGGGTGACCGCACCGCTGACTCCGCCTCCGCCGCCGCACGACGACTCCGCGCACCAGGTCCGGCAGGCCCCGCCCGCCGGGGCTCCGTTCGCGGGCATGTACGAACAGGACGGCCCCGGGATGAAGACCGAAGTGCGGGAGGCCGCGGTGGTCGCCGTGGCGGTGACCCTGGGCGGGGTGCTGCTCGGACTGCTGTGGTGGTGGCTGGCGCCGCACGTGCCGCTGATCGCCGACCAGGTCGACAAGAGCTGGGTCGTCTACATCAAGGACACCGAGGGCGAGCAGGCGGTCGGCGTGGACGGCACCTTCACGCTGCTGGGGCTGGCGTTCGGGCTGGTCAGCGCGGTCGTGGTGTTCCTGTGGCGCCGGCGTGGCGGCGTGCCGCTCGTGGTGGCGCTGGGCCTCGGCGGACTGCTGGGGTCCCTGCTGGCCTGGCGGCTCGGTGTCTGGCTGGGGCCCGAGTCCGATGTCATATCCCACGCCAGGGCGGTGGGCAAGGGCGTGACCTTCTCGGCCCCGCTGAAGCTCGGGGCGAAGGGCGCGCTGCTGGCCTGGCCCCTGGCCGCGCTGCTGGTCCACCTGGGGCTCACGGCACTGTTCGGCCCCCGGGACCCGGAGGAGCCGTACCCGGCGTGAGGTCCCCCGGTGCCCTTTCCCGGCGTGACCAGCGGGGCCCCAGCGGAGCTTCCGTCGAGCTTCAGCCGGCCAGGTGCGGCCGGAGCGCCGTGGAGCCGGGTCCGGCCTGACGGGCCGGGGTCCCGTGAGCCGTACCCCGCACCGGCGTACCGCCGCCGCCCGGCCGTTCAGTCCCGGCCGATGGGTGCCAGCACCGCTTCCGTGAGCGCGGCCAGGGCCGTCGGCGCGAGTTCGACCTCCAGGCCTCTGCGGCCCGCCGAGACGCAGATGGTGTCGTGGGCTCCGGCCGAGTCGTCCAGGACCGTGCGGAGCCTCTTGCGCTGGCCCAGCGGGGAGATGCCGCCCCGGACGTAACCGGTGGTGCGCTCGGCGAGGGCCGGGTCCGCCATGGCCGCCCGCTTGCCGCCCACCGCCGCCGCCAGTGCCTTCAGGTTCAGCGTGCCGGAGACCGGGACCACCGCCACCGTGAGCGCGCCGTCGACGTCGGCCACCAGGGTCTTGAAGACCCGGTCCGGGGAGACGCCCATCGCCTCCGCCGCCTCCTCGCCGTAGGAGGGGTGGGCGGGGTCGTGGTCGTAGGCGTGGACGGTGTGGTCCACGCCCGCCGCGGTCAGCGCGACGGTCGCGGGCGTGCCGCCGGACTGCTGCTTCTTGGACTTCTTCGCCATCGGGGTGCCGGGCCTCGGTTCGGTTCGCTCAGTTCATGCTGGTCGGCGTCCGCGTCAGCTCGAACGCGGGCAGGGACGGCAGACTACGGATGATCGCCGCCTCCGAGCGAAGGAGTTTCAGCTCGTCCCTGAGGCGGGAGGCGGTGTCCGGGGCCTGGAGCAGCCGCTGCTTCGTCGGCGTGTCCAGCACCATGGCGGCGGCGACCAGGTAGGAGACCACCGAGGGGTCGTCGGGAAGCTCCGTGCCCGCCAGCGAGCGCTCACGGGCGCCCGCCAGGCGCTTCTGGTACTGGCGGAACGAGCGCAGGACACCCTCGGCCAGCGCGCCCGCCTCGTCGCCGGGCTCCTCCGTGAGCTCCTCCAGCTCCGCCGTCAGGAACGGGCCCGACGCCTCCACGGACAGCAGCCGCACCCGGGTCGTCCCGGTCGCCAGCACCTCGAACGTGCCGTTGTCGCGCTCCCGGATGGTCGCCGCGTCCGCCACACAGCCCACGCCGTGGAACGACTTGAGGGGGTCCGGGCCGAAACCGGCGGCCGGGCCCCGCTCGGGCTGCGCCGTCGGATCCGGCATGCCCGGAGCGCTCGGTGCCACCTCGTGGCCGTCGCGGATCGTCACCGCGGCGAACCGGCGCGGCTCGTCCTCGGGGGCCTTCAACAGTTCGCGCATCATGGCGCGATACCGCTCCTCGAAGATGTTCAGGGGCAGCACGAGCCCCGGGAACAGAACCGAGTTCAGCGGGAACAGGGGCAGACGGACGGTGGTCACGGCGACCCAGCCTAATGGTCGGCGGCGGAGGCTCGGCCGCGGTGCGCGTTCAGCGGCCGCGGCGGCGTCCTCACCAGCCCGGAGAGGAAGGCGGGCGTGCTGGGCCCGAGAAGCCCGTCGCGGAGCCGCAGGAACTGGCCGAGCGGGTCGTCGGAGAACCGCTCCCAGGGGAACGAGGTGGCGTACGGGCCGATCAGGCCGAGCTGGGCGCGCGCGTCCTCCCACCGGCCCAGCCGGACGAGCAGGTACAGCAGCTTGTTGCGCATCTGGGCGGGCCCCGGGGTGGCCTCCGGGAAGCGGGCGGAGAGCGACACCGCCCGGTCGGCGGCCGCGTCCAGCCGCTCGCGCGGCACCTCGGGCCCGCAGTCGTCGGTCAGATAGCCGAACGCCGCCCGGGCCGGCAGCGCCTGCACCAGCGAGCCGGCCGGGGCGTCCTGCGCGGCGAGGTCGGCGAAGTCGAAGCACTCGCGGTGCGAGCCGTGCCAGAAGGTCGCCAGATACCGCAGGGCGGCCACATGGCAGCCGTAGTGGTGCGGGGCGCGCCGGATCGCCGCCTCCCACAGCTCCTCGAAGTAGCGGTGGCCGGCCCGGGAGCCGCGCGCGTGGTCGAGGGCGATCCGCCAGGGCACCGGGTCGCGGTCGTCGGCGCGGGCGGCGGCCGTGATCAGCGGGCTCACCTCGCGCAGCAGCTCGGCGCGGGCCGGCGAGGGCCAGGCGCGGTCCACCGCGAGCTGGGCCCCGACCAGAGCGACGTCGGGGTCGCCGGGGGCGGCCGTAAGCCAGGCCTCGAACCACTCGGGCCGGGAGCGGGCGAAGGCCGCGAGCCGCCGCGTGTAGCGGTCGCGGTCCTCCCACTGGCCGGCCGCGCGCGTGGTGGCGAGCAGGGCGGAGGCGGCGCCGTACTCGCCCCGGCCGGCCGCGACCAGCGCGGGCGAGAGGCGGTCGTCGGGCGCGTCGAGTACGGCCTCGAAGCCGCCCTGGGGCGGGGCGGCGAGGTACGAGGCGCGTCGTGTCGTCCGGGTGGGGCGGAGGAACGCCGGCAGCAGAGCCATGGTGTCGACCATTGAAAGTCCGCAGGTCGGGGGAGCGCCAGAGGGTCCGGCCAAGTCAGGAAAGGTTGTACGACATAAGGTCAAGGACGGGCAAAGGGTGACGGTTCAACTATTGTTATGTACCTGCCCGTGAGGTGTGCTCCGTGAGTCGTGAGCCGTCGCTCGTGACGGGAGCCGTCAGCTCCGCCGCAGCAGCCGGGTCGCCCCCGCCGCCACGGTGGTCGCGAGTATCCAGCCCATGATGACCATCACCGCGGCCAGCCACTGCCAGCCGCCGCGCAGCTGCCACTGGCCGACCTGGCCCAGGTCGATCACCGGCAGCAGCAGGTCCAGCGTGAACAGCGCGGGGCTCCAGGACGGATGCTCGCCGGAGTCCACCGGCGGATGCCCGGCGTGCGCGAAGGCGAGCGTGCCCGCCGCCCACAGCACCGCCATCCACACCGCCGCCCGGCCCGGCCGGTAGCCGTAGGCCACGGCCCAGTCCTGGACGAAGCCCCAGACCTTGCCCGCCGGCGGCAGCGTCTCGCGGCGCCGGCGCTGCTTGGCGAGCAGCACCTCGCGCGCGTCCTCGTCCTCCCCGGCCGCGCGCAGCACCGAGGCCAGCCGCTCGTACGGCTCCGGGTTGTACTCCGCGGTCGCCGCCGCCACCCAGTCGAGCCGCCGGGTCAGCGGGAACGGGCCGCGCGGGACCAGGCTCTCGTAGGTGAAGCCGCCCATGTGCAGGTTGCCCGGGCCCGGCCAGCTCCCCGCGCGGTCCACCAGGTTGACGACCCGTGCGCCGGACAGCTTCACCTGCCCGCGCTGCGGCCGGTCGCCCAGGAAACGCAGCTCCGGCGTCTGCACCCGGCGCAGCGACAGATCCTGGTCGTCGGTGAGGACGAACCGGGCCCGCTCCAGGTCCACGGCGTCCCCGAACCGGCCGTCGTCCAGCCGCACCCCGCCCTGGCACTCGAAGCGCTGGATCCGCGTCCCGCGCGCGGGGGTCGTCCCGCTCAGCAGCGGATTGCCCACGCCCGCCGGGGTCAGGTACAGGGTGCGCTCCACCGTCAGCTGGGGGGCGTTCAGCGCGAGACGCGCGTACGGATTGGCCAGTTTCGCCCCCCGCAGGCTCAGCGAGCCCCCGACCTGGGCGCCGCGCAGGCTCAGCTCGCCGTGCGACTCCAGCAGCTCCGCCTGCAGGTCCTGGCCGACGCTCATGCCGTCGGCGGCGATCGAGCGGCCGCTGCGGTCCCGGTGGACGACCGCCTGGTTCAGCAGCAGGTCCGTCCCGATGTGCGCGTCGGTCAGCCGCACCCCGTTCTGGAAGCGGCAGCGCGGCAGGTGCAGGTCGCCCTCGGTGGTGACCCGGGCCGCCTCCAGCCGGGGCAGCGCGCAGTTCACCAGGCGCACGGTCGTGAAGCGGGCCTCGGGAAGCAGGACCTGGTCGTCGAAGCGGCAGCCGCGCATCTCCACGTACGGCGTGACCGTGCCGCCCGCCAGCTCCAGCGTGCCGGTGATCCGCACACCGGCCAGCTTCAGCGCGGACACCCGCCCCGCGAGCGCGGGCGGCCCGTCCAGCAGCAGCCAGCAGACGATGCGCGCCCTGACGCTCCGCTCCGGGCCCCAGGGATGCCCGCCGTGCGGATCGTCCACCACCGCGTCGCCGCTGCTCAGGTCGTACACGCTGCCGTTACGGAAGGCCTGCCACATTCCGGCCTCGGCCGCGGTCAGGCCCTCCGGCAGATCTCCGGTGTCGCTGCCGGCCCCGTCGGTCACCGCTCTTTCCCTCTTCCCCGCCACTCACAAGTCGTCCGCCTCGTACACCCGTTCATGCCCGCTGAGTGACGCCCGGCACACTAGACGTGAAGGTGATCTTCCACGTTCCGGCCACGTTCTGTATCAGCCATTGATACGCGCGGACAGCCGCGGACGCGGGTCTGAGAGAATTGAGTACGTGATCTCCCGAATCGATCTGCGCGGCGACGCCCTCCCCGAGGGCCCCGCCCTGCGCGACCTGCTGCCCCGAGCCGACTTCGACGTTCAGGCCGCCCTGGAGAAGGTGCGTCCGATCTGCGAGGCCGTGCATCATCGTGGCGACGCGGCGCTGATCGACTTCGCCGAGAAGTTCGACGGAGTACGGCTGGAATCCGTCCGTGTCCCGGCCCGGGCGCTGACCGACGCGCTCGAGGCGCTCGACCCGGCCGTGCGTGCCGCCCTGGAGGAGTCCATCCGCCGGGCCCGCCTGGTCCACCGCGAACAGCGCCGTACTGCGCACACCACCCAGGTCGTGCCGGGCGGCTCCGTGACCGAGAAGTGGGTGCCGGTCGAGCGCGTCGGGCTGTACGCGCCCGGCGGCCGGTCCGTCTACCCCTCGTCCGTGATCATGAACGTGGTCCCGGCCCAGGAGGCCGGCGTCGAGTCGATCGCGCTCGCCTCCCCGGCGCAGGCGGAGTTCGGCGGACTGCCGCACCCGACGATCCTCGCCGCGTGCGCGCTGCTCGGCGTGGACGAGGTCTACGCGGCCGGCGGCGCCACCGCCGTCGCGATGTTCGCGTACGGCACCGAGTCCTGCGCGCCCGCCAACATGGTCACCGGCCCCGGCAACATCTGGGTGGCCGCGGCCAAGCGCTACTTCACCGGGAAGATCGGCATCGACACCGAGGCCGGTCCCACCGAGATCGCCATCCTCGCCGACGACACCGCCGACCCGGCGCACGTCGCCTCGGACCTGATCAGCCAGGCCGAGCACGACCCGCTCGCGGCGGCCGTGCTGGTCACCGACTCCACCGAGCTGGCCGACGCGGTGGAGAAGGAGCTGGAGCCGCAGGTGGCGGCCACCAAGCACATCGAGGACCGCATCCGCCCGGCCCTGGCCGGCAAGCAGTCCGCGATCGTCCTCGTGGACGGCGTCGAGGAGGGCCTGCGGGTGGTCGACGCGTACGGCGCCGAGCACCTGGAGATCCAGACCGCCGACGCCACCGCGGTCGCCGACCGGGTGAAGAACGCCGGCGCGATCTTCATCGGCCCCTGGGCGCCCGTCTCGCTCGGCGACTACGCGGCTGGGTCCAACCACGTCCTGCCCACCGGCGGCTGCGCCTGCCACTCCTCCGGCCTGTCCGTCCAGTCCTTCCTGCGCGGCATCCACATCGTCGACTACACGCGGGACGCGCTGGCGGAGGTCGCGCACCACGTCGTCACGCTGGCGGAGGCGGAGGACCTGCCCGCGCACGGCGCGGCGATCAAGGCGAGGTTCGGCTGGAAGGTACCGACGAGCAAGTGACCGGCATCGACGATCTGCCCGTACGGGACGAGCTGCGCGGCAAGTCCCCCTACGGCGCGCCCCAGTTGGACGTACCCGTACGGCTGAACACCAATGAGAACCCCTACCCGCTGCCCGAGCCGCTGGTCGAGCGGATCGTGGAGCGGGTCCGGGAGGCCGCCCGCGACCTGAACCGCTATCCCGACCGGGACGCGGTCCAGCTCCGCACCGAGCTGGCCAAGTACCTGACGAACACCGGCAAGCACCCGCTCGGCATCGAGAACGTCTGGGCGGCCAACGGCTCCAACGAGGTCATCCAGCAACTGCTGCAGACCTTCGGCGGACCGGGCCGCACGGCCATGGGCTTCGAGCCGTCGTACTCGATGCACGCGCTCATCGCGCGCGGCACGGGCACCGGCTGGATCTCCGGGCCCCGCGGCGAGGACTTCGGGATCGACCTCGCCGCCGCCCGGCGCGCCATCGCCGAGCACCGGCCCGACGTCGTCTTCGTCACCACCCCCAACAACCCCACCGGCAACGCCGTGCCGCCCGAGACGGTCCTCGGGCTGTACGAGGCGGCCCAGGCGGCCAAGCCGTCCATGGTGGTCGTGGACGAGGCCTACATCGAGTTCAGCCACGGCGAGTCGCTGCTGCCGCTGCTGGCGGGCCGGCCCCACCTGGTCATCTCGCGCACCATGTCGAAGGCGTTCGGCGCCGCCGGACTGCGCCTCGGCTACCTCGCCGCCGACCCGGCGGTCGTGGACGCCGTACAGCTCGTCCGGCTGCCGTACCACCTCTCGGCGATCACCCAGGCGACCGCCCTGGCCGCCCTGGAGCACACCGACACCCTGCTGGGCTACGTCGAGCAGCTCAAGTCCGAGCGGGACCGGCTGGTCGCCGAGCTGCGCACGATCGGCTTCGAGGTGATCGAGTCCGACGCGAACTTCGTGCAGTTCGGCCGGTTCGACAGCGCCCACGAGGCCTGGCGGAAGATCCTCGACCGGGGCGTACTGGTCCGGGACAACGGCGTACCGGGGTGGCTGCGGGTGTCCGCCGGCACCCCGGAGGAGAACGACGCGTTTCTCGACGCGGTCCGTGAGTTGAAGAAGGAGCCCCAGTCATGAGCCGCGTCGGACGCGTGGAGCGCACCACCAAGGAGACCTCGGTACTGGTCGAGATCGACCTCGACGGCACCGGCAGGACCGACATCGCCACGGGCGTCGGCTTCTACGACCACATGCTCGACCAGCTCGGCCGGCACGGTCTGTTCGACCTGACCGTGAAGACCGACGGCGACCTGCACATCGACTCCCACCACACCATCGAGGACACCGCCCTCGCGCTCGGCGCCGCCTTCAGGCAGGCCCTCGGCGACAAGGTGGGCATCTACCGCTTCGGCAACTGCACGGTCCCGCTGGACGAGTCCCTCGCCCAGGTCACCGTCGACCTCTCCGGCCGCCCCTACCTCGTGCACACCGAGCCCGAGAACATGGCGCCGATGATCGGCGAGTACGACACCACGATGACCCGGCACATCCTGGAGTCCTTCGTCGCCCAGGCGCAGGTCGCCCTGCACGTGCACGTGCCCTACGGCCGCAACGCGCACCACATCGTGGAGTGCCAGTTCAAGGCGCTCGCCCGGGCGCTCCGCTACGCCTCCGAGCGCGACCCGCGCGCGGCCGGCATCCTCCCGTCGACGAAGGGCGCGCTGTAACCCCATGACCGGTCTGTCCACCGTCCTGATCGTCGTCGGCCTCTTCCTGGTCGGCGGCATCATCTCCTTCGCCAAGCAGAAGATGCCCACCAGCCTCATCGTGCTGCTCTCGATCGGCGCCGCGATGTGCCTGGTCGCCGGCGTCATGCGGCTGGAGGTGTGGAATTGAGCGCCAAGAAGGTCGTCGTCTTCGACTACGGCTTCGGCAACGTCCGCTCCGCCGAGCGGGCCCTCGCGCGCGTGGGAGCCGACGTCGAGATCACCCGCGAATTCGACAAGGCCATGAACGCCGACGGCCTGCTGGTGCCGGGCGTCGGCGCGTTCGCCGCCTGCATGCAGGGCCTGCGCGCGGCCCGCGGTGACTGGGTCGTCGACCGCCGGCTGTCCGGCGGCCGGCCGGTGATGGGCATCTGCGTCGGCATGCAGATCCTCTTCGCGCGCGGCATCGAGCACGGCGTGGAGGCCGAGGGCCTCGACGAGTGGCCCGGCACGGTCGCGCCGCTCGAGGCCGACGTCGTGCCCCACATGGGCTGGAACACCGTGGACGCCCCGGAGGACTCCGAGCTGTTCGCCGGCCTCGACAAGGACGCCCGCTTCTACTTCGTGCACTCCTACGCCGTCCACGACTGGGCCCTGGAGGCGAACAACCCGCTGATCGCGGCCCCCAGGGTCACCTGGTCCACGCACGGCAGGCCCTTCGTGGCGGCCGTCGAGAACGGTGCCCTGTGGGCCACCCAGTTCCACCCCGAGAAGTCCGGCGACGCCGGTGCCCAGCTCCTCACCAACTGGATCGGAACCCTGTAGACCATGGCCAAGCTCGAACTCCTCCCCGCCGTCGACGTCCGCGACGGCCAGGCCGTGCGCCTCGTGCACGGCGAGTCCGGGACCGAGACCTCCTACGGCTCCCCGCTGGAGGCCGCCCTCGCCTGGCAGCGCTCCGGCGCCGAGTGGCTGCACCTGGTCGACCTCGACGCCGCCTTCGGCACCGGTGACAACCGCGAGCTGATCGCCGAGGTCGCCAGGGCGATGGACATCAAGGTGGAGCTGTCCGGCGGCATCCGCGACGACGACACGCTCGCCGCGGCCCTCGCCACCGGCTGCACCCGCGTCAACCTCGGCACGGCCGCGCTGGAGACCCCGGAGTGGGTCGCCAAGGTCATCGCCGAGCACGGCGACAAGATCGCGGTCGGTCTGGACGTGCGCGGCACGACGCTGCGCGGCCGCGGCTGGACCCGGGACGGCGGCGACCTCTACGAGACGCTGGCGCGCCTCGACAAGGAGGGCTGCGCCCGCTACGTCGTCACCGACATCGCCAAGGACGGCACCCTGCAGGGCCCGAACCTGGAGCTGCTGAGGAACGTCTGCGCCGCCACCGACCGCCCGGTCGTGGCCTCCGGCGGCGTGTCGTCCCTGGATGACCTCCGGGCCATCGCCGAGCTGGTACCCCTCGGTGTCGAGGGCTCCATCGTCGGGAAGGCCCTGTACGCGAAGGCGTTCACCCTGGAAGAGGCACTGGAGGCAGTGGCGTCATGACATCCGAGGCCGTGCGGCGCGTTCAGAGCGGAAGTCCCTGGGAAGAGAGCTTCGGGTTCGCGCGCGCAGTCGCGGCGGGTGACCGGGTGCTGGTGGCCGGCACGACGTCCTTCAAGGGCACCGTGCTGTACGGGGAGGGCGACCCCTACGAACAGGCCAAGGTGGCCTTCACCAGCGCGCTCGAGGCGATCGGTGAGTTCGGCCTCGGCGCCGGGTCCGTGCTGCGCACCCGGATGTACCTGACCCATGTGCGGGACGTGGACGCGGCGGGCCGCGCCCACAAGGAGATCTTCGACTCCGTCCGCCCGGCCTCGACCCTGCTGGTCGTGGAGGGCTTCGTCGACCCGCGCATCCTGGTCGAAGTGGAACTAGAGGCATTCAGAGGAGCCGTGACCTCATGACCCTGGCGGTCCGAGTCATCCCCTGCCTGGACGTGGACAACGGCCGGGTCGTCAAGGGCGTCAACTTCCAGAACCTGCGCGACGCGGGTGACCCCGTCGAGATGGCCAAGGTGTACGACGCCGAGGGCGCCGACGAGCTGACGTTCCTGGACATCACCGCGTCCTCCGGCGACCGGGAGACCACCTACGACGTGGTGCGCCGCACCGCCGAGCAGGTGTTCATCCCGCTGACCGTCGGCGGCGGCGTCCGCACCGCCGAGGACGTGGACCGGCTGCTGCGGGCCGGCGCGGACAAGGTGGGCGTGAACACCGCGGCCATCGCCCGGCCCGAGCTGATCCGGGAGATCGCCGAGCGGTTCGGCCGGCAGGTCCTGGTGCTGTCGGTGGACGCGCGCCGCACCGAGGGCGGCGCCTTCGAGGTGACCACGCACGGCGGCCGCAGGGGCACCGGCATCGACGCCGTCGAGTGGGCCCACCGCGCGGCCGAGCTGGGCGCGGGGGAGATCCTGCTCAACTCCATGGACGCGGACGGCACCAAGGACGGCTACGACCTGGAGATGATCGCGGCCGTTCGCAAGCACGTCACCGTCCCGGTGATCGCCTCCGGCGGCGCCGGGCGGCTGACGGACTTCCCGCCGGCCGTCGACGCGGGCGCGGACGCGGTTCTCGCCGCCTCCGTCTTCCACTTCGGGGACCTGCGCATCGGCGAGGTCAAGCAGACCCTGCGGGAGGCGGGCCACCCCGTGCGGTGACGCCTTCCCGAGCCCTCGGCCCCGGCCGCCCGACAAGGCGGCCGGGGCCTTCTCATGGCCGGCCCCTCGATGAGGCAGATGCGAAAGGAAAGTTGCGCAACATCCATTGCGCAACTTTCCTTTCGTATCTAGAGTCGGAGACATGACAGCCAAGGGGAGCCGTCCCATCACGGACGTGGGCACGCTGAAGGCGCTGGCCCACCCGCTGCGGATGAAGCTGTACCGAGCCCTGTGCGTGGCCGACAAGGCGACCGCCTCGCACCTCGCCGACCAGGTCGACGAGGCCGTCTCGCTGGTCAGCTACCACCTGCGCAAGCTCGCCGAGCACGGCCTCATCGAGGAGGCCCGGCCGCAGAGCGCGGACGGCCGGGAACGCTGGTGGCAGCCCTCCTCCGAGGGCGTGAGCATCCGTGACAAGGACTTCCGGGACGCACCCGAGACCGCGGCCGCGCACCTGGCGGCGACCCGGCTCTTCCACGACCAGCGCACCGACCTCTACCGCCGCTACCTCGACGAACGGCCGACGTGGAGCGCCGAGTGGAACACGGCCGCGGCCGACAGCGAGTCCCTGCTCCGCCTCACCGCCCCCGAACTGCGCGCACTGCAGGACGAACTGCTCGCGCTGATCCGCAGGTACGACGAGTTGGGCCGGTCCGCCGAAGCCGACGGCGAGACCGAAGGGCGCGAGCACGTCGCGCTGCACGTGTACGGATTCCCGTTCCGCGTCTGAGAAGGGCCCCGCCGTGACCGACACCTTCATACCCCCGGCCTCCGTCACCGAGGACCGCCCCGCCCACCGCGACCCCAACGTGCTGCGCTGGCTCGGCGCCTACACCGCCTCCATGCTCGGCGACAGCGTCTACTACATCGCCCTGTCCTGGGCCGCCGTCCAGGCCGGCACCCCCGCGCAGGCCGGTGTCGTCATGTCCGTCAGTGCGCTGCCGAGGGCCGTGCTGATGCTCGGCGGGGGAGTGCTCGCCGACCGGCTCGGCCCGCGCCGCGTCGTCATCGGCAGCGACGCCGTGCGCTGCGCGGCCGTCCTCGCGGTGGCCGCCCTGCTGTTCCTCACCGGCCCCGGACTGTGGCCGCTCGCCCTGCTGGCCCTGCTCTTCGGCACCGTCGACGCCGTGTTCATGCCCGCCGTCGGCGCCCTCCCGGCCCGGATCACCGGCAAGGGACAGCTCGCCCGCGTACAGGGCATGCGCGGCCTCGCCATCCGCTGCGCGGGCGTGGCCGGCGCCCCGCTCGGCGGACTCGGCGTGGCCCTGGGCGGCGCGTCGGCGGCCTTCGCCCTCGCCGGACTGCTGATCGCCGTCTCCGTACCGCTGCTGATCTCCGTGCGCCTGCGCCCCCTGCCCGGCGACGACACCCCCGCCCCCGCGCGCACCACCGCCTGGGCCGACCTGGTGGGCGGCCTGCGCTACATCCGCGGCCACCGCGTCCTCGCCCCGCTCATGCTCGCCATCGCCCTCGGCGACTTCGGCTTCGTCGGCCCGCTCAACGTCGGCCTGACCCTGCTCGCCGACCGGCGCGGCTGGGGCGCCGCCGGCATGGGCTGGGTGCTCGCCGGATTCGGCGCCGGGGCGGGCGCCGCCTCACTGCTGCTCGCCGTCCGGGGCCGGGTGCCGCGCGCCGGGCTGGTCGCCGCCTGGGCGATCCTCGCCGGCTCGGTCGCCATCGGCGCCCTGGCCTACGTGCCCCAGCTCGTCGGGGCCGTCGGCGTCGCCCTGCTCATCGGGCTGCTCGCCGGGCTCAGCGGGGTGCTGTGCGGGGCCCTGCTGCAGACCCTGTCCGACCCCGCCTACCTCGGCCGGGTCACCGCCGTCGCCAGTGTGGTCAGCCTCGGCCTGGCCCCGCTGAGCATGCCGTTCGCGGCCGCCGCCATCGGTGCCTTCGGTCTCGGCCCGGTGTTCGTGACCAGCGCGGCCGTGTGCGGGCTCGGCGGGGTGGTCGCCCTGTGCGTCTCCGGGCTGCGCCGCGCGGAACTCCCCCGCTGACGCTGACACCCGCGGCTGGGTGAGCTGCACCAGATTGCCGACCGAGTCGTCGAGCACCGCCGCGAGCACCGGGCCCTGCACCTGCGGCGGATGCGGGAACCGCACACCCAGCCCGCGCAGCCGCTCGTACTCCGCCGGCAGGTCGTCCACGGAGAACACGATGCACGGGATCCCCGCCTCGTACAGCGCCGTGCGGTACGGCTCCGCGATCGGGCCCTGCCCGGGCTCCAGCAGCAACTGGAGATCCGGCTGGGCCCCCTCGCGCGCCCCCACCGTGACGAACGGCGTGCCGCCGCCCGGATCCATGTGCAGCCGGGTCTCGAACCCCAGGACCTCCGTGTAGAAGGCGTGCGCCCTCGCCACGTCGTCCACGAACACACTGGTCATCGCGACCTTGATCATGCGGCGCCTCCCGGATGCCCGGTCTCGGAAACCCGGTCTCGGATGCCCCGTCGCGGACAGCCCGGGTTCAGAAGCCCAGTTGCTTCGACTCGTGCAGGGTGGCGATCGCGTTCTCGTCGCCGTCCAGCTCCACCTTCGCCTCGTTCTGCCGGCCGAAGGCGAACATCAGCAGCTCCGAGGGCTCACCCGTCACCGTCACCACCGGAGTGCCCCGGTGCGCCACCGACGTCTGGCCGTCCGGGCGGCGCAGCACCAGACCGGTCGGCACCCCCCGGCCCAGCAGCCGGGCGGTGCGCTCCAGACGCGACCACAGCGCGTCCTGGAACACCGCGTCCAGCTCGCGCGGGCCCCAGTCCGGCTGGGCCCGGCGGACGTCCTCGGTGTGCACGTAGAACTCGACCGTGTTGGCGGCCTCGTCGACCTGCTTGAGCTGGAACGGGGAGAAGCGCGGCGGACCGGTCCTGATGAGCTGGATCAGCTCCTCGTACGGCTTCGCCGCGTACTCCGCCAGCACCTTCTCCAGACGCGAGGCCAGCGGCTTGATCAGCGCGCCCCCCGCCGCGTCCGGGCGGCGCTCGCGCACCACCACGTGCGCGGCCAGGTCACGGGTCCGCCAGCCCTCGCAGAGGGTCGGGGCGTCCGGTCCGACGGTTTCCAAGAGGTCGGCGAGCAGGAGCCGTTCACGCTTGGCGAAGGTCGACATGGAGTCAGCCTACGACTCCGTAACCGGTCCGCCCACCCGTCCCCCCGCCACCCGGGCCCGTCTCAGCCGCCGCCCGCCGACTGCCCATCCCCTGGACAGAAACCCGGAACCGTCCCGCCCACGCGGCACAATGGCACCCATGACCAGCACTCTCGACCCCGAGATCGCCGCGCGCCTGAAGCGCAGCGCCGACGGACTCCTCCCGGCCATCGCCCAGCAGTACGACACCGGCGAGGTGCTCATGCTCGGCTGGATGGACGACGAGGCGCTGCACCGCACGCTGACCACAGGCCGCTGCACCTACTGGTCCCGCAGCCGCCGGGAGTACTGGGTCAAGGGAGACACCTCCGGCCACGTCCAGTGGGTGAAGTCGGTCGCCCTGGACTGCGACGCCGACACCGTGCTGGTCAAGGTCGACCAGGTCGGCGCCGCCTGCCACACCGGCGCCCGCACCTGCTTCGACGAGGACGTCCTGCTCCAGGACGACCCCGGCGCGAGCGCCCGGCGGGCCCGCCCGGCCACCGCTGATCAGTAAGGTCTGCCGCCATGGACCTCGAGACCTTCCGCAAGCTCGCCACCGACCGGCGTGTCATCCCGGTCACCCGCAAGCTCCTCGCCGACGGCGACACCCCGGTCGCGCTCTACCGCAAGCTCGCCGCCGAACGCCCCGGCACCTTCCTGCTGGAGTCCGCGGAGAACGGGCGCTCCTGGTCCCGCTACTCCTTCGTCGGCGTACGCTCCGCCGCCACCCTCACCACCCGTGACGGCCAGGCGCACTGGCTCGGCACCCCGCCCGTCGGCGTCCCCGTCGGAGGTGACCCGCTCGCCGCCCTGCGCGCCACCGTCCAGACCCTGCACACCCCGCACCAGGAGGGCATGCCGCCCTTCACCGGCGGCATGGTCGGCTACCTCGGCTACGACATCGTCCGCCGCCTGGAGAAGATCGGCCCCGGCGAGCGCGACGACCTCGGCCTGCCCGAGCTGACCATGCTCCTCACCAGCGACCTCGCCGTCATGGACCACTGGGAGGGCTCGGTCCTGCTGATCGCCAACGCGATCAACCACAACGACCTCGAGACCGGTGTGGACGAGGCGTACGCCGACGCCGTGGCCCGCCTCGACGCCATGGAAGCCGACCTCGGCCGCGCGGTCGCCCAGCCCCCGGCCGTGCTGCCGCCCTCCGAGCTGCCCGAGTACACCGCCCGCTGGGGCGGCCCCGACTTCCGGCGGGCCGTCGAGGACGTCAAGGAACGCATCCGCGCGGGCGAGGCCTTCCAGGTCGTGCCCTCGCAGCGCTTCGAGACCCCGTGCACGGCCGGCGCGCTCGACGTCTACCGGGTCCTCAGGGCCACCAACCCCTCGCCGTACATGTACCTGTTCCGCTTCGACGGGTTCGACGTCGTCGGCTCGTCCCCCGAGGCGCTGGTCAAGGTCGAGGACGGGCGTGCGATGGTCCACCCCATCGCCGGCACCCGGCCCCGCGGCGCCACCCCGCAGGAGGACCAGGCCCTCGCCGACGAGCTGCTCGCCGACCCCAAGGAACGCGCCGAGCACCTGATGCTGGTCGACCTCGGCCGCAACGACCTCGGCCGGGTCTGCGAGCCCGGCTCGGTGGAGGTCGTCGACTTCATGTCCATCGAGCGCTACTCGCACGTCATGCACATCGTCTCCACCGTCACCGGCCGGGTCGCCGAGGGCCGTACCGCCTTCGACGTGCTGACCGCCTGCTTCCCGGCGGGCACCCTCTCCGGCGCCCCCAAACCCCGCGCCATGCAGATCATCGACGAGCTCGAACCGTCCCGGCGCGGCCTCTACGGCGGCTGCGTCGGCTATCTCGACTTCGCCGGCGACTCCGACACCGCGATCGCCATCCGCACGGCCCTGCTCCGCGACGGCACCGCCCACGTCCAGGCCGGGGCCGGCATCGTCGCCGACTCCGACCCGGCCGCCGAGGACCAGGAGTGCCGCAACAAGGCCGCCGCGGTGCTGCGGGCGGTGCACACGGCCAACCGGCTGGGCGGCTAGAACGCCCGTGCCGAACCCCGGGTGACGCTTCATCCGGGGTTCAGGCGATAGTGGAGTACGTGACTGCCGTACCTCACCCCCGTTCCGAAGCCGCCGCACCCAGCCGGTCCGGCCGGCGGAGCCTCGCCGTGGCCCTGTTGTGCGGCGCGCTCGGCGCGGCCGTGACCCTGCTCGCGACCCGGCAGCGCTGGTCGGAGGGGACCGCCACGGTGGCCGGCGGCGCGTTCCCGCTGACCGCCAGGGGCAGCGACGTCACGGGCGTCCCCGCGGCCCTCGCCGTAGTGGGCCTGGCCGCGCTCGTCGCCGTCTTCGCCGTCCGCCGGGCCGGCCGCGTCGCCGTCGCCGCGCTGCTCGCGCTCAGCGGCGCCGGCATCGTCGCCGCCGCGTTCGCCGGGGCCTCCGACAGCTCCGCGCTGGACGAGGAGGCCGCCCGGACCACCGGCGACACCTCGGCCGCGGTCACCGCCCTCTCGCACACCGGCTGGCCCTACGTCGCCGCCGCCGGAGGCGTCCTGATCCTGCTCGCCGGACTGCTCGCGCTGCGCTACGGCCCCCTGTGGCCCGCCATGTCCGGCCGCTACGAGCGCGGCTCGGACCGCCCGCGCCGCAAGGCCCGGCCGGCCGACCCGGAGCGCCCCGAGGAGATCTGGAAGGCCCTGGACCGCGGCGAGGATCCCACCGGCGCCTGAGGGGGCCGCCCCCGCGCCCCGCCGGATGTGGCGAACCAGACGCCACCCCCGCGTCCGGCACGCGCGTGCGTACGGGACAATGGACGAAGAGCGCCCGGCTCGGACGGTGACGCGCTCGGAACCGTACGGACACGTACTTCGACACGTACAAGCAACGAGGAGCAAGTCATGGCGGGCAGCAGCCACGGTCACACCCCGGCCGCCTGGACCGGCGTCACCATCGCCTTCATCGGTTTCTGCGTCGCGGGTGCCTTCATGGTGATGGCGCAGCCGGTCGGCTTCTGGGCGGGCATGGTGATCGTGCTCCTCGGCGGCGTCGTCGGTGCCGCCATGCGCGCCATGGGCCTCGGCGAGCAGAAGCGCGCCCAGGGCGCCTCGCACAGCGGCCACGTCCCGGGCCGCGAGCCGGCCGGCGTCGAGGGCTGAGCCCCACCGCAGCGCATCCCGCGAGGGGCGGCCCCACCACATCCGGTGGGGCCGCCCCTCGCGCGCGTGCCGCGGGCGTGCGGGGCAGAATGCCGACGTGAACCCCGACAGCGGCACCGCCCCGCGCACCACCCCCACCACCCCCTGGAACCGGCTCGCCGTCCCGGCCGGTGTCCTCGCGGCCGTCGCCGGGGCCTTCGCGTACGTCGGCACCGTCGACCCCAACGAGCCCGGC
Organism: Streptomyces sp. NPDC047869; assembly: GCF_040704065.1. Taxonomy (NCBI): domain Bacteria; kingdom Bacillati; phylum Actinomycetota; class Actinomycetes; order Kitasatosporales; family Streptomycetaceae; genus Streptomyces; species Streptomyces sp. NPDC047869. Next base: position 40,884 of record NZ_JBEYRK010000026.1, read on the forward strand.
CACTACCCGGTGTGCCCGCTCTACGGCCTGACCGGCCTGTACTGCCCCGGCTGCGGCGGACTGCGCAGCGCCCACGCCTTCGTCCACGGCGACCTCCTCACCGCCCTGCACGACAACGCGGCGGGGGTGGCCGCCTACCTGGGCTTCGCGGTGCTGTGGACCGTCTGGGTGGTGCGCGCGCTACGCGGCCGGGCGGTGCGGTTCGAACCGGGAGGGGCACTGTTGTGGTCCGTCGGCGCGCTGCTGCTGGTGTTCACGGTTGTCCGGAACCTGCCGTTCGGCGGCTGGCTGCATCCGTGATGGAACGGTGAACGTCCAGGTGATGGGGCCGGCGTCCACCGGATGCGAGGCCTCGGCCGTCCTCCGGATACCATCGCAGTGACCGCAGGTTTCGGAACCTGAAGGAACGACCGTCTGAAAGGGGGCCGCTCGCGTGAGTGTGCTCGACGAGATCATCGACGGAGTCCGTGCCGACCTCGCGGAGCGGCAGGCGCGCGTCAGCCTCGACGAGCTCAAGGAGCGCGCGGCGAAGGCCCGGCCCGCCAAGGACGGGGTGGCCGCGCTCAAGGGCGACGGCGTCAAGGTCATCTGTGAGGTCAAGCGCTCCAGCCCCTCCAAGGGCGCGCTGGCCGCGATCGCCGACCCGGCCGGGCTCGCGGCGGACTACGAGGCGGGCGGCGCCGCCGTCATCTCGGTCCTCACCGAACAGCGCCGTTTCGGCGGCTCGCTGGCCGACCTGGAGGCGGTCCGCGCGCGCGTGGACATCCCCGTCCTGCGCAAGGACTTCATCGTCACGTCGTACCAGCTCTGGGAGGCCCGCGCGTACGGCGCCGACCTCGCGCTGCTGATCGTCGCCGCCCTGGACCAGCCGGCCCTGGAGTCGCTGATCGAGCGCGCCGTCTCCATCGGCCTCACCCCGCTCGTCGAGGTGCACGACGAGGACGAGGTCGAGCGGGCGGTGGACGCGGGTGCCCGGATCATCGGCGTCAACGCGCGCAACCTGAAGACCCTGCGGGTCGACCGCGGCACCTTCGAGCGGGTCGCCCCGGAGATCCCCGACCACCTCGTCAAGGTCGCCGAGTCCGGAGTGCGCGGGCCGCACGACCTGATCGCCTACGCCAACGCCGGCGCCGACGCGGTGCTGGTCGGCGAGTCCCTGGTCACCGGGCGCGACCCGAAGGCCGCCGTGTCCGACCTGGTCGCCGCCGGCGAACACCCCGCGCTCCGGCACGGGCGGGGCTGACCTCCGGCTAAGCTGGCCCCGATGACGCTTCCGATCACCCCGGCGACGCGGGACACCTATGCCCGCCTCGCCCGCGGCTGCCGGCCCCGAGGCTGCCGTGCCCCCGCGCGACGGGTGCACGGGCGGCGGGTCCGCTACGTGATCGGTGACGAGCCCGGTCAGGTGAACGGCATGCGATGGCGTCACTCCGCGTGCGCGTCACCCGCGGTGAGCTGAGCCGCGTCTCCTTGTGAACGCCGGTCCACCTGCGACCCGGTCTCTCCCGGCCGCCCAGGGGGCTCCCCCCGGGCGTTTGCCCACCCACCACCCGACTCGGGCGCTGAGAAGTGACCCGCCCGGCGGGTGGCAGAGACCGCTGAGGGCAGCGCACGCGTACTCGTACCCCAAGTCCAGCAACCCGGGGCACAAGCCCCTGCGAGGTATCCGTATGCCCAGCGAGTTCTTCATTCCCGATCCCACCGGCCAGGTGCCCAGCGCCGAGGGCTACTTCGGGGCGTTCGGCGGCAAGTTCATCCCGGAGGCGCTCGTCGCCGCCGTGGACGAGGTCGCCGTCGAGTACGACAAGGCCAAGGCCGACCCCGAGTTCGCCCGTGAGCTCGACGACCTGCTGGTGAACTACACCGGCCGGCCCAGCGCGCTGACCGAGGTGCCGCGGTTCGCCGAACACGCCGGTGGTGCCCGTGTCTTCCTCAAGCGGGAGGACCTGAACCACACCGGCTCCCACAAGATCAACAACGTGCTCGGCCAGGCCCTGCTCACCAAGCGCATGGGCAAGACCCGCGTCATCGCCGAGACCGGCGCCGGCCAGCACGGTGTCGCCACCGCCACCGCCTGCGCCCTCTTCGGCCTCGACTGCACCATCTACATGGGCGAGATCGACACCCAGCGGCAGGCCCTCAACGTCGCCCGCATGCGCATGCTCGGCGCCGAGGTCGTGGCCGTGAAGTCCGGCAGTCGCACCCTGAAGGACGCCATCAACGAGGCGTTCCGGGACTGGGTCGCCAACGTCGACCGCACCCACTACCTGTTCGGCACCGTGGCCGGCCCGCACCCCTTCCCGGCCATGGTCCGGGACTTCCACCGGGTCATCGGCGTGGAGGCGCGGCGGCAGCTCCTGGAGCGCGCCGGGCGGCTGCCCGACGCCGCGGTCGCCTGCGTCGGCGGCGGCTCCAACGCCATCGGCCTCTTCCACGCCTTCATCCCCGACGAGGGCGTCCGGCTCATCGGCTGCGAGCCCGCCGGACACGGCATCGAGACCGGCGAGCACGCGGCCACCCTCACCGCCGGCGAGCCCGGCATCCTGCACGGCTCCCGGTCCTACGTCCTCCAGGACGACGAGGGCCAGATCACCGAGCCGTACTCCATCTCGGCCGGTCTGGACTACCCGGGCATCGGCCCCGAGCACTCCTACCTCAAGGACTCCGGCCGTGGCGAGTACCGCGCGGTCACCGACGACGCGGCCATGCAGGCCCTGCGCCTGCTGTCGCGCACCGAGGGCATCATCCCGGCCATCGAGAGCGCCCACGCCCTCGCCGGAGCCCTGGAGGTCGGCAGGGAGCTGGGCCCGGACGGGCTGATCGTGGTCAACCTGTCCGGCCGCGGCGACAAGGACATGGACACCGCGGCGCGCTACTTCGGCCTCTACGACACCGACGCCGAGGTGGCCGCCAACGAAGCCGACACCGCCGAGATCGAGGGGGACGCCAAGTGAGCGGCAACCTCCGGCTGTTGACGGACACCCTCGCCGCCGCGAAGGCGGAGGGCCGGTCCGCGCTCATCGCCTACTTCCCGGCCGGGTTCCCGACCGTGGACGGCGGCATCGAGGCGATCAAGGCCGCGTTCGACGGCGGCGCGGACGTGGTCGAGGTGGGCCTGCCGCACAGCGACCCCGTCCTCGACGGCCCCGTCATCCAGACCGCCGACGACATCGCACTGCGCGGCGGGGTCAGGATCGCCGACGTCATGCGCACGGTCAGGGAGGCCCACGAGGCCACCGGCAAGCCCGTGCTCGTGATGACGTACTGGAACCCCATCGACCGCTACGGCGTCGAGCGCTTCACCGCCGAGCTGGCCGAGGCGGGCGGCGCGGGCTGCATCCTGCCCGACCTGCCGGTCCAGGAGTCGGCCCTGTGGCGGGAGCACGCAGAGAAGCACGGCCTCGCCACCGTCTTCGTCGTCGCCCCCAGCAGCAAGGACGAGCGGCTGGCGCGGATCACCGAGGCGGGCAGTGGCTTCGTCTACGCGGCCTCGCTGATGGGCGTCACCGGCACCCGCGCGTCCGTCGGCGCGCAGGCGCAGAACCTGGTGGAGCGCACCCGGGCCACGGGCACCGGACTGCCGGTGTGTGTGGGGCTCGGCGTCTCCAACGCGGCCCAGGCCGCCGAGGTCGCCGGGTTCGCCGACGGAGTCATCGTCGGCTCGGCGTTCGTCAAGCGGATGCTGGACGCCCCCGACCACGCCGCCGGCCTCGCGGCGGTGCGTGAGCTCGCCGGTGATCTGGCCAAGGGCGTGCGCGGGAAGGCATAAGCTCCCATAGGCGGCGTCAGTCGTTCACAACGGAAGAATCGGTCACTCGAACGAGTGGACCTCGGGCCGGGGAGGCGCGCTGCGCCTCCCCGGTTCGTTCTGGGGGTGTGAGCGAGAAGAACCGTGACGGAAAGCGCACCGCCCGTGAGCGGATTGCGGCCGAGCGTGAGAAGCAGAGGACCGCGGACCGGCGGCGGCGCACGCTGATCGTGGGCGCGAGCGTCGTCTGCGTCCTGGGACTCGCGGCGGTGATCGGCGTGATCGCCGCCAACTCGGGCAAGGGCAAGAAGAGCACCGCTTCGGGCCCCGTCGTGGTGCCCTCGGGCGCGCGGGGCCAGGACAGCCTCGCGATCCCGGTCGGCAAGGACGGCGCCAGGTCGACGCTCACCGTCTGGGAGGACTTCCGCTGCCCGGCCTGCATGTCCTTCGAGGCGCGGTACCGGCCGACGCTGCACGAACTGACCGACGCGGGCAAGCTGAGAGTCGACTACCACCTGGTCCGGCTGATCGACGGCAACCTCCGCGGCACCGGCTCCCTGCGCGCGGCGAACGCCGCGGCGTGTGCCCAGGACGCCGGGAAGTTCCGCGACTACCACGACGTGCTGTACTCGAACCAGCCCCAGGAGACCGACGACGCCTTCGGGAACAACGGCAAGCTGATCCAGCTCGCCGGAAAGGTCAGCGGCCTCGACACCCCGGCGTTCCGCAAGTGCGTCAACAACGGCACCCACGACGGCTGGGTGAACAAGTCCCACCAGGCGTTCGAGGCCGGCCGCTACGGCAGCACGCCCACCGTCCTGCTGGACGGCAAGAACATCTACCAGGACCAGACGATGACCCCGGAGAAGCTGAAGCAGATGGTGGAACAGAAGAACCAGGGGTAAGTGTTTCTCGCGTCCCCGTTATGGAGCCGTAGCCCGTCCGCTTGCCGTCCGCCCGGCCCGGCACGGTAGCGTCGACCCTGCCATGGAACTTGCCTACATCCCCAGCCCGTCGCACGGGGTGCGTTATCTCGGCCCCATCCCGCTGCGCGGCTACGCCTTCTGCATCATCATCGGTGTCTTCATCGCCGTCTGGCTCGGCAACAAGCGCTGGGTCGCCCGGGGCGGGAGGTCCGGCACCGTTGCCGACATCGCCGTCTGGGCCGTGCCCTTCGGCCTGGTCGGCGGCCGCCTCTACCACGTGATCACGGACTACGAGCTGTACTTCAGCGAGGGCCGTGACTGGGTGGACGCCTTCAAGGTGTGGGAGGGCGGCCTCGGCATCTGGGGCGCGATCGCACTGGGCGCGCTCGGTGCCTGGATCGGCGCGCGGCGCCGGGGCATCCCGTTGCCCGCCTACGCCGACGTCGTCGCACCCGGCATCGCCCTCGCACAGGCCATGGGCCGCTGGGGCAACTGGTTCAACCAGGAACTGTACGGGCGCGAGACGCACGTGCCCTGGGCGCTGCACATCACCTCCTCCGAGGGCGGCCGGGTGCCGGGCTACTACCACCCGACCTTCCTCTACGAGTCCCTGTGGTGCATCGGCGTCGCCGTCCTGGTCATCTGGGCCGACCGCCGCTTCAGGATGGGCCACGGCCGGGCCTTCGCCCTGTACGTCGCCGCGTACTGCGTGGGCCGCGCCTGGATCGAGTACATGCGCGTCGACGACGCCCACCACATCCTGGGACTGCGCCTCAACGACTGGACCGCGCTGATCGTGTTCCTGCTGGCGGTCGCCTACATCGTGGTGTCGGCCAGGAAGCGGCCCGGGCGGGAAGCGGTGGTCGAGCCGGGCGTCCCGGGCGGCTCGACCCTCGACCCCGAGGCCGCGGCCGAGGACAAGGCCGCCGAGGACAAGGCCGGGAACGGCACCGTGGGCAAGACGGCGGACGAGACGGGCGACGCGACCGGGAGCAAGGCCGAGGACCGGACCGGGGACGAGCCCGGGGACCTCGCCGGGCCGGACGCCGTGGCGGCGAAGGACGAGGCGGAGTCGGCGAAGAAGAGCTGACGGCCGCGGACATCGCACCGAAGGGCGCTTTCGGATCTCCGGAGCGCCCTTCGGCGTGTCCGAGCGCGTGTGCCGCCGGACCGGGCGCGCTGTCACTCCCGGCGCGCCAGCGACAGCGTCCGCCGCGCGGCGGCCACCGCCGCCGCGTCGACGAAGCGGCCGTCGGGCAGCGCCTGGGCGCCCTGGTCCGTCGCCGCCGCCTTGATGATCGTCTCCGCGTGCTCCAGCTCCGCCGGGGTCGGGAGGTAGGCCCGCTCGATCACCGGGAGCTGCCGCGGGTGGATCGCCGCGCGGCCCAGGAAGCCCAGGGCCCGGCCCCGGGCGCAGGAGGCGGCGAGGCCGTCCAGGTCGCGGATGTCGGGATGGACGGACTGGGGCGGCGGGGGGAGCCCGGCGGCCCGGGCGGCGACCACCACCCGGGAACGCGGCCAGTCGAGGCCCGTGTCGGCCCGTACACCCAGGTCGGCCCGTAGATCGGCCTCGCCGAGCGAGATGCCCCGCAGCGACGGGTGGGCGGCGGCGATGGCGTAGGCGTGCTCGATGGCGAGGGCCGACTCCAGCAGGGCGTACAGGGGGCGGGCGGTGGTCACGGCGGCCTGTCTGACCTGCCCGGCGCAGCTCACCTTCGGCAGCCGCAGCCCGGTCACGCCCGGCAGCGTGGCCAGGGCCGCGAGATCCGCGGCGGCCCAGGGGCCGTCCAGGGCGTTGACCCGGACGTGGACCGGGACCCGCTGCGGCTCGGCCAGCCGTTCGGCCGTGGCCGCCCGGGCGTACTCCTTGCGGTCGGGGGCGACCGCGTCCTCCAGGTCGATCACCACCACGTCGGCGCCCCGGGCCAGCGCCTTGGTCACGACGTGCGGGCGGTCGCCGGGGGCGTACAGCCAGGTCAGCGGGAACGGCGTCACAGGGCGCCCTCCTCGCGCAGGGCGCGCAGCTCCTCCGGGCCGAGGCCCAGCTCGGTGAGGACCGCGTCGGTGTCGGCGCCGTGCGGCCGGCCGGCCCAGCGGATCGCCCCGGGCGTGCCGGACAGCCGGAAGAGGACGTTCTGCATGCGCAGCGGGCCCAGCTCCGGGTCGTCGACGGTGGTGACGGTGTCCAGGGCCTGGTACTGGGGGTCGGCCAGGACGTCCCGCACGTCCTGCACCGGGGCCACCGCCGCCTCCGCCTTCTCGAAGGCCGCGAGCACCTCGGCGCGGTCGCGGACCGCGATCCAGCTCCCGACCGCCTCGTCCAGCACGTCGGCGTGCGCGGCCCGCCTCGCACCCGTGGCGAACCACGGCTCCTCGGTCAGCTCCGGGCGGCCCACCAGCCGCATCACCCGTTCCGCCACCGACTGGGCGGACGTGGAGACGGCGACCCAGGCGCCGTCGGCGGTGCGGTAGGTGTTGCGCGGGGCGTTGTTCGCGGACCGGTTGCCGGTACGCTCCTGGACGTAGCCGAGCTGGTCGTACCAGGTGGGCTGCGGACCGAGGACCGCGAGGATCGGCTCGATGATCGCCATGTCCACGACCTGGCCCTCGCCGGTGCGGTCCCGGCCCGCCAGCGCCGTCAGCACCGCGTAGGCCGTGGCCAGTGCCGCGACCGAGTCGGCGAGACCGAAGGGCGGCAGCGTCGGCGGCGCGTCCGGTTCGCCGGTGAGCGCGGCGAAGCCGCTCATCGCCTCGGCGAGCGTGCCGAAGCCGGGGCGGTGCGCGTACGGGCCGAACTGGCCGAAGGCCGTGACCCGGGTGAGGACCAGCCGTGGATTGGCGGCGGACAGCTCCGGCCAGCCCAGGTCCCACTTCTCCAGGGTGCCGGGACGGAAGTTCTCGATCACCACGTCGGCGGTGGCCGCCAGCCGCAGCAGGGTCGCGCGGCCACCGGGCCGGGACAGGTCGAGGGTGATCGCGCGCTTGTTGCGCCCGAGCACCTTCCACCACAGGCCGACACCGTGCTTCGCCGGGCCGTGGCCCCGGGACGGGTCGGGCCGCCCCGGATGCTCCACCTTGATCACCTCGGCACCGAAGTCGCCGAGCAGGGTGGCGGCCATGGGGCCGGCGAAGAGGGTGGCCAGGTCCAGGACCCGCAGGCCGTCGAGGGGCCGGGGGTGTTCGGGGCGCGTGTTCTCGGGGTGTGTGCTCATGCGTTGTACTGGGCCTCGATCTCCGGGCGGTACGGCATCGACGCCGACGCGCCTTCCCGCTGCACGGACAGGGCCGCCGCGGCCGCCGCCCAGGAGAGCGCCTCGCGCACCGGTTTCTCCTCGGCGAGGGCCACCGCGAGCGTTCCCACGAAGGTGTCGCCCGCCCCGGTGGAGTCCACGGCCTTGACCTGCGGCGCCGGCACCACCAGCGGTTCGGTGCCCCGGGCCAGGTACAGGCAGCCGGTCGCGCCCAGCGTGACGACGACCTCGGGGATCAGTTCCATCAGGGCGGCGGCGGCCGCGCGGGGGTCGGTGCGGCCGGTGAGGGTGACGGCCTCGTACTCGTTGGCGACCAGCAGGTCGGTGGCCTCCAGCAGATCGGGGGGCAGCGGCTGGGCGGGGGAGGGGGTGAGCACCGTACGGACCCCGTGCCGTCGCGCCGCCTCCGCCCCCGAGACCACCGCGGCCAGCGGGATCTCCAGTTGCAGCAGCAGGGCGTCGGCGGAGGCGATGACGCCCTCGTCGCCGGCGGCGAGGTGGTCGACGGTGCCGTTCGCGCCGGGGATGACGACGATGGAGTTGCCGCCCTCGTCGTCCACCACGATGTGCGCGGTGCCGGACGGGCCCTCCACCGTGCGCAGGAAGTCGGTGTCCGCGCCCGAGTGTTCGAGGGTGTCGCGCAGGCGGACACCGAAGGCGTCGTTGCCGACCGCGCCGATCATCGAGACCGTGGCTCCGGCCCGGGCCGCGGCGATGGCCTGGTTGGCGCCCTTGCCGCCGGGGACGGTGCGGAAGTCCCGGCCCGTCACGGTCTCGCCGCGCTGCGGGGCCTGGGTGACATAGGTGACGAGGTCCATGTTCGTGCTGCCGAGGACGGCGATGTGGGTCATGGGCGGGTCGCCTCCAGGTGCGTGAGTCGGGCGAGGGTGTCGAAGCCGGCGCCGTCGAAGTCGGCGACGGTGGTGGCGAGCCGGTTCTTCAGCGGGGCCCGCCAGCGGTCGGGGAGCGCCTCCGGGGTGCCGGCCAGGAGACCGGCGACGCTGCCGGCGGCCGCCCCGTTGGAGTCCGTGTCCCAGCCGCCGGACACCGCACGGCAGACGGAGCCGGCGAAGTCGCCGCCCGCGTGGCTGAGGGCGGCGACGAGCAGCGCGGTGTTGGGGATGGCGTGGACCCAGTGGTGGGTGGCGGCGTAGGTGGCGTGCAGTTCGTCCACGACGTCGTCGAAGTCCTCGTGCCGCGCGGCCAGTCGCAGGGCGTGGTCGATGGCCCCCGCCAGCCGTGAGCGGTCCGGGACCACCGTGCGGCCGGTGCGCAGGCAGGCGTGCACGTCCCTTTCCCCGCCGGCCGCGGCGGCGAGCGTGGCGGCCGTGAACATCGCCGCGTACACGCCGTTGGCGGTGTGGGTGAGGAGCGCGTCGCGGTGGGCCTGTCCGGCGGCGGCCGCGGGGTCGCCGGGATTGGTCCAGCCGTGGACGTCGGCGCGGATCAGGGCGCCGATCCACTCGCGGAACGGGTTGCGGTGGCGGGCGGTGTGCGGGGGTTCGATACCGCAGAGCAGATTGCGGAAGGCGATGCGCTCGGCGGTGAAGGCTCGGCCCGGCGGGAGCTCGTCCAGCCAGAGCGCCGCGACGTCGGCGGTACTGAAGCCCCTGCCGTGGCGGCGGAGCAGGAGGAGGCCGAGCAGCGGGTAGTCGAGGTCGTCGTCCTCGGGCATGCCGTCGATGTTCTCGGCGAGGGAGGTGGGGGCCGAGCGGCGGTTCCATGGGTACTGGGCGAGGAGGTCCCCGGGGACGCCACGGGCCGTGAACCAGGTGCTCAGGGGCCAGTTGCCGGTGGCCCTTGCGAGGGCGCGGATGCCGTCGAGGGGGAGTTTCTCGACGGGCTTGCCGAGGAGGCAGCCGGCGGCCCGGCCCAGCCAGGCCGCTTCCAGGGCGGGGGGTGTGGTCTCCCCGCGGGGCCGCGCGGCGGGCCAGTCGGGGCAGGCGGCCCTGATGCCGGCCAGGTCCGTCGGCTCGTCCTCGGCCAGCCTGCTCGGCAGGTCGGCCAGCTCGTCCAGCAGGTCCTCGGCGAGAAGCCGCAGATAGCGCGAGGCCCGCTGCGGTGAGGCCCCCGCCCGCTCCGGGGCCGCCGGGCCGCCGGCCGCCCGCCACCGCGCCTCGATCCGCGCCGGTTCCCGGCCGTCCAGGCGGGCCTGGACGAGTTCGTGGCCCAGCAGGTCCTCGGGCTGCACCCAGGTCAATCGGAGCACGAGGTGCCTCCCAGCGCCGCGAACGCCCGCTCGTGCGCCCGTCTGCGGTCCACGTCCCGCCGGAAGATCTCGCGCGTGACCCCGGTGAGTGTGCGGGCCGGTTCCCACAGGTCCAGGCGGCTCGCCTCCGCCACCGTCTTCGCCCAGTCCTCCGGGACCGGCGACCCCAGGGCGCCCGCCAGCGCGCCTGCCATCGTGGCGATCGAGTCGCAGTCGCGTCCGTAGTTGACCGAGCCCAGCACCGCGTGGCGGTAGTCCCCGTCGGCGACCAGCAGCATGCCGAGGGCCACCGGGAGTTCCTCGATCGAGTGCAGCCGGGAGGGGCGCCGGGCGCCGAGGGAGGGGGAGCGGTAGTCGGGGCCGACCGTGTCGTACGGGGCGACCGCCGCCCGCAGCGGGGCCAGCGCCGACTCGAAGTCCCGGTGACCGCGCGCCACTTCGCAGACCTTCTCGATCGCCGCGCGCGTGCCGTCCTTCGCCAGGTCCAGGCAGGCGGTCACCACGGAGTCCGGGGTGGCGTCCGGCGCGGTGGCGGCGGCGACCGCGGCGGCGAAGACCCCGGCGGCCTCGCGGCCGTACGACGACTGGTGCGCGCCCGCGACGTCCAGCGCCTCGGCGTACGCGGCGGCCGGATCGGCCGCGTTGACCAGGCCGACGGGCGCCATGTACATCGCCGCGCCACAGTTGACGATGTTGCCCACGCCCGCCTCCCGCGGGTCCACGTGGCCGTACGCCAGCCGGGCCACCAGCCACTTCTCGGCGAGGAAGAGGCGGTGCAGCGGCAGCGTCTCGGTCTCCAGCTCCGGGATCCAGCGCGGGTTCGCCATCAGGTCCGGCACCAGGTGGTCGGCGACCGCGTACGCGTCGAGGTGGTCCCGGACCCGGGCGTAGACCCGGACCAGCGCGTGGGTCATCAGGGTGTCGTCGGTGACGTGGCCGTCGCCCTTGTGGTACGGGGCGATGGGGCGGGCGGTGCGCCAGTCCTCGCCGTGCCAGGGGCCGACGATGCCGTGGACGCGACCGCCGTGACGGTCGGTGATCTGGTCCGGGGAGTAGCCCTCGACGGGGCCGCCGAGCGCGTCGCCGACGGCGGCCCCGACAAGCGCCCCGGTGATCCGTTCGTCGAGACCGCTCAGCCGCGCCGGGCCCGGACCGCTGCTTTCTTCTCCTTTGGGCGTCATGCCCGAATCATCCTCCTGGTCGGGCTCGGTGCGCGGCTTCCAGGAGCCCGGCGAGTTCCACCAGGTCGGTGCCGGTCAGGCGGGGCAGGGCACAGCCCGACAGGGTGCGGCAGGCCTCCCGCCAGGCGGCCGGGACGGCCGCACCGCCGCCCAGGGCTCCGGTGAGCGCGCCCGTGAGGGCCGGTGCGGAGTCGGCGACCCGGGACAGACAGGCGGCGGTGGGGACGGCCTCGGCGATATGGCCGCGGGCGGCGGTGGCGAGGGCGAGCGCGACGGGGACGGTCTCGGCGGCGGCGATGCCGTAGCTGTAGACGTGGTCGACGATCTGGTGCTCGAGGAGCGGGACGAGGGCGAAGGCGCCGTCGCTGTCCCGGGCCAGGGCGAGGGCGTGCCGGGCGTTGCGGCCGATCTCCGTCCCCTCGGGGAGTTCGGCGAGCGCGGCCGCGACACAGGCGTCCGTGTCCGCTCCCGCGAGGGCGAGCGCCAGGGCCGCCGCCATCGCGCGGGCGCCGTGCACACCGTCGCCGTCCTGGGTGTAGCGGGCGTCGAACTCGGCCAGACCGGCCGCGCGTTCGGGGTCGCCGGGGTGGGCCACGGCGAGCACGCAGGCGCGCACACAGGCCGCGTCGTCGAAGTAGTGCGGGTTGTCGTGGCCGGTGGCGGGCGGGCGCAGTCCGGTGGCGAGGTTGCCGAGGCCGGCGCGGACGGAGATGCGGGCGCGCAGCGGGAGCACGGCGGACTCGATCTCGGGGGCGCGTTCCGCCGCCGCGGCGACCTCGGCGGCGACGGCGGTCCAGGTGAGGTCGATGGCGGCGCGCATCCGGCGCTCCCGGCCGAGGTCGCCGAGCACGTCGTCGTCACCGGCCCGCAGGACGGCCTCGGCGGCGAACGCCGCCCACTCGGCGTCGTCGGAGGGGCCGAGCCGGAGGGGTTCCGGGGGCTGGTTGAGGGCGATCGGCACGGGCAGCGTGGTGGTGGCGTTCTGCTCGGCGAAGGTGTCCAGCTCGCGGGTGAGGCGGCGGGTCCACTCGGGCATACGGGCGGCCCGGTGCCGCGCGGCGGGCCAGCCGGCGGCGTCCCCGGCGGCGAGCCCCAGCAGCAGCCCTTCGACACGGCGCCCGGTCATGCCAGGCCCTCGCCGTCCTGCTGCCCGGAGTTCCCGGCTCCCACCAGCGGACTCCGCCCCCGGCTCCCAGGCTGCGCGCCGCCCGGGAGCGACGCGGGCGGCTCACCGGCCCGGCAGGCGGGGGGCGACGCGGCCGGCACGGGTTCCGCCGCCTCGCCCGACGACGCGTCCTCGCTCACGCCCTCACCGACGATCACCTCCCGAACGCCTCGACTGCCCGCCGCTTCCACGGCCGTCGTCGCGGTGTCCGAGGCCCGCGCCTTCTGCGGTACGGCCACCCGCGTGGCCGCCGTACCGCTGCCGGCCGCCTGTGCCGTGCCCACGCGCGGCGCCGCCGTGTCCGCCGGCCCCTGCGGGGCTGACGCCGTCGGGCCGCCGGTGTCATGTCGCGCGGCCGTTCGCACGGCCGTCGCGGTGTCCTCCGCCGGCTGTGCCGGGCCCGCCGGGAGGGCCACCGTGGTGTCGACGGCGCCCTGTGCCGCGGCCACCCGCACCACCTCCCGGACCCCCTTCGGCAGGAGGCCCGGCAGGACCACCCCCGCTCCCCACTTGCCGCCCTCCTCCGGGACCAGCAGCTCCGCCACGTCCAGGACGTGGTGGCCCGCCATGGAGGGCAGGCAGCGGCCGCGGGCCGGGCCGATGGCGGCGCCCCAGTCGGCCGGGATCGCGCAGACGCCCTGGGTGGCGCCGGAGAGGGCGCCCGCCACCGCCGCCGTCGTGTCCGCGTCGCGGCCCATGTTTACCGCCGTGAGGACCGCCGCGCGGAAGTCGCCGTCGGCCGCCGCGTAGGCGCCGAAGGCGAGGGCGACCGCCTCGGGCGCCAGGTCGGTCCAGGGGTAGCCGCCGATGACCACCGCCGAGCGCACCGCCCGTTCGCCGCGGTGGGCCACCGTCACCGCGCGGCGCAGGGAGCGGGCGGTCCAGGAGTCCTCGGGGACGACGGCGAGCGCCGAGGCGATCACCACCGCGGGCGTGGCCCCCGCCATCGCGGCCGCCACGCCCGCCGCGACCGCCTGGCCGCCGTAGATGCCCTCGCCGTCATGGCTGACCGAGCCGTCGATCGCCACCAGCCGGGCCGCCTCGCCGGGACGCCCGGCGGCGAAGACGCCGAAGGGCGCCGCGCGCATCGCGAGGCCGTCGCTCCAGGCGTGCCGGTGCTGGGCGGAGATGGGCGCGGCCAGGCCGCGGCGGAGGTTCTCCAGCGTGCCGCGCTCACTGAAGCCCGCGCCCCGGAACGGTCCCTCGGCCCGGTCGGCGATCCACTCGTGCCAGGCGCTCTCGACATGGGCCGGGGTGAGCGCCGAACCGTGCCGGGCCAGCAGCAGGCCCGAGAAGATGGCGTACTCCGTGTCGTCCGTGCCGCACGGCCGCTCGCTGACGTACCCGGTGATCCGGCCCCAGCGGGCGCGGATCTCGGAGGGCTTCAGGTTCTCCGCCGGCGCCCCGAGCGCGTCGCCGACGGCCAGGCCGAGCAGCGCGCCGCGGGCCCGCTCGCGTGGTCCCGGGGCGTCCCCGGGCGCCGGGGACGGGGGAGTGCAGGCGATCGACGCCATGGGCGGCCTCTCCTTCCGCAGGGCCACGGGCCGTCCGCGGGGACTGGGCCCCCTTCACGGATGCCCTTTGCGGATGTCTCCCACGGTGGCGCCGCGCGCGAGCCTGGGACGCCTCCCTGTCACCCGCTCGGCATCTGAGCACCCATGATCACTTATGAGCGTCTTTCGGAGAAGTCGCAGGTAAGCCCAGCCTTTCCTTGCTGGCGCCCTGGAAATTACCGGCGTACGTTCGGTGTTGTCGAAAAGTAGAACTCATCCAAAGTTAGCTTTGGCTAAGCTTCCTGGGGGACCCCGCGATGGCCATCATCGAGACCGAGGCGGCGCTGCACGAGGCGCACCGCGACAACCACACGCACCGCGACGTCAACGGCGGCTGGCTGCGCCCCGCCGTCTTCGGTGCGATGGACGGCCTGGTCTCCAACCTGGCCCTGCTGACCGGCGTCGCGGGCGGCTCCGTCGGCCACCAGACGATCGTCATCACCGGCCTCGCGGGCCTCGCCGCCGGCGCCTTCTCCATGGCGGCCGGCGAGTACACCTCCGTCGCCTCCCAGCGTGAGCTGGTCGAGGCCGAGCTCGACGTCGAGCGGCGCGAGCTGCGCAAGCACCCGCAGGACGAGGAGGACGAGCTGGCGGCACTCTACGTGGCCCGCGGCGTCGAGCCCCAGCTGGCCAGGGAGGTCGCCCGGCAGCTCTCCCGGGACCCCGAGCAGGCCCTGGAGATCCACGCCCGCGAGGAACTGGGCATCGACCCCGGGGACCTCCCCTCGCCGCTGGTCGCCGCGGTCTCGTCCTTCGGCTCGTTCGCGCTGGGCGCCCTGCTCCCGGTCCTGCCGTACCTGCTCGGCGCGACCGCGCTCTGGCCCGCCGTGCTCCTCGCCCTCGCCGGACTGTTCGCCTGCGGCGCGGTCGTGGCCCGGGTGACCGCGCGCAGCTGGTGGTACAGCGGCCTGCGGCAGCTCGCGCTGGGCGGCGCGGCCGCCGGTGTGACGTACGCCCTGGGCAGCCTGTTCGGAACGGCCGTAGGATGAGCCGACTGGAACTTATGCGATGGGCCGTATAAGTAGCCGTTACTCGCTGGTTTCGAACGCTTAACCAACGGGCATGAGCCGTAAGCGCTGGGGGCAATGACGCCTGCGGCGCACCCGCGGGACGAGTGAAGACGCTCGCTCCGCCCCCCAGGGCCGATGGACGCCGATCTGACCGATCTTGTCCCGTCCGGTCCCCACACACTTCCGCCGCCCGTGCGTGGCACCCGCCGTGACCCCGCGGCACCCTCGTCGCAACCTGCGGCGTCCGCATGTTGGAACGGAGTATCCGGTTCCCGGGAACCACCCCATCATGTAATCTGCACGAAATTTCGACTCCGCAGAGGGCCAACGTCGTCCCTCGGCACCAGCACATGCCACATGACGACGACGGGAGAGCCGATGCGTACGCCGCGCCAGCCGTCCCAGCATTCCGCGAATGGCCAGAACTGGTCCTTCATGGATGCTCGCCCTGCTGCGCAGGGTATGTACGACCCCCGCAACGAGCGCGACGCCTGTGGCGTCGGTTTCGTGGCCACCCTCACCGGCGAGGCGAGCCACGCGCTGGTCGAGCAGGCGCTGACTGTTCTGCGCAACCTCGAACACCGTGGCGCCACCGGCTCCGAGCCCGACTCCGGCGACGGCGCGGGCATCCTCTCCCAGGTCCCCGACGCCTTCTTCCGCGAGGTGGCCGGTTTCGACCTTCCCGCGGCCGGCTCCTACGCGGTAGGCATCGCCTTCCTGCCGGAGGACGGCACCGAGGACGTCGTCTCACGGATCGAGACGATCGCCGCCGACGAGGGCCTGACCGTCCTCGGCTGGCGCGAGGTCCCCGTCGCCCCCGAACTGCTCGGCGCCACCGCCCGGTCCACCATGCCGGTCTTCCGCCAGCTCTTCGTCACCGCCGGCACCGCCGAGGGCATCGCGCTCGACCGCACGGCCTTCGTGCTGCGCAAGCGCGCCGAGCGGGAGGCCGGTGTCTACTTCCCGTCCCTCTCCGCCCGCACCATCGTCTACAAGGGCATGCTGACCACCGGCCAGCTCGAGCCCTTCTTCCCGGACCTGTCCGACCGCCGCTTCGCCTCCGCGATCGCGCTCGTGCACTCCCGGTTCTCCACCAACACCTTCCCGTCGTGGCCGCTCGCGCACCCCTACCGCTTCGTCGCGCACAACGGTGAGATCAACACCGTCAAGGGCAACCGCAACTGGATGCGCGCCCGCGAGTCCCAGCTCTTCTCCGACCTGTTCGGCGGGGACGACAAGGCCATCGAGCGCATCTTCCCGGTGTGCACCCCCGACGCCTCCGACTCGGCCTCCTTCGACGAGGTGCTGGAGCTGCTGCACCTCGGCGGCCGCTCGCTGCCGCACTCCGTGCTGATGATGATCCCGGAGGCGTGGGAGAACCACGACTCCATGGACCCGGCCCGGCGCGCCTTCTACCAGTTCCACTCCACGATGATGGAGCCCTGGGACGGCCCCGCCTGCGTCACCTTCACCGACGGCACCCAGGTCGGCGCCGTGCTCGACCGCAACGGCCTGCGCCCCGGCCGCTACTGGGTCACCGACGACGGCCTCGTCGTCCTCGGCTCCGAGGTCGGCGTCCTCGACATCGACCCGGCCAAGGTCGTCCGCAAGGGCCGCCTGCAGCCCGGCCGCATGTTCCTCGTGGACACCGCCGAGCACCGCATCGTCGAGGACGACGAGATCAAGGCCACCCTCGCGGCCGAGAAGCCGTACGCGGAGTGGCTGGAGGCCGGCGAGATCGAGCTGCGCGACCTGCCCGAGCGCGAGCACATCGTGCACACCCACGCCTCGGTCACCCGCCGCCAGCAGACCTTCGGCTACACCGAGGAGGAACTGCGCGTCCTCGTCGCCCCGATGGCCCGCAGCGCCGCCGAGCCGATCGGCTCCATGGGCACCGACAGCCCGATCGCGGCCCTGTCCGAGCGCCCCCGGCTGCTCTTCGACTACTTCACCCAGCTCTTCGCGCAGGTCACCAACCCGCCGCTGGACGCCATCCGCGAGGAACTGGTCACCTCCCTGCGCAGCTCGCTGGGCCCGGAGGGCAACCTGCTGGAGCCCACGGCCGCCTCCTGCCGCTCGGTGACCCTGCCCTTCCCGGTCATCGACAACGACGAGCTCGCCAAGCTCATCCACATCAACGCCGACGGCGACATGCCCGGCTTCAAGGCCGCGACCCTCTCCGGCCTGTACCGGGTCTCCGGCGGCGGCGACTCCCTCGCCGCGCGCATCGAGGAGATCTGCGCCGAGGCCGACGCCGCCATCGGCAACGGCGCCCGGCTGATCGTCCTGTCGGACCGGCACTCCGACGCCGAGCACGCGCCGATCCCCTCGCTGCTGCTCACCGCGGCCGTCCACCACCACCTCATCCGCACCAAGCAGCGCACCCACGTGGGCCTGCTGGTCGAGGCCGGTGACGTCCGCGAGGTCCACCACGTCGCCCTGCTCATCGGCTACGGCGCCGCCGCCGTCAACCCGTACCTGGCGATGGAGTCGGTCGAGGACCTGGTCCGCGCGGGGACCTTCCTGCCGGACATCGAGGCCGAGCAGGCCATCCGCAACCTGATCTACGCCCTCGGCAAGGGCGTGCTGAAGGTCATGTCCAAGATGGGCATCTCCACAGTCGCCTCCTACCGCGGCGCCCAGGTCTTCGAGGCCGTCGGCCTCGACGACGCCTTCGTCGAGAAGTACTTCAACGGCACCGCCACCAAGATCGGCGGCGTCGGCATCGACGTCATCGCCAAGGAGGTCGCCGCCCGCCACGCCAAGGCCTACCCGGCCTCCGGCATCGCTCCCGCGCACCGCGCGCTGGACATCGGCGGCGAGTACCAGTGGCGCCGCGAGGGCGAGCCGCACCTGTTCGACCCGGAGACGGTCTTCCGCCTGCAGCACTCCACCCGCAGCGGCAGCTACGACATCTTCAAGAAGTACACGGACCGGGTGAACGAGCAGTCCGAGCGTCTGATGACGCTGCGCGGCCTGTTCGGCTTCACCTCCGGCCGGACCCCGATCTCCATCGACGAGGTCGAGCCGGCGAGCGAGATCGTCAAGCGCTTCTCCACCGGCGCCATGTCGTACGGCTCCATCTCCAAGGAGGCGCACGAGACCCTCGCCATCGCCATGAACCAGCTGGGCGGCAAGTCCAACACCGGTGAGGGCGGCGAGGACCCGGACCGTCTGTACGACCCGGCGCGCCGCTCGGCGATCAAGCAGGTCGCCTCCGGCCGCTTCGGCGTGACCTCCGAGTACCTGGTCAACGCCGACGACATCCAGATCAAGATGGCCCAGGGCGCCAAGCCCGGCGAGGGCGGCCAGCTGCCCGGCCACAAGGTCTACCCGTGGGTCGCCAAGACGCGTCACTCGACGCCGGGCGTGGGCCTCATCTCCCCGCCGCCGCACCACGACATCTACTCCATCGAGGACCTGGCCCAGCTGATCCACGACCTGAAGAACGCGAATCCGCAGGCGCGGATCCACGTGAAGCTGGTCTCCGAGGTCGGCGTCGGCACGGTCGCCGCGGGTGTCTCCAAGGCGCACGCGGACGTGGTGCTGATCTCCGGCCACGACGGCGGCACCGGCGCCTCCCCGCTGACCTCGCTGAAGCACGCGGGCGGCCCCTGGGAACTCGGCCTCGCCGAGACCCAGCAGACCCTGCTGCTCAACGGCCTGCGCGACCGCATCGTCGTGCAGACCGACGGCCAGCTCAAGACCGGCCGCGACGTGGTCATCGCCGCGCTGCTCGGCGCCGAGGAGTTCGGTTTCGCGACCGCGCCGCTCGTCGTCTCCGGCTGCGTCATGATGCGCGTCTGCCACCTGGACACCTGCCCGGTCGGCATCGCCACCCAGAACCCGGTGCTGCGCGACCGCTTCGCCGGCAAGGCCGAGTACGTCGTGAACTTCTTCCGGTTCATCGCCGAGGAGGTCCGCGAGATCCTCGCCGAGCTGGGCTTCCGCTCCATCGAGGAGGCCGTCGGCCACGCCGAGGCGCTCGACGTCACGCGGGCCGTCGACCACTGGAAGGCGCAGGGCCTGGACCTGGAACCGCTGTTCCACGTGCCGGACCTGCCCGAGGGCGCCGTCCGCCACCGGATCGTCGGCCAGGACCACGGTCTGGAGAAGGCCCTGGACAACGAGCTGATCAAGCTCGCCGCCGACGCGCTCGCCGCCTCGGACGCCACCGAGGCACAGCCGGTGCGCGCCCAGGTCGCCATCCGCAACATCAACCGCACGGTCGGCACCATGCTCGGCCACGAGGTGACGAAGAAGTTCGGCGGCGCGGGCCTGCCCGAGGACACCGTCGACATCACCTTCACCGGCTCCGCCGGCCAGTCCTTCGGCGCGTTCCTGCCGCGCGGTGTCACCCTCCGCCTGGAGGGCGACGCCAACGACTACGTCGGCAAGGGCCTGTCCGGCGGCCGGATCGTCGTCCGCCCGGACCGCGCGGCCGACCACCTCGCCGAGTACTCGACCATCGCCGGCAACACCATCGGCTACGGCGCCACCGGCGGCGAGCTGTTCCTGCGCGGCCGCACCGGTGAGCGGTTCTGCGTCCGCAACTCCGGCGCGCTCGTCGTCTCCGAGGGCGTGGGCGACCACGGCTGCGAGTACATGACCGGCGGTCACGCGGTCGTCCTCGGCCCGACCGGCCGCAACTTCGCGGCGGGCATGTCCGGCGGCATCGCCTACGTCATCGACCTCGACAGCGACAACGTCAACGCCGGCAACGCCGGAGCCATCGAGGCGCTGGACGACACGGACAAGCAGTGGCTGCACGACGTGGTGCGCCGCCACGCCGAGGAGACCGGCTCGACGGTCGCCGGGAAGCTGCTCGCCGACTGGGACACGGCCGTGCAGCGGTTCAGCAAGATCATCCCCAGCACGTACAAGGCAGTGCTCGCCGCCAAGGACGCCGCCGAGCGAGCCGGTCTCTCCGAGACCGAGATCACCGAGAAGATGATGGAGGCGGCGATCAATGGCTGACCCGAAGGGCTTCCTCAACCACGGCCGCGAGGTCGCCAAGACCCGTCCCGTCGGTGAGCGCGTCAAGGACTGGAACGAGGTCTACGTCCCAGGCTCCCTGCTGCCGATCATCAGCAAGCAGGCCAGCCGGTGCATGGACTGCGGCATCCCGTTCTGCCACAACGGCTGTCCGCTGGGGAACCTGATCCCCGAGTGGAACGACTTCGCCTACCGCGAGGACTGGGCGGCCGCCTCCGACCGGCTGCACGCGACCAACAACTTCCCGGAGTTCACCGGTCGCCTCTGCCCGGCCCCCTGCGAGTCGGCGTGCGTGCTCGGCATCAACCAGCCGCCGGTCACCATCAAGAACGTCGAGGTCTCCATCATCGACAAGGCGTGGGAGACCGGGGACGTCGCCCCGCAGGCGCCCGAGCGCCTGTCCGGCAAGACCGTCGCGGTCATCGGCTCGGGCCCGGCGGGCCTCGCCGCCGCCCAGCAGCTCACCCGGGCCGGCCACACGGTCGCCGTCTACGAGCGCGCGGACCGCGTCGGCGGCCTCCTGCGGTACGGCATCCCCGAGTTCAAGATGGAGAAGCGGCACATCAACCGCCGTATCGAGCAGATGCGCGCGGAGGGCACCCGCTTCCGCACCGGCGTGGAGATCGGCCGCGACCTGGGCGCCCGCGACCTCAAGAAGCGCTACGACGCGATCGTCATCGCCGCCGGCGCCACCACCGCCCGCGACCTGCCGGTCCCCGGCCGCGAACTCAAGGGCGTCTACCAGGCGATGGAGTACCTGCCCCTGGCCAACAAGGTCCAGGAGGGCGACTACGTCACCACGCCGATCTCGGCCGAGGGCAAGCACGTCGTCGTCATCGGCGGCGGCGACACCGGCGCCGACTGCGTGGGCACCGCCCACCGCCAGGGCGCGGCCTCCGTCACCCAGCTCGAGATCATGCCCCGCCCCAACGACGAGCGGCACCCGACCAGCCAGCCCTGGCCGACCTTCCCGATCCTGTACAAGGTCACCTCGGCGCACGAGGAGGGCGGCGAGCGGATCTACTCCGCCTCCACCAGCCACTTCGAGGGCGACGAGGACGGCAACGTCCAGTGGCTGCACCTGACCGAGGTCGAGTTCGTCGACGGCAAGCTGACCAGCAAGCCGGGCACCGAGCGCAAGATCCCGGCCCAGCTCGTGACCCTCGCGATGGGCTTCACGGGCACGGACCGGGAGAACGGCCTGGTCGAGCAGTTCGGCCTGGAGCTGGACGAGCGCGGCAACATCGCCCGCGACGCCGACTTCCAGACCAACGTGCCGGGCGTGTTCGTCGCCGGTGACGCGGGCCGCGGCCAGTCCCTGATCGTCTGGGCGATCGCGGAGGGCCGCTCGGCCGCCCGCGGTGTGGACCGCTTCCTGACCGGCGTCAGCGAGCTGCCGGCCCCGATCCGTCCGACGGACCGCGCACTGGCGGTCTGACGGGTCACCGAGAAACGTCCCGTACAAAGGCGTACGGAACACCAGATGGCGCCTGCCCGCCTGTCCCCGACCGGACGACTGGGCGGGCGCCGTCGCACGCCCGGACACCGCACCCGCTACGGCACCCGGTACGTCTCCCCGTACACCTGCCAGGTCAGCGGTGTGCGCAGCCCCAGGTTGCCGTCGTCGAGGAACCGCCGCTGGGCCGTGTCGACGCGGGTGGTGTCGATGGTGGGCTTCCTGGCCTTCATCGCCTCGCGGCGGATGTCCAGGAAGACGCCGAGGTAGTCCTTCTCACTGCCGCCCCGGGACGGGGAACCGGCCTCCTTCAGCGCGCGTTCGCGCAGGCCGTAGAAGCTGTTGCGCCCGGTGCCGGGGCCGTGGAAGACCATCGCGTCGTAGTAGACGAACTGCCCCAGCGTGCCCAGCCCGTCGAGCTTGGCGAGCCGGACGGCCGGATCGAAGTAGACGCGGTCGCGTTCCTTCTCCTGCGCCCCGCGGAACGCCGGGAGCCTCGCCTCCGCCTTCCAGGCCGCGGTGAACCCCGGGTCCAGGCCCTGGTGGGAGCCGGTGCCGTCGACCTTCCGCAGGGCCGGCAGGTACGGCGCGAGTCCGTTGCCGGGATGCGCCTTCGTGTACCGCTCGACCAGGGTCAGCAGGTCGTGCGTGCCGGTGCAGAAGCCGATGATGCCGGCGGTGTAACCCTGCCCGTCGCCGATGTCCTCGATGTAGCCGTAGGAGCTGCGCCAGTCGAGCGTGGAGTTCTCCGCGCTCGCCACGATCTTCTGCGCCAGCTCCTTCTCGGCCGGCGCCGCCAGACCCGGCGGAGCGTCGGCGATGACCTCGGCGTCCCGGGCCTGTTCCGACTCGGCCCGGGACTTGGCGTCCTGGCGCTCCCGCTGCACGGCGGAGACCCGTTTGTCCTCCGCGTCCGAGGAGCCGGCGGAGCCCGCGCCGAGGGCGTAGACCACCGCCGTGAGGGCGACCGGAGCGGCCGCGAGCAGCAGGATTCCGGTTCGTCTCATGACAGCTCACGTCTCTTCATGGCAGTCACCGTACGGCCCGGATCAGGCCGCCCCTCCCATGAGTGCCGGTTCCACCGCGAGCGACGACACCCTGACCGCGGTCAGCACCGCCAGCAGCACGAGCAGCGCCACGCACACACCCGCCTGGACCAGCGTGCGCCGGCCGTCGCGGGGCGCGTAGGCGTACGCCAGCGTCACCGTCCCGCCGGCCAGCAGACCGCCGAGGTGTCCCTGCCAGGAGGTCATCCAGGCGGAGACCACCAGCCACACCAGCAGACCCGCCATGTACTGGTTGACCGCCTGACGGTCGTAGCCGAGGCGGCGGCCCATGATGTAGTACGCGGCGCCCAGGCCGAAGATGGCGCCGGACGCGCCGACCGTACGGGTCTCCGGGGCGAGCAGCAGCACCAGCACCGAGCCGCCCAGCGCCGACAGCAGGTACAGGGCGAGGTAGCGGACCCGGCCGAGCTGCGCCTCGACCACCCGGCCGACGTTCCACAGCGCGAGCATGTTGAACAGGATGTGCGTGATGCCGAACGCGCCCTCGGTCGGCGTCAGATGGAGGAACGCGCCGGTCAGCAGCCGGTACCACTCGCCGTGCGCGACCCCCTCGGGCAGATAGCCCGGCGGCACCGAGCCCAGCATGTCGAACCGGCTCTCGACCGAGGGCCGGGCCAGCTCGGCGAGATAGGCGAGCACGTTGAGCCCGATCAGGACGTACGTCACGACCGGCACCGCGCTGATCCGGCCGCCGAACGCCGTCCGCGCCTGCCGGACCGAGCGCATCCCCTCCTGCACGCATTCCACGCACTGATGGCCGACGGCCGCCTCCCGCATGCAGGACGGGCAGATGAAGCGGTCGCAGCGGGTGCAGCGGACGTGCGACTCCACTTTGGGGTGACGGAAGCACGTGGTCACGGCGGACTCGGCGGTCACGGCCGGCTCCTTGGAGGTTCACGGGGACAGGGTGAGCCGGTGGGGACGGCGGCGAACAAAATAGCGAACAGCTGTGACAGGAGCGACAGCAGGGGGCCCGTGATCACGTAGGCTCGGCTGCCTGCCGGAGCCGCGTCCGGAGCCGAGGGGGGACACCATGGCCGCGATCAGCCTGCGCAAGATGGAGGAGACCGCGCCCGCGCTCGTCGCGCCGTACCGCACGGCCGGCATCTCCCTGCGCAAGCACGGCCTGGACGACCTCCGCGCCGCCGTCTACCTGGTGGTGGACCACTCGGGCTCGATGCGGCCGTACTACCAGGACGGCAGCGTCCAGGCGCTCGCCGACCGGGTGCTGGGCCTGTCCGCACACCTGGACGACGACGGCCGGGTACCGATGGTCTTCTTCTCCACCGACATCGACGCGGTCACCGACATCGCCCTCGACGGCCACGAGGGCCGGATCGAGGAGATCGCGGCCGGACTCGGACACATGGGCAGGACCAGCTACCACCTGGCCATGGACGCCGTCATCGACCACTACCTCGACAGCGGCACCACCGCCCCCGCCCTGGTCGTCTTCCAGACCGACGGCGGCCCCATCAGCCGGCCCGCCGCCGAACGCTACCTCTGCAAGGCCGCCCGGCTCCCGCTGTTCTGGCAGTTCGTCGGCTTCGGCGACCCCGGCAGCCGGCAGTTCGACTTCCTGCGGAAACTCGACGCCCTGGCCGTGCCCGCCGCACGCGTCGTGGACAACGCCGGCTTCTTCCACGCCGGCCAGGACCCACGCCGGGTCCCCGACGCCGAACTGTACGACCACCTCGTCGGCGAGTTCCCGCAGTGGCTGACGGCCGCACGCGCCGCCGGCATCGTGACCGGCTGACTCCCGGCCGGGCCCGCCCCCGCCGGGCGCGGCGGCTACGTGTCGCACTCCAGCACCGTCCGGCACAGCCCGCACCGGGCCCGCACCCGCCCCTTGACCGGCAACCGGATCCGCTGCAGACACGTAGGGCAGGGAAAGGACACCCGGAGGTCACCGCCCGGACCGGGACCGGAAGAGAAGGCGTACCCGGCGGCTTCCGGCCCGCCCCCGGACGGATGACGGCGGTCATGGGCGTAGCGGCGCCGGCCCGCCCAGCCCGCCCCGGTCAGCGGCGGCTGCCGCCCGTCCCGCAGCGCCAGCTCCCGGCCCTTGACGTACGCCGAGTACGCCTGCGGGCTGGTGAACCACACCGAGGGATCCTCATCGAACAGCAGAGCCCGCTTGGCCAGGACGTACCCGAACTCCTCCGGCGTGAGATAGCCCAGTTTCTGCGAGGACACCCCGTCCTCGCGGTACGCGTCCAGCAGCAGCCAGCCCGCACCCAGGTAGGCCGCCACCGTGTCCGTCAGGATCTCGTTCTCCGCCGTGGCCGGGAACGCGAGATCCAGACGGTGCAGATAGACATGGGCCACCTCATGGGCGAGCGCCGCGCCGATGTCCCCGCGATGGGTACGGAACCGGTCGTTCAGCTCCACGAAGTACTCCGGGCCCGCCGCCAGTTCGACATT
Source organism: Streptomyces sp. NPDC047869 (assembly GCF_040704065.1). NCBI lineage: Bacteria > Bacillati > Actinomycetota > Actinomycetes > Kitasatosporales > Streptomycetaceae > Streptomyces > Streptomyces sp. NPDC047869. Next base: position 65,869 of record NZ_JBEYRK010000026.1, read on the forward strand.
GGCCGCGTGCGTCATCTCGCGGAAACCCACCACCAGCCGCGCGTCCGGCAACCGGAAGTGCCGCACCATCTCACGGGCCACCCGCTGCGCGCCCAGATGCAGATCGTCCGTGTCGCAGAAGGCCACGTCGGCCGGCGGCACACTCGCCGAGAACGTCCGCACGGTGTCGTACGACAGCCGCCGGTACAGCGCGGTGACGGCGGCCCGCACCGTCTCCAGATGCGGGTAACCGTGCTCGACCGGTCCGCCGTTCGCCACGTGCGACCCCCAAAGACGCCCGGAACCCCCTTCCACTGTAAGCGGGCACCCGCCCGCCCGCCCCGCCCGCGACCCGCCGGCCCACCGGGGACTGATCGCATGCTGGTCACCCGGTGATCGCGGGGCCGCACCACCCTTAGGGTTGACCGCCATGACCATCAGCAACACCGGTACCGGTGACGTCGACCCCGCGGTCCGCCAGGAGCTGGAGCGGCTGCGCGACAGCATCGACAACATCGACGCGGCCGTCGTCCACATGCTCGCCGAGCGCTTCAAGTGCACCCAGCAGGTCGGCCGGCTCAAGGCACGGCACCAGCTCCCGCCCGCCGACCCGGCCCGCGAGGCCCGGCAGATCGAACGGCTGCGCCGCCTCGCCGAGAACGCCAAGCTCGACCCGGCCTTCGCCGAGAAGTTCCTGGGCTTCATCATCGCCGAGGTGATCCGGCACCACGAGTCCATCGCCGGGGACCCCGACGGCGGACCGTCCGCCACGGCCGGCTGACACCCCCCCCGCACCGGCCCGCCGGCGCAGCGAGAGCGGACACGGCGGCACGGGGCGCGACACCGGACATATGCCGTGTACCGATCCGCCCCTGTCCGCCGAGGATGCCATCAGGCAGCATGGCGTCCATGTCCGTCATCACGCGCGACGAAGCGCAGCACCGAGCACAGCACCTCGACGTCCACCGCTACACCGTCGAACTCGACCTCACCACGGGGGACGAGACCTTCGACTCCCGTACCGTGATCAGGTTCACCGCACGGACCGCCGGAGACACGTTCGTCGAGCTGAAGCCCGCCTGCCTGCGCACCGTCACCCTCGACGGACAGCCCCTCGACCCGGAGACCCTCGACGGCAACCGGCTGCCGCTGCGCGACCTCACCGCCGGCGAGCACGAACTGCGCGTCGACGCCGCCATGCGCTACTCCCGCACCGGCGAGGGCATGCACCGCTTCACCGACCCCACCGACGGCGAGACCTACGTCTACACACAGATGTTCCTGGACGACGTCCAGCGCGTCTTCGCCGCCTTCGACCAGCCCGACCTCAAGGCCGTCTTCGAACTCACCGTCACCGCCCCCGACGGCTGGAGCGTCCTCGCCAACGGCATCACCGAACACCTCGGCCAGGGCCGCTGGCAGGCCGCCCCCACCCCGCTGATCTCCACCTACCTCGTCGCCGTCGCCGCCGGCCCCTGGCACTCGCTGCGCACCGAACACCGCGGCCTGCCCTTCGGCATCCACTGCCGCCGCTCCCTCGCCCCCCACCTCGACGCCGACGCCGAGGAGATCCTCGACGTCACCCGCGCCTGCTTCGACCGCTACCACGAGAAGTTCGAGGAGCCCTACCCCTTCGACTCCTACGACCAGGCCTTCGTCCCCGAATTCAACGCCGGCGCCATGGAGAACCCCGGCCTGGTCACCTTCCGCGACGACTTCGTCTTCCGCTCCGCCGTCACCGACACCGAACGGCAGACCCGCGCCATGGTCATCGCCCACGAGATGGCCCATATGTGGTTCGGCGACCTCGTCACCCTCAAGTGGTGGGACGACATCTGGCTCAACGAGTCCTTCGCCGAATACATGGGCTACCAGACCACCCTCGAAGCCACCCGCTTCACCCAGCCCTGGGTCGAGTTCGGCGTCACCCGCAAGGCCTGGGGCTACGACGCCGACCAGCGCCCCTCCACCCACCCCGTCGCCCCCGAAGCCGTCGACGACACCGCCGCCGCCCTGCTCAACTTCGACGGCATCTCCTACGCCAAAGGCGCCTCCGCACTCCGCCAGCTCGTCGCCTGGCTCGGCGAGAAGAACTTCCTCGCCGGCATCAACATCCACTTCGAACGGCACCGGTTCGCCAACGCCACCCTCGCCGACTTCATCGACTCCCTCGCCGCGGCCACCGACCGCGACGTCCACGCCTGGGCCGACGCCTGGCTGCGCACCACCGGAGTCGACACCCTCAGCCCGCGCATCGCCGCCGCCGACGGCACCTGCGCCCTCACCGTCGACGGCACCGGCAGCCGCCCGCACCGCGTCACCGTCGGCCTCTACGACCACGACCTCACCGACGAAGGCCGCCTCACCCCGCGCGAGCACATCTGCCTCGACGTCCCGCAGACCGCACCACAGCCCATCGGCAAACGCCCCGCACTGACCCTCATCAACGACGCCGACCTGACCTACGCCAAGATCCGCTTCGACGACGAGTCCTTCGAAGCGGTCCGCACCGGCCTGTCCGGACTGCCCGACCCCCTCACCCGCGCCGTGGTGTGGAACGCGCTGCGCGACGCCGTCCGCGACGGCGAACTCCCGCCCACGGCCTACCTCGAAGCGGCCCGCACCCACCTGCCCCTCGAAACCGACCTCGCCCTCGCACAAGGCGTCCTCGCCTTCGCCGCCCACCAGATCACCGACCGCTACCTGCGCCCCGAGGACCGCCCCGCGGCCCTCGCCACCCTCAGCTCCCTCTGCCGCGACCTGCTGCGCCGCACCGAGGACGGCGACAACCCCGGCCTGCGCCTGATCGCCGTACGGCACTTCATCGACGTCGCCGCCCACCCCGACACCATCGCCGCCTGGCTCGCCGACGACACGGTCCCCGGCGGACCCGAACTCGACCCCGAACTGCGCTGGCGCATCCTCGGCCGGCTCGCCGTCCTCGGCGCCACCGACGAGGCCGCCATCGCCGCCGAACTGGAACGCGACCCGTCCGCCAGCGGCCAGGAGGGCGCCGCCACCTGCCGCGCCGCACTCCCCGACCCGCAGGCCAAACGCGCCGCCTGGGACGCCATGTTCGCCACCGACGACCTCTCCAACTACCTCTTCACCGCAACCGCCCGCGGCTTCTGGCAGCCCGAACAGGCCGACCTCGTCCGCGCCTACGTACCGCGCTACTACGAGGACGCCGTCACGATCGCCGCCCGCCGCGGCCCCGCCATCGCCGCCGCCGCCGGACACTGGGCCTTCCCCCACCACGCGGTCGACGCCGAGAACCTCGCCCTCGGCGAAGCCTGCCTGCGCGAGGCGGAACCGGTCGCCGCCCTGCGCCGCAAGCTCGTCGACGAACTCGACGACCTCGCCCGCGCCCTGCGCGTCCGCGGCGAGTAACACCGGGCACCCCCGGCAACGCGATGCCCCCGCTCACCGAAAGAGCGGGGGCATCACGCCGTCCAGGGCGGGGGAGCACCTAACCGTTCCCCACCCGCAACTCCGCCCGCCGCACACCCCCTTCGCGCGGACCCGCCCGCCGGTTGCCCACCGTGCCGCGCGCCGCAACGGCCGCACCCAGGGAGAAACCGAGCCGCGTCAGAAAACCCTCACCGGAGCGCCAGCCCGCCGGCACCGACGCCGTCACCAGGGACACCGCCCCCGCCCGGGCCAGCAGCGACTCCGCCAGCGCACGGCCCAGCCCCCTGCCCCGCGCCCAGGGCGCCAGCAGGAACAGCCCCACCGCCACCGCCCCCGGTTCCGGATGATCCCGCACCGCGTCCACCAGCCCCGCGACCACCCCGTCCCGCTCCAGCACCAGCAGCACCTTGTCCCGCGGACTCGCGCCCTCCGGCAGCGCGTAGAACAGGCTCTGCACATCACCCGGCCCCGACGGCAGCCCCGTCGCCGCCACGAACCAGTCCTCGCACTCCTCGAACAGCGTCAGCAGCGGCACCTCGTCCCGCGGACCGGGCTCACGCACCACCACCCGCTCACCGGGCACCTCGATCACCCACGCGTCAACCATCCGAACGACGGTAGCCGCGACACCACCACCGCTCCACCGCTCCAACGCGTTTTCCCCGTACGGCAGTACCCACAACCAGGTACCCGTCGTTGAGTTCTCCGGACGGATGGACCCCCGCCACGGCCGCCCGCCCGTCCCGCGCCCCGCAGGAGAGCCCATGAGCATGCCGCCCCTCGCGTCAGGACCCGACGGACCCACCGCCCTGCGACCCCTCCTGGACACCGTCCTCGACGCCCTCACCACCGGCCGCCGCGCCCGCGGCGGACCACTGCCGGCCGGCGGACCCGACACCGTCACCGCACGGATCACCGCCGCCCTCAAAACCGGCATCATCCCCGACGACCCGGACCCCGACGCCCTGCGCACCCTCGTACACGCCCTCGCCGAAGGCGCCGCCGACCCCGCCGACCCACTCTGCGCCGCCCACCTGCACTGCCCGCCCCTCGCCGTCGCCACCGCCGCCGACCTCGCCGCCAGCGCCCTCAACCCCTCACTGGACTCCTGGGACCAGGCCCCCGCCGCCTCCGCCCTGGAAGCCGAGGTCACCCGCGCCCTCGCCCGGCTCATCGGCCTCACCGACGCCCTCGTCACCACCGGCGGCACCGAATCCAACCAACTCGCCCTGCTCCTCGCCCGCGAAACCCACGGCAGCGGCGTCCGGCTGGTCTGCGGCACCAACGCCCACCACTCCCTGCCCCGCGCCGCCTGGCTGCTCGGCCTGCCCGACCCGGTCGTCGTCCCCACCCCACGCGGCACCCTCGACCCGGCCGCCCTCCACCACACCCTCACCACCGAGCCCGGCCCCCTGCTCGTCGCCGCCACCGCCGGCACCACCGACGCCGGACTCATCGACCCACTGCCCGAGATCGCCCGCCTGTGCACCACCCACGGCGCCCGCCTGCACATCGACGCCGCCTACGGCGCCTGCCTCACGTTCAGCGACCGGCACCGCCACAAACTCGCCGGCCTCGAAGCCGCCCACACCGTCACCCTCGACCTGCACAAACTCGGCTGGCAACCAGCCGCAGCCGGACTTCTCGCCGTGGCCGCACCCCACGAACTCACCGCACTCCACCACCACGCCGACTACCTCAACGCCGACGACGACACCGAAGCAGGCCTCCCCGACCTGCTCGGCCGCTCCCTGCGCACCACCCGCCGCCCCGACATCCTCAAGATCGCCGTCACCCTGAAAACCCTCGGCCGCACCGGACTCGGCACCCTGGTCGACCAGGTCTGCGCCCACGCCCACGAGTTCGCCGGCCTCGTCCACCGGCACCCCCGCCACGAACTCTACGACCGGCCCGTCATCAGCACCGTCCTCTTCCGGCCCGCCGGCGCCCCCGACACCGCCGTCGCCGACGTACGACGCCGCCTGCTCCACGAAGGCCGGGCCGTCCTCGGACGAGCCCGGCCCGACGGACGACTCTGGCTCAAGGCCACCTTCCTCAACCCCCACACCCGGCCCCACGAACTGGCCGCACTCCTCGAACTCACCGAAGGAGCCACCCCCGCATGACCAACCCCCCACACCGCGAGCCCGGCACCCCCCGCGACCTCGTCGGCATCGGCATCGGCCCCAGCAACCTCTCCCTCGCCGCCCTCGCCCACCCCCTCGCCGAACTCGACGCCGTCTTCTACGAACAACGCCCCCGCTTCGACTGGCACCCCGGCCTGCTCATCGAAGGCGCCACCATCCAGGTCCCCTTCCTCGCCGACCTCGTCACCCTCGCCGACCCCACCAGCCCCTGGAGCTTCCCCAACTACCTCAAGACCCAGGAACGGCTCTTCCCCTTCTACTTCGCCGAACGCTTCCACATCCAGCGCGCCGAATACGACGCCTACTGCCGCTGGGTCTCCCAGCACCTGCCCGGACTCCGCTTCCACCACCGCGTCGACGCCGTCCGCTGGAACCCCCGACACGACACCTTCGAAATCGACCACACCCGCCTCGACACCCAGACCGACACCCCCACCCTCGGCCGCACCCACGCCCGCAACATCGTCCTCGGCATCGGCACCACCCCCCACGTACCCGACACCCTGCGGCCACTCGCCGAAGCACCCGGCGTCCCCGTCATCCACGCCGCCGACTACCTCGACCACCGCGCCACCCTCCGCACCGCCGGCCACGTCACCGTCGTCGGCTCCGGACAGTCCGGCGCCGAAGTCTTCCTCGATCTGCTCCGCCACCGCCCCACCGGCCACGAAAAACTCCACTGGATCGGCCGCACCGAAGCATTCGCACCGATGGAGTACTCCAAACTCGGCCTCGAACACTTCACCCCCGACTACACCCGCTACTTCCACGCCCTCACCGAACCCGTCCGCGACCGGCTCACCACCGCCCAATGGCAACTCCACAAGGGCATCGACGCGAACACCCTCGCCGCCATTCACGACGAGCTGTACCGGCGCACCCTCGACGGCGGCTGGCCCGACACCGTCCTCACCCCCGGCGTCCACGTCCGCACCGCCGGCCGCATCGCCACCGGCCGGATCGAACTCCACCTCGAACACCTCCAGCAAGGCGCCCGCTCCCGGCTCACCACCGACGCCGTCGTCCTCGCCACCGGCTACCGCGAACGCCCCCTCGACCACATCCTCACCGGACTCGACCCCTACATGCGCCGCGACAACAGCGAACGCCCCCGCATCGGCGAGGACTACCGCCTCCTCCTCGACCCCGCCGTCACCGGCTCCCTCTACGTCCAGAACGCCGAACTGCACACCCACGGCGTCGGTGCCCCCGACCTCGGCCTCACCGCCTGGCGCAGCGCCACCATCCTCAACTCCCTCACCGGCAAAGAGCAGTACCCCCTGCCCACCCGCACCGCCTTCACCACCTTCGGACTCCAGGAACCCACCCCCCGGATGCCGCACGCCAGACAGGCCGGACAACTCGTTCCACTCCTCGAATGAAACCCGGCACACACGCCGACGGCGCCGGTGCGAAAACCCGCACCGGCGCCGCCGACAAACCCACTTGGGGATCAGAACACCGGAGTGCCGTCCCGCGTCAGCCGCCAGTCCACCGACGCGAAGTCCTTCGGATCCAGCACACCCTTCGCCGTCACCCACTCCGCGATCCGGGTACGGATCTCCGTCGACTCCGACCACAGCTCCTTCGCCGAGGCCACATGCGGGAACGCACCACCACCATTGGCACGGTAGTTGTTCACCGCCATCACGAACTGCTGCGCGTCGTCCAGCGCCACACCACCGAACGCCAGGTTCCTGATCCGCGAACCCACCGGCTGCGCCACATCGATGTCGTACGACAGCCCCGACACATAGTCGTAGTTGTAGTCCGGACGGCCACCCGCGTTCGTCAACTTCTCCACGTCGACCACCGCGCCCGCCGCCGTCTGCACGTAGTACCCCGCCGAATACTCCAGGTACGCCCGCACCTGCGCACCCGTCATCAACTTCGCGACCAGCGTGTTGTCGTACACGTACAGACCCGACAGATCCCGGATCGTCACGTCACCGGCCGGAATCTGAGACGTCCGCGAGAACGGCGACGCCTGCGCGATCACCGGCAGCGACGCGTACTCCGTGCCCGCCAGAGCCCCCTTCACCACGTCCTCCTGGACCTTGGTGATCAGATCGATGATCGGGGCGTCCTTGTAACGCGCCTCCACCGTCGTCAGGGTCTCCGTCGCCCGGCCCACCACCTGGTTGACGTACGCCACGACCTTGTCGTGCTCGTCCTTCAGCAGCTTCGTGATCCGCGGGTCGTCCGCGACCGTCTTCGAGTCACGCAGCGAAGCGGAGACCGACTCCACCTCCCACCTGCCCTTGCCGAACACCAGCTCGATGTCGAAGACACTCAGCCGCTCCGCGTAACACAGCGGCTCCGACAGCACCACCGTCCGGCCCGACTTCTCGTTGACGACCTTCAGCTCCGGAATCTCCAGATGCGCGTGCCCCACCAGAATCGCGTCGATCCCCGGCACCTGCCGCGCCACATTCGCCGCCGCGTCCTCCACATACGGCAACTGGTCACCGTACGAAGAGTTCCCCGACGTACCCGAATGCGCCGACACCACGACCACATCCGCGCCCATCGCCCTCAGCTTCGGCACCCACTTCGCGGCCTGCTCCTCCAGACCCGGGAACGCCAGCTTCCCCTGCACATACGCCTTGTCCCAGATCGCGATACCCGGGTTGGTCAGACCCAGCACGGCCACCTTCACCGGCGGAGCGCCCGGCACATGGAACTTCTTCATGAAGTAGGGCGGGAAGGCCGGCTTCAGCGTCTTCGCGTCGACCGCGTTGGCGCCCAGCAGCGGAAAGTCGAGCTGGTCCTCGAACTTCCGCAGCGTCTCGATGCCGTAGTTGAACTCGTGGTTGCCGAGCGCCGCCGCGTCGTACCCGATCGCGTTCATCGCCTGCGCCATCGGGTGCACCGGACCACCCTTGGCGGTGATCGGGTCGACCTTCGCGTAGTAGTAAGTCAGCGGGGTGCCCTGGATCGTGTCACCGGCGTCCAGCAACAGCGTGTTGCAGCGGCCCTTCTCCTCGCGGATCCCCTCGACCAGCGTCGAGATACGCGCCAGACCCTGCGCGTTGCCCGCCTTGTCGGAGTACTCCGCGTCCTTGAAGTAGTCCCAGTTGAAGACATGACCGTGCAGGTCGGTGGTGCCCATGACGGTCAGGGAGTACCGCTTCGCGTGCTTCCCCGGCCCCATTGCCTCCGCGGCCTCGGCCGCCGGAGCCGCCCCCGCACCGGCGATCGCCACCCCCGCCCCGGTCACGGCGGACTTCTTCAGGAACTTCCGGCGGTTCAACGGCATCTCTCGGTCTCCTCGGGGAAACGGTCAACAACGCGCGTAGATTCTGACCCGGGCATGACCGAAAGCAACAGGTCCATTCGGTTTCGATCTGGTGACCTGCAGCCCCAACTCACGCCGCAGAAGCGGAAACCCCATGACACAGTGGGACACATGACCCCACCCGCGACCCCACCCCACGGCACCCCCGACGCCCCCCTGCTCACCGTCCACGGCGAAGCCGAGATCGACGCCGAACCCGAGACCGCCCGCATCGGCGTCACCGTCACCGCCCGCGGCCGCGACCGCCGCACCACCCTCGACGACCTCACCCGCCGCAACACCACCGCCCTCGACCTCATCAAGTCCTACGGCGACGCCGTAGAACACGTGACCACCGGCAGCATCACCATCACCCCCGAACTCACCCCCCACGGCCGCGGCGAACGCGTACGCAGCCACCACGGACACATCCACCTCACCGCCGAACTCACCGACTTCACCGCCCTCGCCGAACTGACCACCCGACTCGCCGACTTGGAACTCACCCAGGTCAACGGCCCCTCGTGGGCCCTGCGCCCCGCCTCACCCGTGCCCGCCCAGGCCCGCCGCCAGGCCGTCCACCAAGCCCTCCAGCGAGCCCGCGAATACGCCGACGCCCTCGGCACCACCATCGCCGCACTCATCGAACTCACCGACACCGGCACCGACCACACCCACCCCGGACGCGGCCCCCTCGAACGCGGCGGACGCCGCACCGCATTCGCCCATCCGGACGAACCCGCCCAGCCCCTCGATCTGGAACCCCCACGACTGCGCATCAGCGCCCAGGTCAGCGCCCAATTCACCATGCGGCCCCCACAGATCTAAAGGCCGAAAACCCACGACGTGAAGATTTCGCTCAAAGGAGCGACCCGTCGCACAATTCAACACTTGTCAATAGCCCTTTACCCAACGGTTGTTGAGTAGACATGAACCCCGGATTTCCTACCCGCGGGTAAGGCCTAGGCTCGACGTATGCGCCGAGCAAAGATCGTCTGCACTCTGGGCCCCGCCACCGACTCGTACGACCAGATCAAGGCACTCGTCGAAGCCGGAATGGACGTCGCCCGGTTCAACCTCAGCCACGGCACCCACGCCGAGCACGAGGTCCGATACCAGCACGTACGAAAAGCCGCCGACGAAACCGGCCGCAGCGTCGGAATCCTCGCCGACCTTCAAGGCCCGAAGATCCGCCTCGGCCGATTCAGCGAAGGCCCCGTACTCCTTGAACGCGGCGACACCTTCACCATCACCGTCGAAGAAGGCGTCGAAGGCGACCGCAACACCTGCGGCACCACCTACGCCGGCCTCGCCGCCGACGTCGCCCCCGGCGAACGCATCCTCGTCGACGACGGCAAGGTCTGCCTCGAAGTCACCGCCGTCGACGGCCCCGAGGTCCACACCCGAGTCGCCGAGGGCGGCATCATCTCCGACCACAAGGGCCTCAACCTCCCCGGCGTCGCCGTCTCCGTACCCGCCCTCTCCAAAAAGGACGAGGACGACCTCCGCTGGGCCCTGCGCACCGGTTTCGACGTCATCGCCCTCTCCTTCGTCCGCAGCGGCAAGGACGCCCACGACGTCCACCGCATCATGGACGAGGAAGGCCGCCGCCTCCCCGTCATCGCCAAGGTCGAAAAACCCCAGGCCGTCGACAACATCGACGACATCGTCGCCTCCTTCGACGGCATCATGGTCGCCCGCGGCGACCTCGGCGTCGAAATGCCCCTCGAACAGGTGCCCATCGTCCAGAAGCGCGCCATCAAGCTCGCCCGGCGCAACGCCAAACCCGTCATCGTCGCCACCCAGATGCTCGACTCGATGATCGAGAACTCCCGCCCCACCCGCGCCGAGGCCTCCGACGTCGCCAACGCCGTCATCGACGGCACCGACGCCGTGATGCTCTCCGGCGAGACCAGCGTCGGCAAATACCCCATCGAGACCGTGCGCACCATGGCCAAGATCGTCACCGCCGCCGAGGAGGACATCCTCGCCAAGGGCCTGCCGCCGCTCACCGAACGCAACAAACCCCGCACCCAGGGCGGAGCCGTCGCCCGCGCCGCCGCCGAGATGGGCGACTTCCTCGGCGCGAAGTTCCTCGTGGCGTTCACCCAGTCCGGGGACACCGCCCGCCGGCTCTCCCGCTACCGCTCGCCCATCCCCCTGATGGCCTTCACCCCCGAACCGGCCACCCGCTCCCAGCTCAGCCTCACCTGGGGCGTGGAGACCTTCCTCGGCCCGGAGGCGGGCTCCACGGACGCCATGGTCGACCAGGTGGACGAACTCCTCCTGCGGTACGGCCGCTGCGAGAAGGGCGACGTCGTGGTCATCACCGCCGGCTCGCCCCCCGGCATGCCCGGCACCACCAACATGGTCCGCGTCCACCACATCGGCGAAGACGACAGCCCGAAGTAGCGGTGGCTCAGTGCTTGGGGCCCACGTGGGCGTCCATGAGGGTTACGGAGGCTTTGCGGGCTACGGAGATGTTGAAGGGGTCGCTGCCGCGTGCCAGGGTCGTCCACTCGACACCGACGCGGTCGAGGGTGTCGGTGAACAGCTTCCGGATGTCGTCTGACTTGTTGGCGAAGAAGTACCGGGGGTATTCGTAGCGCCTTCGCTCACCGCCCACCATGCGGGTGGTCCAGTTCGTGATGCGGCAACCGTCGGAGTGGATGAGCCCTCGGATGAACTCCCAGGGGTAAGCGTCGGTGATCTCCTGCTGCCAGGGCTCAAGACCGATCCGCCGTTCGTGTTTCTTGCCGGGACCGTGCTGGGGGAACAGGCAGGGCAGGTGCTTTGAGTACACCTTGACCTCGCGGCACCCGGTGCGCCGTCGGTGGCAAACGGAGTTGTTCGGGAAGACGGTGCGCATTGCTTGCTCGCAGGCGTCCATCAAACCTTTCCACGTCTCGGTGCAAGTGATCGCCAGAGTGGGCACGCGGTGTCCGGAGTACTGGCTGATGTGTCCGTCGCCGAGATACAGGCCGAGCAGGTAGCTGTATGCCGCGCGATCCAGGTCGCGTCCGTCGCAACGCGGACACTCGGGGGCGGCCCTGCCGGGGCACTCGCCGCGCTTTGCGCGATCGACGTGCTTCCAGTACCCGACCGTGCCGAGCGGGACCTGGAGCCGACGCGCGACGTCGGCGTTCTTCGCACCGTTCCTCAGCAGGGTCAGCGCAGTCTGTCGTACTTGCGTGCTGTGCTGGATCATGTGGACACGGTGCGTGACCACGCGTCACGACACGCAGCAAAAAGCGGAAGATCACGCGAATGTGATCCTCCGCTTTCACGGTGCCGGGTGCGGGATTCGAACCCGCAAGCCCTTTCAGGCAGAGGTGTTTGAGACCTCCGTGTATACCGTTCCACCAACCCGGCCAGGCACTGCGGTGAGTGTACCGGGTGCGCCGGGCTCGCCGCCGCTAGGTAGGCTGCATAAGCAGCAATACCTGCCCGCCCCGGAACGAGGAGCGCACGCGTGACCGCCCCCGAGTCGCCCCAGCCCGTAGACGTGCCCGACGACGACAAGTCGCACGTGCCTCCGCTGACGACCCGTGTCGTCATCGCCGAGGACGAGGCCCTGATCCGGCTCGACCTGAAAGAGATGCTGGAGGAGGAGGGGTACACCGTCGTCGGCGAGGCCGGGGACGGCGAGCAGGCCGTCGAACTGGCCCGCGAGCACCGCCCCGACCTGGTGATCCTCGATGTGAAGATGCCCAAGCTGGACGGCATCTCCGCGGCCGAGAAGATCGCCGAGGAGTCGATCGCCCCGGTGCTGATGCTGACCGCGTTCTCGCAGCGCGACCTGGTGGAGCGGGCCCGGGACGCCGGTGCCATGGCCTACCTGGTGAAGCCGTTCAGCAAGAGCGACGTCGTTCCGGCGATCGAGATGGCGGTGTCCCGGTTCACCGAGCTGCGGGAGCTGGAGAAGGAGGTCGCCGACCTCACCCTGCGGCTGGAGACGCGCAAGCTGGTGGACCGTGCGAAGTCCATCCTGCAGACGGAGTACGGGCTGACCGAGCCGGCCGCGTTCCGCTGGATCCAGAAGACGTCGATGGACCGGCGTCTGTCGATGCAGCAGGTCGCCGAGGCGGTCATCGCGGACAACGACGAGAAGAAGTCCGCGAAGAAGGGCTGAGCCCCCGCGCACAAGGACGAGGCCCGCGCCCCGGAGAAGGGGGCGCGGGCCTCGTCGTACGTGCGGTCCGCGGCGGGGTTCAGTCCTCGCCGAGGTACGCCTTGCGCACCGACTCGTCGTGCAGCAGGTCCTGTCCGGTGCCGGAGAGGACGATGCTGCCGACCTCCATGACGTGGCCCTGGTCGGCGAGCGAGAGCGCCGCCTGGGCGTTCTGCTCGACGAGCAGGATGGTGGTGCCGGAGGCCTTCAGTTCGACGATCGTCGCCATGATCTTCTGCATCATGATCGGCGAGAGGCCCATGGAGGGTTCGTCGAGCATCAGCAGTTTGGGCTGGGACATCAGGGCCCGGCCCATGGCGAGCATCTGCTGCTCACCGCCGGAGAGGGTGCCGGCGGCCTGCTTCCTGCGTTCTCCGAGGATGGGGAAGAGGTCGTAGGCGCGCTGGATGTCCTTCTCGATGCCTTCTTTGTCCTTGCGGAGGAAGGCGCCGAGCTGGAGGTTCTCGGCGATGGTGAGGCGCGGGAAGATGTGCCGGCCCTCGGGGGAGTGGGCGAGTCCGAGGGAGACGATCTTGTGCGCGGGGACGCCGGTGAGTGGTTTGCCGTCGAAGAGGATCTTTCCGGAGCTGGGCTTGAGCAGTCCGGAGAGGGTGCGCAGGGTGGTCGTCTTGCCGGCGCCGTTGGTGCCGATGAGGGTGACGACCTGGCCGGCTTCGACGCTGAACGAGATGCCCTTGACGGCTTCGATCTTGCCGTAGGCGACCCTGAGGTCCTCGACCTCCAGCAGTGCGGTCACTGGGTGTCTCCCTTGGTGGTGCTGGTGCTCTCCGCGCTGTCGCTTTCGGCGTCGTCGCTCTCCGTGCCGCCGGTGGTGCCGGCGTCGGCGGGTGCGGCGTCGTCGGTGTCGTCCGGGCTGGTGGCGTCGGTCTGGGCGGGCTCGGGCGCGGCGTCGGTCTTCGGGGCGATCGCCTCGGTGCCGGCGGCGGCCTCGGCGGCCTCGACCTCGGCGGCCTCGGCCTGGCCGGGGTCGCCCTCGAAGGGTTCGCCGAGGTAGGCGGCGACGACGCGGTCGTCGGCCTGGACGACGTCGGAGGTGCCTTCGACGAGCTTCTCGCCCTGGACGAGGACGGCGACGCGGTCGCAGAGGTTGAAGATGAAGCGCATGTCGTGCTCGATGACGAGGACGGCGATGCCCTTGTCCCGGATGGCGAAGACCAGTTCCTCGGTGGTCCGGGTCTCCTGCGGGTTCATGCCGGCCGTCGGCTCGTCGAGGAGCAGCAGGCCGGGTTCGCTGGCGAGTGCCCGGGCGATCTCCAGCTTGCGCTGTTCGCCGTAGGGCAGGTTGCGGGCGAGGTGGTCGCGCTTGGCGGCGAGGCCGACGAACTCGAGGAGTTCCATGGCCTTGGCCTCGGACTCCTTTTCGGCCTTGCGGAAGCCGGGGCCGCGCAGGAGGGCGGACCAGAGGCCTTCCTTGGTGCGGGTGTGGCGGCCGACGAGGACGTTCTCCAGGACGGTCATGTTGGCGAAGAGCCGGATGTTCTGGAAGGTCCGGGCGATGCCGGCCTGGGTGACCAGGTGCGGCTTGGGCGGGAGGACCTTGCCCTTGAAGGCGACGGTGCCCTCGGTGGGGACGTACAGGCCGGTGAGGCAGTTGAAGAACGTGGTCTTGCCGGCGCCGTTGGGGCCGATCAGGCCGACGATCTCGCCGCTGTTGACGGTGAAGTCGACGGATCGGACGGCGGTGAGGCCGCCGAAGCGCATGGTGACGTCACGGGCTTCGAGTACGGGTGTCGTCATGGTTCTTTACGCCCCTGCCTTGGTGACGGCCGGTTCGTCGGTGAGCGTTCTCTGTTCGGGGACGTCGAGTTGGCCGATTTCGTGGAATTCGAGCTGGCGGCGGCGGTTGGCGATGATGCCTTCCGGCCGGAAGCGCATCAGCAGGACCAGTGCGATGCCGAAGGCCAGCAGTTCGTAGTTCTGCAGGAACTGGAGCTTCTCGGGGACCAGGTAGAGGACGCTGGCGCCGAGGAGGGGGCCGCTGACGGTGCCCATGCCGCCGAGGACGACGGCGGCGAGGAGGAAGGCGGAGTTGGGCGGGGCGGCGCCGGCGAACTGGTAAGGCTGGGGGTTGACGCTGTAGTTGACGTGGGCCATCACGGTGCCGGCGAGGCCGGCGAGGGAGGCGCCGAGGGCGAAGGCGATCAGCTTGACGCGGAAGCCGTTGATGCCCATGGCGATGGCGGCGGTCTCGTCCTCGCGGATGGCGATCCAGGAGCGGCCGATGCGGGAGTCGGCGGCGCGGGTGAAGACGAGTACGACGATGGCCGTGACGATGAGCATCAGGAAGAGGTAGTTGGCGAAGCGGCCGAGTGTGAATCCGGCTATCTGGTGTGCTTCGCCGAACTTGAACCCGAGGATGTCCAGGTCGGGGATCTGGGTGATGCCGTTGGGGCCGCGGGTGATGTCGGGTCCGGAGTCGCCGTCGAGGTTGTTGACGGTGATGCGGAAGATCTCTCCGAAGCCGAGGGTGACGATGGCCAGGTAGTCGCCGCGCAGTCGCAGGGTGGGGGCGCCGATGAGGACGCCGAAGACGAGCGAGGCGGCCATGCCGGTGAGGGCGGCGGCCCAGAAGGGGAAGTGGACTCCGGAGAAGCGGGAGTACTCGGAGCCGGAGACGAGGGCCGCGGCGTAGGCGCCGACGCCGAGGAAGGCGACGTAGCCGAGGTCGAGGAGGCCGGTGAGGCCGACGACGATGTTCAGGCCGAGGGCGACGGTGGCGAAGATGAGGATGTTGACGCCGACGTTGGCGTTGTGGTCGTCGCTCTGGGTGAACGGGAAGATCACGGCGGCGAGGAAGGCCAGCGTGGAGGCGAAGCCCTTGTGGTGGGCGGCCATGGTCGCGTAGCGGTCGACGAGGCCGGTGTGCATGAGGCCCCAGGCGGCGAAGATGACGAGGAGGAGGAAGCCGATGAAGGTTTCGCTCGCGTCGTTGTCGATGCCGATGCCGTAGGTGAAGGCGATCAGGGCGATGGCGGTGCCGGCGGTGATGATGCCGCGCTCGAGGAGCGGGGACAGGGTGCCGGGGCGGGGCTGCTGGGGCTTGGTGAGGTAGCCGCGCAGGCCGGTGCCGGGGGCGGGGTGGGGCAGGGCGAGGGCGCCGATGACGGGGAGTGCGGAGGCGGCCATGGCGATGTAGGCGCCGGGGTCGAGGTTGACCAGGCCGTTGAGGTCGACGGCGATGGCGATGCCGGTGAACCAGCAGACGGTGAACGCCGACAGGGCGGTGAGGAACACGGGGGAGGTGGCGCCGGCGGGGTTGAGCCAGCGCAGGCCCTTGGTGTTCCACAGGGTGAGGGCGAACAGCAGGGTGAGGGCGCCGGCGACGAGGGCGAGGATCTGGAGGCCCGCGGGGTAGCCGTAGACGGTGAGGTCGCCGGGGAACGCGGGGGTCCAGGTCCAGCTCATGAAGGTGCTGGCGATGGTGCCCACGGCGCCGGTGGCGATGAGCAGGCGGGCGGCGGCGGGCGGCAGCGGGACGGGCCCGTGCGCGGCCGGTGCTTGGGTGGTGGTGTCGGTCATGGTGCTCACGCCCTGTCCGCGACGCGCTCGCCGAGCAGGCCTTGTGGTCTGAAGAGGAGTACGAGGATGAGGAGGACGAAGGCCCAGACGGCGGCCCAGCCGCCTCCGCCGAGCTGCTGCATGCCGGGGATGTCGGCGATGTAGGCGGTGGCCATGGCTTCGGCGAGGCCGAGGACGAGGCCGCCGAGCATGGCGCCGTAGATGTTGCCGATGCCGCCGAGGACGGCCGCGGTGAAGGCCTTGAGGCCGGCGATGAAGCCCATGTCGTAGGAGACGGAGCCGTACTTGAGGCCGTAGGAGAGGCCGGCGACGGCGGCGAAGAAGCCGCCGATGGCGAAGGCGATGACGATGATGCGGTTGGTGTCGATGCCCATGAGCTGCGCGGTGTCCGGGTCCTGGGCGGTGGCCTGCATGGCGCGGCCGGTGCGGGAGAGCCGGACGAAGAAGGCGAGGACGGCCATGCACAGGGGGGCGGCGATGATGAGGAAGACGTCGCCGCTCTGTACGGTCACGGAGCCGAGGTGCAGGGGGCCGAAGGGCAGCTGCGGGAAGACGCGGGCCGACTTGGCGTCGGGGTACCAGTTGAAGACGGCCTGCTGCAGCGCGAGTGACAGGCCGATGGCGGTGATGAGTGGTGCGAGGCGTGGTGCGCCGCGCAGGGGGCGGTAGGCGAAGCGCTCGGCGCCGACGGCGATGAGCACGGCGACCAGTGCGCCGCCGATGAGCATCGCCGGCAGGGCTATCCACATGGATATGCCGTCCGGCAGGGCGAGGTAGACCGTGAGCGCGCCGAAGCCTCCGGTCATGAAGATCTCGCCGTGGGCGAAGTTGATGAGCTGGACGATGCCGTACACCATCGTGTAACCGATGGCGATCAGCCCGTACATCGAGCCGAGGAACAGCCCGTTGGCCAGCTGCTGCGGCAGGGTGTTCACCGCATGGCCTCCATGTGGTGGGGAGAGTCAAGGGGGGCGTAGAAGGCGGGCCGCGCGGTGACGGTGGTCTGCGCCGCGCGGCCCTGGTGGTGCGGAGTGTCCGGCTGGGTTACTTCGGGTTGGCGACGCCGCTCTTGGCGGACTTCCACTCGCCGTTGGTGACCTTGTAGACGGTCAGCTGCTTGTTGGTGGTGTCGCCGTACTCGTCGAACGAGATCTTGCCGGAGATGCCGTCGAAGGAGCTCTTCTGGACGGCGTCGACGACCTGCTGGCGGGCGTCGGAGGGCACCTTGCCGTCCTTCACGACCTGGCCGACGGCCTTGATGATGGCGGTGGTGGCGTCGTAGGCGTAGGAGCCGTAGGTGCCGTAGTCGCCGGGGTACTTCTTGGCCTTGTAGGCGGCCACGAAGTCCTTGGCGGCGGGCAGGGTGTCGACGGGGACGCCGATGGAGGTGACGAGGTCGCCCTCGGCGGCCTTGCCGGCGGTCTTGATGTAGGTCGGGGTGAACATGCCGTCGCCGCCGAACAGCGGGATGTTGGCGCCGGCGTCCTTGAGCTGCTTGGTCAGCACCTGGGACTCGTCGTACTGGCCGCCGTAGTAGAGGATGTCGGCGCCCGAGTTCTTGATCTTGGTGGCGAGGGTGGAGAAGTCGCGGTCACCGGTGTTGACGTGGTCGGTGCCGACGACCTTGCCGCCCTGCTTGGCGAACTGGGCCTTGAAGATCTTGGAGAGGCCGGCGCCGTAGGTCTGCTTGTCGTCGACGACGAAGGCCTTCTTCTTCTTGAGGCCGTTGTAGGCGTAGTCGGCGGCGAAGGCGCCCTGGAGGGCGTCGGTGGTGGCCGTGCGGAAGTAGGACTTGAACGGGCGGGACTTGCTGGTCTGCCAGTTCTTGCCCTGGGTCAGCTCGGGCGCGGTGTTGGAGGGGGAGATCTCCACCAGGTTGGCCGAGGCGAGGGTCTGCTGCATCTGGGTGGCCACGCCGGAGTTGAGCGGGCCGACGACGCCGAGGACGTCCTTCTCGGCGACGAGCTGGGAGGCGTTCTGCTGGCCGGTGGCGGGGATCGCCTTGTCGTCCAGTGCCTTGATCTTGAAGGTGACGCCGGGGACGGTCTTGTTCTTGTTGGCGTCGTCGACGGCGATCTGGGCGCCGTACTGGATGCCGAGACCCGTCGCGGAGTTCTGGCCGGTCAGCGGGGCGTCGACGCCGATCGTGACCGTCACGTTGCCGCTGTCGCCGCCCTTGCTGTCGTCGTTGCGGGAGCCGCAGGCGGTGAGGGTCAGAGCTCCGGTGGTCAGAACGGAGGTAAGAATCACCAGAGAACGCTGTCGCACAATCGATCCTTTCCGCAGGCACGTTCGCCCCGTGTGTGGGGCGTTGGGTGCCGCGCCGGTACCGAACTCCCGATGGAGCGGTGACTGGCCGTGACTCTAAGCGTGTGTGCACAACGTGGAGGAGTGCTTGTCCAAGGCTGTGACGCTCTTGTTATGACACGAGGTAATGCAGAGCGGTACTGCGTGGGGGGAACGCATGAATTCAGGTCGATTCGCCCCGTCCACATTGTGAGAACGTGCAGGACGGCGTCGGCGTGCTCAGGCGTCTCGCCGGTTTTGGTAATTACGCAACTCTGTTGCTGCAGGCGACTTTCGAGGCTGCTGCGCGGTCCTGGGACCCGTGGGCGCGGTGGCTGAAACCGAGAATCTGGATTGCGCGCGTATTACGTAGAGTTACCGCAAAGGAAAGGGTCGACGGCGTCGGCGCTTTTCCGCATTCCGCCCATGGGGAGGGTTGTGGTGATCTTGCGGGGAAGAGGGGGCGCGCGGCGCGGTGCGGCGGTGTCCGGACGCGCACGGCGGCTAGGCGCAGATCCGGCCGGGGCGGGGCGAGCGGGCCCGCGGTCTGCCGGGCCGTCAACTCGGGCGCGGCGGCGGGGCGGTGGCGCTGTTTCGCGTCGCGGTCACCGGGCGAGGGGAAGGGGGCCGGCGGGGCCTGGGCGGCCCCGCCGGGCGGCGGTCAGGCGCCGGTGTTCGGTACGTGCGCCTCGTCGCCCTTGCGGACGTCGCGCAGCAGGCACGTCAGCCGGGCCGTGCAGACCCGGCGTCCCTCCTCGTCGCTGATGACGATCTCGTACGTGGCCGTGGAGCGCCCCCGGTGCACGGGCGTGGCCACGCCGGTCACCAGGCCCGAGCGGGCGCCGCGGTGGTGGGTGCAGTTCAGGTCGACGCCGACCGCGATCTTCGAGCTGCCGCCGTGCAGCATGGAGCCGACCGAGCCCAGGGTCTCCGCCAGCACCGCGGACGCGCCGCCGTGCAGCAGCCCGTACGGCTGGGTGTTGCCCTCGACCGGCATGGTGCCGACGACCCGCTCCGCCGACGCCTCCAGGATCTGCACGCCCATGCGAGTGCCGAGGTGGCCCGCGGAGAACAGTGCGGGCAGGTCGACGCCGAGCGCGGCGTACTCGTCGACGACCTCCTGCGGGAATTTCACCTGCTGCTGCTCACCCATGGGCGCGGCTCCGTTCTCGTACAGCTGTCACGTGGCTGAGCAAACGCTCAGTCGGTCGCCGATTGTTCCAGACGGCATTCCGGGCGGACCTGCGGGCGGTGGTCGCCCGGACGGCTCCCCGGTGCGTCCCCCGGGGCCCGCTCCAGCCGGACCACGACGGACTTGCTGGCCGGGGTGTTGCTGGTGTCGGCGGTGGCGTCCAGCGGCACCAGCACGTTGGTCTCCGGGTAGTAGGCGGCGGCGCAGCCCCGGGCCGTCGGGTAGTGCACGACCCGGAAGCCGGGCGCCCGCCGTTCCACGCCGTCCCGCCACTCGCTCACGAGGTCGACGTACGACCCGTCGGCGAGCCCCAGGGCGCGCGCGTCCTCGGGGTTCACCAGCACCACGCGGCGGCCGCCCGTGATGCCGCGGTAGCGGTCGTCCAGGCCGTAGATGGTGGTGTTGTACTGGTCGTGCGAGCGCAGCGTCTGCAGCAGCAGCCGCCCGGCGGGGAGTTCCGGGTACTCCACGGGGGCCGCGGTGAAGTTCGCCTTCCCGGTCGCGGTCGGGAAGCGGCGCTCGTCGCGCGGCGCGTGCGGCAGGGCGAAGCCGCCGGGCCGGGCCACCCGAGCGTTGAAGTCCTCGAAGCCGGGGATGACGCGCGCGATGCGGTCGCGGATCGTCGCGTAGTCCTGCTCGAACTCCTCCCAGGGCACCCTGCTGTCCGCGCCGAGCACCCGGCGCGCCAGCCGGCACACGATCGCCGGTTCGGACAGCAGGTGCCGGCTCGCCGGCTCCAGGCGGCCGCGTGAGGCGTGCACCATGCCCATGGAGTCCTCGACGGTCACGAACTGCTCGCCGCCGCCCCGCACATCGCGCTCGGTGCGGCCCAGGGTCGGCAGGATCAGGGCACGCGCGCCCGTGACCACGTGCGAGCGGTTCAGCTTCGTCGACACGTGCACGGTCAGCCGCGCGCGCCGCATGGCCGCCTCGGTGACCTCCGTGTCGGGGGAGGCGGAGACGAAGTTGCCGCCCATGGCGAAGAACACCTTCGCCTCGCCGTCGCGCAGCGCGCGGATGGCCCGCACGACGTCGAAGCCGTGCTCGCGCGGCGGCGCGAACCCGAACTCCTTCTCCAGGGCGTCCAGGAAAGCCGGTGCGGGCCTTTCGAAGATGCCCATCGTGCGGTCGCCCTGCACGTTGGAGTGGCCGCGCACCGGGCACACGCCCGCGCCGGGACGGCCGATGTTGCCGCGCAGCAGGAGGAAGTTGACGACCTCGCGGATGGTCGGCACGGAGTGCTTGTGCTGGGTGAGGCCCATCGCCCAGCAGACGATGGTCCGCCGGGAGGCGAGGACCATGCCGAGGGCCTGCTCGATCTCCGCGCGCGTGAGACCGGTGGCCGCGAGTGTCCCGTCCCAGTCGGCGGCGCGGGCCGCCTCGGCGAACTCCTCGTATCCATGCGTGTGTTCCGCCACGAACTCCTCGTCGACCGCGCCGTCGGTGTCGAGGATCAGCTTGTTGAGGAGGCGGAACAGGGCCTGGTCGCCGCCGATGCGGATCTGCAGGAACAGATCGGTGAGCGCGGCGCCCTTCAGCATGCCCTGCGGGGTCTGCGGGTTCTTGAACCGCTCCAGGCCGGCTTCGGGCAGCGGGTTGACGCTGATGATCCGCGCGCCGTTCGCCTTGGCCTTCTCCAGCGCGGAGAGCATGCGCGGGTGGTTCGTCCCGGGGTTCTGCCCGGCCACGATGATCAGGTCGGCCTGGTGGAGGTCCTCCAGCAGGACGCTGCCCTTGCCGATGCCGATGGTCTCCGACAGGGCCGAGCCGGACGACTCGTGGCACATGTTGGAGCAGTCCGGCAGGTTGTTGGTGCCCAGCTCGCGCGCGAAGAGCTGGTAGAGGAACGCGGCCTCGTTGCTGGTGCGGCCGGAGGTGTAGAAGACGGCCTCGTCGGGGGAGGCGAGGGCGGAGATCTCCTCGGCGATGATGTCGAAGGCGCGTTCCCAGGAGACCGGCTCATAGTGCGTGCCGTCCTCGGCGAGATGCATGGGGTGGGTGAGCCGGCCCTGCTGGCCCAGCCAGTAGCCGCTGCGCCGGGCGAGATCGGCGACCGGGTGGGCGGCGAAGAACTCCGGGGTGACCCGGCGCAGGGTGGCCTCCTCGGCCACCGCCTTGGCACCGTTCTCGCAGAACTCCGCCTTGTGCCGGTGCTCCGGCTCCGGCCAGGCGCAGCCCGGGCAGTCGAAGCCGTCCTTCTGGTTCACGCGCAGCAGGGTCAGCGCGGTACGCCGCACGCCCATCTGCTGCTGGGCGATGCGCAGGGTGTGGCCGATGGCCGGCAGGCCCGCCGCCGCGTGTTTGGGCTCCGCGACCTGCGGCGCGTCCTGGACCGGATCACCCTTGGGCGGCTTCGTCGCCATCGCCCGCTCCCCTTCGACTGCGTGTGAGACGTACGCCGCTGATCCTGCCACGGGGCACCGACAGGCGGCCGGGGCGGGCGTGCCGGTACGCGCACGCCCCGCGGCCGTCGCCCGCCATGGCGGTGCGGGCCCCCAGGCGTCCGCCGTGGTGGTGCGGGCGGGCTCCGGGGTCCGCCCTGGCCGTGGGGGCCGGCTCCGCGTCCGCCGCGGAGCGGGCCGGTCCCGGGTGTCAGTGGGGCGTGGCAGGATCGGGGACGTGGCAGAGACAGCATCGAAGAAGACCGACAGCAATCCCGGCGGCCGTCCCCGGCTGATGCTCATGGACGGGCACTCGCTGGCCTACCGCGCGTTCTTCGCGCTGCCCGCGGAGAACTTCACCACCGCGACGGGCCAGCCGACGAACGCGATCTACGGCTTCGCGTCGATGCTGGCCAACACCCTGCGTGACGAGGCGCCCACGCACTTCGCGGTGGCCTTCGACGTCTCCCGCAAGACCTGGCGCTCCGAGCGGTTCACCGAGTACAAGGCGAACCGCTCCAAGACCCCCGACGAGTTCAGGGGGCAGGTCGAGCTGATCGGCGAGCTGCTCGACGCCATGCACGCGCAGCGCTTCGCCGTCGAGGGCTTCGAGGCGGACGACGTCATCGCCACCCTCGCCACCCAGGCCGAGGCCGAGGGCTTCGAGGTGCTGATCGTCACCGGCGACCGCGACTCCTTCCAGCTCGTCACCGAGCACACGACCGTGCTGTACCCGACGAAGGGCGTCTCGGAGCTGACCCGGTTCACCCCGGAGAAGGTTTTCGAGAAGTACGGACTGACGCCCGCCCAGTACCCGGACTTCGCCGCCCTGCGCGGCGACCCGTCCGACAACCTCCCCGGCATCCCCGGTGTCGGCGAGAAGACCGCCGCGAAGTGGATCAACCAGTTCGGCTCGTTCGCGGAGCTGGTCGAGCGCGTCGAGGAGGTCAAGGGCAAGGCGGGCCAGAACCTCCGCGACCACCTGGAGTCGGTCAAGCTCAACCGGCTGCTCACCGAGCTGGAGCGCCAGGTGGAGCTGCCGAAGTCGGTCACCGAGCTGGAGCGGGCGCCGTACGACCGCAAGACCGTCGCGATGGTCCTGGACACCCTGGAGATCCGCAACCCGTCGCTGCGCGAGCGGCTCTTCGCCGTCGACCCGGGCGCCGAGGAGGCCGAGGCCACGCCGGTCGCGGTGGAGGGCGTGGAGCTGGACGGCACCGTCCTGGGCACCGGTGAGCTGGCCGGCTGGCTCGCCGGGCACGGCACCGGGACCCTCGGCGTCGCCACGGTCGGCACATGGGCGCTGGGCACCGGCTCGGTCACCGAGGTCGCCCTCGCCGCGGCCGGGGGAGCGGCCGCCTGGTTCGACCCGGCCGAGCTGGACGAGGCCGACGAGCGCGCCTTCGCCGGCTGGCTGGCCGACGCCGGCCGCCCGAAGGTGTTCCACAACGCCAAGGGCGCCATGCGGGTCCTCGCCGAGCACGGCTGGCGCGTCGAGGGCGTCGTGATGGACACCGCGCTCGCCGCGTACCTGGTCAAGCCGGGCCGCCGCTCCTTCGACCTGGACGCGCTGTCCCTGGAGTACCTGCACCGCGAGCTGGCCCCCGCCGCCGCGGCCGACGGCCAGCTCGCCTTCGGCACGGACGAGGGCGCCGAGGCGGAGGCCCTGATGATCCAGGCCCGCGCCGTCCTCGACCTCGGAGAGGCCTTCGAGAGCCGTCTCGAGGAGGTCGGCGCCGCCGACCTGCTGCGGGACATGGAGCTGCCCACCTCCGCCGTGCTCGCCCGCATGGAGCGCGACGGCATCGCGGCCGACCGCGCCCACCTCGAGGCGATGGAGCAGACCTTCGCGGGCGCCGTGCAGCAGGCCGTGAAGGAGGCCCACGCCGCGGCCGGCCGCGAGTTCAACCTGGGCTCGCCCAAGCAGCTCCAGGAAGTCCTCTTCGGCGAGCTGGCCCTGCCGAAGACGAAGAAGACCAAGACCGGCTACACCACCGACGCCGACGCCCTGGCCTGGCTCGCCACCCAGACCGACAACGAACTGCCGGTGATCATGCTCCGGCACCGCGAGCAGGCGAAGCTGCGCGTCACCGTCGAGGGCCTGATCAAGGCCATCGCCGCCGACGGCCGTATCCACACCACGTTCAACCAGACGGTGGCAGCGACCGGCCGGCTGTCGTCCACCGACCCGAACCTGCAGAACATCCCGGTCCGCACCGACGAGGGCCGGGCGATCCGCCGCGGCTTCGTCGTCGGCGAGGGCTTCGAGTCCCTGATGACCGCCGACTACAGCCAGATCGAGCTGCGCGTCATGGCGCACCTCTCCGAGGACGAGGGCCTGATCGAGGCGTTCACCACGGGCGAGGACCTGCACACCACGGTCGCCTCGCAGGTCTTCTCCGTCGGGCGGGACGCGGTCGACGCGGAGATGCGCCGCAAGATCAAGGCCATGTCCTACGGCCTGGCCTACGGACTGTCCGCCTTCGGCCTGTCCCAGCAGCTGAACATCGAGGCGGCCGAGGCCCGCGGCCTGATGGACACCTACTTCGAGCGCTTCGGCGGCGTACGCGACTATCTGCGCCGGGTCGTCGACGAGGCACGGGCCACGGGCTACACGGCGACGCTCTTCGGACGCCGCCGCTACCTCCCCGACCTCAACAGCGACAACCGCCAGCGCCGCGAGGCGGCCGAACGCATGGCCCTCAACGCCCCCATCCAGGGCACGGCGGCCGACATCGTCAAGATCGCCATGCTCAACGTCCACCGGGCCCTCGGCGAGGCGGACCTCAAGTCCCGCCTGCTGCTGCAGGTGCACGACGAAATCGTGCTGGAGATCGCCCCCGGCGAGCGCGCCGCCACGGAGGAGATCGTCCGCCGCGAGATGGCTGGCGCCGTCCGGCTGCGCGCTCCGCTCGACGTCTCGGTGGGCGTGGGCCGCGACTGGGAGTCGGCGGCGCACTGACACCCGGCTGGCACGCTCCGCGAGCAGGGCGAACCCCGGCCCCGGCCGTGCCCGGCGGCCCGGTGCCCGCACGGGGACGCGGTGACACACGCACCGCGTCCCTCCTCGTGCGCCGCGCTTTCCGCCGGCACCCCTGACCGGCGGAACGGCGGCGGAGTCCTTCACTCACGTGGACCCCGCCAGAACGCACCCCCCGGCCCGCAGCCGCAACACTGCGGACATGGGTATACGCATGCTCCACCGCCGGACACCCGAGGTACGGGACGGCACCAGGGCCGAGGTACGGGACGGCACCAGGGCCGAGGCCGGCAGTGCCTCCGGCCCGGCCACGGCCCCCTCGCCGGTCCCGGCCCTCGCGGCCGGCGCAAGCACCGCCCGCATCCCCCTCGACCGGGCCGCCGCCGCCCGCAGAGCCGCGGCCCGCCTGCTGCGCCGGCGGGGCTCCCGTCCGAGCCGCACCGCCGGCCGGCGCGCCCGGGCGGACCTCGCCCGCGCCTACCTGGCGCTGCTGCTCACCGCGATCCCCCGGGCCCGCCCCAGACGCACCCTCACCGTCTTCGTGGCCGCCCTCACCGAGCCGCCGACCGGTCCCGGCCCGCGGCAGCGCCCACCGCGCCAGGACCGCCCGGAACCCGGACCGGACGCCACACCCTGACCCCGGCCGCGTACAGCAGCACTCCGAGCAGCAGCCCGGCGCCGACCCCGAAACACAGCGTCGGCACCAGATCCAGCGGCCGCACGGACGGACCCCAGTACGCCCACCAGCGCACCGCCCGCTGCACCGCGCCCGCCAGGGCACAGCCCCCGATCACGGCCGCCGCCCACCACCGGTCCCCGACCGACAGCGCGGGCACCCCCGCCGGCTCCCCGGCGGGCGCCCGCCGCACCGCCCCCACCAGGAACACGGCGATCACCACGGCCGCCACCGCGGACGAGCCGTACTGCAGCCACGTGTACCGCGGCAGGCCCGCCACCACTTCGCCGAGACCCGGGACCAGCCGCGACCCCCACCGGTCGTGGTGCGTGAACGCGTCCCACACGACGTGCGTCAGCGCGCCGAGCGCCGCCGAGACGTACCACCACAGCACGCGGCCGGCCCGTACGCGCGCGCGTGGCGCACCGCAGCGCAGCAGAGCGGCCCCACGCCCCTGGCGGGCCCGGGGGAGCAGAGCGACCAGCGGCTCCCGCACGAACAGCCACAGCCCCACCAGCGCCCAGGCGATCAGGACGTCCACGCCGGCCACCCCCGGCAGGGAGTGCGTGACCGTCCCGAATTCCATCGCGTCGCGCCGGACGCTCGCCGCGTAGTAGGTCACGTCGGGTGCGAAGGAGCCCGCGACGAGCACCGAGGGCACCAGCCGGCCCCGGCCACCGCCGTCCCGGCGGACGGCGGGCAGTACGGCCGCCGCGTGGCTGAGTGTGAACGGCAACAGGGCCCCCTCGGGCGGTCGTCGGCCACGGCTTCGCGACCGGTGATCACGTCCGGTCCAGTATGCGTCGGCGCCGTTCCGGGCCCCCGCGGCCCGACAGTGTCGGCCAACCGGTGAAAACCGGACTCGAACGGGTGCCCCCGGCAAGCAAGTTGTCGTAGGGTCACCTGGGTTGCCGTGCCGGGCGGCACGGTCGCACACCCGTCGCATGGACGGAAAGGCGGAACAGGGGCAACCAGAGCACCGGGTCAACCGTCACACCAGAGCGAGGCAGACAGACGGAGACGGACGCGGCACGCGTCCACGGGAGGGGTTCACTCTATGGCGGCGCATTTCGGCAGGCGGCTGCGCAAGGGAGCGGCGACCACCGCCGTGGCCGCGGCGGCGGTCGCGGCACTGTCCGCGTCCCAGGCTCCGGGAGCGGCCGGCGACGACCACGGCAGACCGGCCGCGGCCGGCTCCAGCAGCCCCGCACCCGATGTGGCCTCCGACGGCAACGCCACCGGCAACTCGCCGTACTACACGGACCTTCCGCCGCTGAAGAGCCCCAACCCCAGCCCCTCGCCGACCGTTGGTGACCCCGTCGCCCGCGGAGAGGCGGAGGCCGGTATCCCCGCGACGGTCCTCGACGCCTACAAGAAGGCCGAGGCCGAGCTGCGCTCGTCCAAGCCCGGCTGCAACCTGCCCTGGCAACTCCTGGCCGCCATCGGCAAGGTGGAGTCCGGTCAGGCCCGCGGCGGCCGCGTCGACGCCAACGGCACCACCATCGGCCGGATCCTCGGCCCGCAGCTCGACGGCAACGGCTTCGCGCTCATCAAGGACACCGACCACGGCGAGTACGACGGCAACAGCCACTACGACCAGGCCATCGGCCCGATGCAGTTCATCCCGTCGACCTGGGCCTGGGCCGGCCGCGACGGCAACGCCGACGGCAAGGCCGACCCGAACAACGTCTACGACGCCGCGCTCGCCGCGGGCCACTACCTGTGCCGCAACGACTGGGACATGTCCACCGAGCCCGGCCTGCACAGCGCGATCCTCAGCTACAACAACTCCCAGGACTACCTGAACCTGGTCCTGAACTGGCTGCAGTACTACCGCAAGGGCACCCACTCCGTGCCCGACGGCACCGGCGGCGTGCCCAGCCACCGCAGCGACGACGGCACCCCGAGCACCCACACCCCGGCACCGTCCGGCCCGCCGGCGAAGCCCGGCCACAAGCCGGACACCAAGCCCGACCCGAAGCCGCACCAGCCGGGCGGCGGCAGCGAGAGCCCCGACCCCCAGCCGCCGAAGCCGCCGGTCCCGCCGGAGCAGCCCACCCCGTCCGACACCGTGGACCACCTCGAGGACGCCGGCACCGCGCGGCTCACCGCGATGGCCGGCGACGCGTTCGGGCAGCGGATCGGCACCCGCGCCGAGACCAAGGCGGGAACGGCCGTCGCCAAGGTCAGGGTCCGGTTCACCATCACCGGCGACACCGACTCCACCTTCGCCGGCGGTGAGACCGTCGCCACCGTCGCCACCGACGCCAAGGGCGTGGCGCACGCACCGGCCCTCCAGGCGGGCGAGAGGACCGGCGACTTCAAGATCACCACCGCTGTCGTCGGCCACCAGGTCAAGAGCGTCGGCTACACCGCCACCGTCACCGCCCGCGCCGCCGACACCCTCACCCGCACCGGCGACACCGCGATGACCTGCACCCCGGGCGGCGAGTTCGCCGAGCAGATCCAGGTGAAGGCGACGTACAAGGGCGCCGCCGCGGACCGGGTCGCGGCCACCGCCACCCTGATCAAGGCCGACGACGACGCCACCGAGAACGACAAGGGCCCCTACTTCAAGGACGCCGACGGCAAGACCGTCCGCACCCTCACCGGCCTCAAGACCGACGCCGAGGGCCGGCTCACGCTGCCCAAGCTGTACGCGGACGACACCACCGGCACCTTCCTGCTCCGGGTCACCACCCCCGGCGGCGGCACCGTCACCGTCGAACTGAAGGTCGCCGCCGCCGACGCCTCGGCGAGCCCCTCACCGAGCCCGTCGGCGACCTCCTGACGGCACGCACGGGACGGCCGGCGGCACGGCCGGAAGAAGAACGGCGAGGGCGCCCCTCCGCTCCGGCGGACGGGCGCCCTCGGCGCACCGTTCGGCGCGTGACCCGGCGCACCCGGGATCAGCGCCCGAGCCGCGCGTTGGTGTGCCGGGTGGGCTCCGCGGCCGCCGGGTCCTCCGGCCACGGATGCTTCGGATAACGCCCGCGCAGCTCCGCGCGCACGCCCCGGTAGCCGTCCCGCCAGAACGAGGCGAGGTCGGCCGTGACGGCGGCGGGCCGCCCGGCCGGCGAGAGCAGGTGCACCAGCAGCGGCACCCCCGCCACGGCCGGCGTCTCCCGCAGCCCGAACATCTCCTGAAGCTTCACGGCGAGGACCGGCCGCTCCGGATCCCGGTAGTCGATCCGGATCCTGGACCCGCTCGGCACGGTGATCCGCTCCGGCGCCAGCTCGTCCAGCCGGGCCGCGTCCCCGCTCGCCCACGGCAGCAGCCGCGCCAGCGCCTGCCCGGCGTCGATCCGCCCGAGATCCGCCCGCCGCCGGGCCCGGCCGAGCTCCGGCTCCAGCCACTCGTCCACGCGCGCGTGCAGCGCCTCGTCCGACACCTCCGGCCAGGGCTCACCCGCATGCACCCGCAGGAACGCCAGCCGCTGCCGCAGCGCCGTCGCCTCCGGCGACCAGCGCAGCAGACCCAGCCCCTCGTCCCGCAGCCCGTCCAGCAGGGCCGCACGCACGAGCGCCGGATCGGGCTCCTTCAGCGGCCGCACGGCCAGCTCCACGGCCCCCAGACGTTCGACATGCCGGGCCACGACGTCCCCGCCGGCCCAGCGCACCTCGTCCCGCTCCCCGAGGAGCGCACCGGCGGCGGCCCGGGCCACTTCCTCGGAGACGGCCGCACCGAGCCGCACACGCGCGTGACCCTTCCCCGCGGCCCGGTCGGCGACGGCGACGACGATCCAGGGCGCACCACCCAGCGCCGACCCCTCACCCAGCTCCGCCCGGGTCCCGGAGGCCATGAGATACGAACCGCCGTCGAGCCTCGCCACCCGCTCCGGAAACGCCAGAGCGACGGTCGGCCCTACCAGCCCGTCCGCCCCGGTCCCCGAGCCCGGAGCGGCCCCGGCACCCACACGCGTCCCGTGATCACCGGCGGCCGGCGCAGCGGACTCCGCCGAGACGGCCCGCAGCCGCCGCACCTCCGCGGCCCACCGGCCCGCGTACGCGTCACCGCCGCGCCGGGCGCGCCGCAGCGCCCCGGCGAGATCGTCCCCGTACTCCCGCGGCACCTCCTCGGACAGCAGGGCGACCGCCTCAGCGCCCCTGCCCCCGGTGTCCAGCAGGGCCCGCCCCAGCCGCGGATGCACCCCCAGCCGGCCCAGCCGCACCCCGAGCCCGGTGACCCGCCCCGCCGTATCGACCGCGCCCACGGCCGTCAGCACCTCCCGCGCCGCCGCCATCGCGCCACCCGGCGGCGGATCGAGCAACGCCAGCCCCGAGGCGTCGGGATCACCCCAGCAGGCCGCCTGAAGGGCGAACGCCGTCAGGTCGGCCACCTTGATCTCCGGCGCCGGGAAAGCCGTCAGCCGGCCGTCCTCCGCCTCCGTCCAGCACCGGTACACCACACCCGGCGCCTCACGTCCGGCCCGCCCCGCCCGCTGCCGCCCGGCGGCACGCGACGCCCGCACCGTCACCAGCCCGCTCAGCCCGCGCGCGTGATCCACCCGAGGCTCCCGCGCGAGACCCGAGTCCACCACCACCCGCACCCCGGGCACCGTCAGCGACGACTCCGCCACCGACGTCGCCAGCACCACCCGGCGCCGCTCCCCGGGCACCAGCACCGCGTCCTGCACGGCGGCCGGCGCCCTGCCGTGCACCTGCAGCACGTCCACCGCGCCCAGGCCCCCGAGCTGCCCGGCCACCCGCGCGATCTCACCCACGCCGGGCAGGAAGCACAGCACGTCCCCCTCACGCTCCGCCAGCGCCCGCCGCACCACCGAGGCCACATGGGCGAGCAGCGCCGGATCCACCCGCATCCCGTGCGGCGGCCGCACCGGCCGCGCCGAAGGCGCCCACACGACCTCGACCGGATGCGCGACGCCCGCCGCCTCGACCACCGGCGCCCCGCCCAGCAGCCGCGCCCACCCCTGGGCGTCCGTGGTCGCCGACGCGGCCACCAGACGCAGCTCCGGGCGCAACGCCTGCCGCACGTCCCACAGGAACGCGGCCACCGTGTCGGCGTCCAGATGCCGCTCATGGCACTCGTCGAGCACCACAACGTCGACGCCCGCCAGCTCCTGGTCCCGCTGCAGCCGCTGCAGCAGCACCCCCGTGGTCACGACCTCCACGCGCGTGTTCCGCCCCACGGCCCGCTCGCCGCGCACCGTGTAGCCGACGCTCTCGCCGGTCCGCTCGCCGAGCAGCCACGCCATCCGCCGGGCCGCCGCCCGCGCCGCGATCCGCCGCGGCTCGGCCACCACGACACGCCGCGCGGGCCCGCCACCGGCCAGCCCCGCCAGCACGAGCGGCACCAGCGTCGTCTTGCCGGTGCCGGGCGGCGCCACCAGGACGGCGGTGCCGTCCGCGTCCAGGGCGTCGGTCAGAGCGGGCAGGGCGGCCCGCACGGGCAGCACGTCCAGGGCGTCGTAACGGATCACGCCCCCAGTGTCGTACGCCGGCGAAAACGCCCTCCACACGCGTGCGTGCGGGGACAACGCCTCTCCGCGCGCGTACGGGCACGCACGCGCGCGGAGACGAACGGAGACGAACGCCGTCCTCAGTCCCGCTCGCACACGAAGATCGCCGTGCCCGGGATCAGGTTCCCGCGCAACGGGGACCAGCCGCCCCACTCCGAGGTGTTCCACGCCGGCCACTCCGGCTCCACCAGGTCCACCAGGCGCAGACCCGAGGCCACGACGTCCCGGACCCGGTCCCCGAGCGTCCTGTGGTGCTCGACGTACACCGCCCGGCCCTGCTCGTCCTGCTCCACATAGGGCGTGCGGTCGAAGTAGGAGGCGGACACCGACAGCCCCTCCGGGCCGGGCTCGTCCGGGAAGGCCCAGCGGATCGGGTGCGTCACCGAGAAGACGAACCGGCCTCCCGGCCGCAGCACCCGGCGCACCTCGCGCAGCACCAGCCGCGGATCGGCGACGAACGGCAGCGCCCCGTACGCGGAGCACGCCAGGTCGAAGGAACCGTCCGCGAACGGCAGCGCGCCGGCATCGGCGCAGACCAGCGGAATCGCGCCGCCGATCCGCAGCGAGTGCTGGAGCTGGCGGTGCGAGAGGTCCAGGGCCACCGGCCGGGCGCCCTGGGCGGCCAGCCAGCGCGAGCACTGGGCGGCGCCCGCACCGATCTCCAGGACCTCCTTGCCCTTCAGCTCCTCCGGCGGGCCCAGCAGCTCCGCCTCCACCTCGTCCAGGCCCTCCGGACCCCACACGAAGCGGTCGTCGCCGAGAAAGGTCCCGTGCTCGATCTGGTACTCGTCCGCGTTGCGGTCCCACCAGCCCCGGTTGGCCCGGCTGCTCTCCGCGACCCCGGCGTCACGCCGGGTGGCTTCCGCCTCGAACCCGTCCGGGTCGGGCTGTTCCGGCTCTTGGATGATCGGCTCCCTCGTCGTACTCTTCCGTCCAACCCGCCGGGCGCGACACGGGGGGACGAAGGCCCGTGTGGCCTCGCGGGACGTTTCCTGTGCCGGTTATGCGGCGATCCGCCCCGGGTGTGCGCCTTCGCGCATTGACCATGCCCGGCTGCCCCCGTATGCTACAAGTTGCGCTGCGGGCCTGCGCACCTCAGACGTAGCAGGCTGCGCTCGCATCTGTTGTATGTCCCCTCGGTTGTCGAGGCGCCATCACCAGTTCCTGGTGGGGCGCTTCCTTGGCTGTCCGGCTTCTGCAGAGCGATACGGGCTCCCGGCGTAGCAGTACCTACGACTTCAATGTCCGTACCGGAGCCCTTTCCCACATGACGAGCAGCACCGAGACCACCGCCACCACCCCGCAGGTTGCGGTCAACGACATCGGTAACGAGGAAGCCTTCCTCGCCGCGATCGACGAGACGATCAAGTACTTCAACGACGGCGACATCGTCGACGGCGTCATCGTGAAGGTCGACCGGGACGAGGTCCTGCTCGACATCGGTTACAAGACCGAAGGTGTCATCCCGAGCCGCGAGCTCTCGATCAAGCACGACGTCGACCCGAACGAGGTCGTCGCCGTCGGTGACGAGATCGAGGCCCTGGTCCTCCAGAAGGAGGACAAGGAAGGCCGCCTGATCCTCTCGAAGAAGCGCGCCCAGTACGAGCGTGCCTGGGGCACCATCGAGAAGATCAAGGAAGAGGACGGCATCGTCACCGGTACCGTCATCGAGGTCGTCAAGGGTGGTCTCATCCTCGACATCGGCCTCCGCGGCTTCCTCCCGGCCTCCCTGGTCGAGATGCGCCGTGTCCGCGACCTCCAGCCCTACGTGGGCAAGGAGCTCGAGGCCAAGATCATCGAGCTGGACAAGAACCGCAACAACGTGGTCCTGTCCCGCCGTGCCTGGCTCGAGCAGACCCAGTCCGAGGTCCGCCAGACGTTCCTCACGACCCTCCAGAAGGGTCAGGTCCGCTCCGGCGTCGTCTCCTCGATCGTCAACTTCGGTGCCTTCGTGGACCTGGGTGGCGTCGACGGTCTGGTCCACGTTTCCGAGCTGTCCTGGAAGCACATCGACCACCCGTCCGAGGTCGTCGAGGTCGGCCAGGAGGTCACCGTCGAGGTCCTCGACGTCGACATGGACCGCGAGCGCGTCTCCCTGTCGCTGAAGGCGACCCAGGAAGACCCGTGGCAGCAGTTCGCCCGCACCCACCAGATCGGCCAGGTCGTGCCCGGCAAGGTCACGAAGCTGGTTCCGTTCGGTGCGTTCGTCCGCGTGGACGAGGGCATCGAGGGTCTGGTCCACATCTCCGAGCTGGCCGAGCGCCACGTGGAGATCCCGGAGCAGGTCGTCCAGGTCAACGACGAGATCTTCGTCAAGGTCATCGACATCGACCTCGAGCGTCGTCGCATCAGCCTCTCGCTGAAGCAGGCCAACGAGTCCTTCGGTGCCGACCCGGCCTCGGTCGAGTTCGACCCGACCCTGTACGGCATGGCCGCGTCCTACGACGACCAGGGCAACTACATCTACCCCGAGGGCTTCGACCCCGAGACCAACGACTGGCTCGAGGGCTACGAGAAGCAGCGCGAGGAGTGGGAGCGCCAGTACGCCGAGGCGCAGTCCCGCTTCGAGCAGCACCAGCAGCAGGTCATCAAGTCCCGCGAGGCCGACGCTGCCGCTGCCGCCGAGGGTGGCGAGGCTGCCGCTCCGGCCGCGTCGGGTGGCGGTTCGTACTCCTCCGAGGGTGCGGACACCTCCGGTGCCCTCGCCTCGGACGAGGCGCTGGCCGCGCTGCGCGAGAAGCTGGCCGGAGGCCAGAGCTGATCACCAGCCGCTAGGGCTCAGCGATAGCCACTGAGGGGCCGCACCTTTCGAGGTGCGGCCCTTCAGCGTTTTCCGGGGCGCGTCCGCCGCTTCCCCACCCCGGGGCCGTCACGCGCCGCCCGCCCACCACGGGCCCGGCGCGGCCGCTCACGCCGTTCCCCACGCTCCCCGTACCGGACGGGCTGACGGCGCGTCACGACGACGGACGGGAGATGCCTGATCAGAGCCGTGACCCGGGAATGCCCACGCTCCAGGGCGCGTTGTCCATGGGGAACACGAGGAGGAGCGGTCACAGTGCTTGATCCGCAGGGTTTGTACGCATGGGAGCCGAAGGGCCTCGCCGTGGTCGACATGGCACTCGCCCAGGAGTCGGCCGGACTTGTCATGCTCTACCACTTCGACGGATACATTGACGCGGGTGAGACCGGCGACCAGATCGTCGACCGGCTCCTCGACTCTCTGCCCCACCAGCTCGTGGCACGTTTCGACCACGACCGGCTCGTGGACTACCGGGCCCGCCGGCCGCTGCTGACCTTCACCCGGGACCGCTGGTCCGACTACGAGGTACCGGCCATCGAGGTCCACCTCGTCCAGGACGCCACCGGCGCCCCCTTCCTGCTGCTGTCCGGCCCCGAACCCGACATCGAGTGGGAACGGTTCGCGGCAGCCGTACGGCAGATCGTGGAACGGCTCGGCGTCCGCATGTCCGTGAACTTCCACGGCATCCCCATGGGCGTCCCGCACACCCGCCCCGTGGGCCTCACCCCCCACGGCAACCGCACCGACCTGGTCCCGGGACACCGCAGCCCCTTCGAGGAGGCCCAGGTACCCGGCAGCGCCGAAGCGCTCGTGGAGTACCGCCTCATGGAAGCCGGCCACGACGTCCTCGGCGTCGCCGCCCACGTCCCGCACTACATCGCCCGCTCCCCGTACCCGGACGCTGCGCTCACCGTCCTGGAAGCCGTCACGGCCGCCACCGGCCTGGTACTGCCCGGCGTCGCGCACGCCCTTCGCACGGAGGCCCACCGCACACAGACGGAGATCGACCGGCAGATCCAGGAGGGCGACGAGGAACTGACGGCACTCGTCCAGGGACTCGAGCACCAGTACGACGCCGCCGCGGGCGCCGAGACCCGGGGCAACATGCTCGCCGAACCCGTCGACATCCCCTCCGCCGACGAGATCGGACTCGAGTTCGAACGCTTCCTGGCGGAGCGCGAAGGAGAGAACTGAAGCCACCGCCCGCCACCGCCCCTCCGCACGGCCCACACCGCGAGCGGCTCCGCCGGCGGCAGGGCCTAAGCTTCCGCTCATGCTGAAAGTAGGCCTGACCGGCGGGATCGGCGCCGGCAAGAGCGAGGTGTCACGGCTGCTCGTGGAGCACGGAGCGGTACTGATCGACGCCGACCGCATCGCACGCGAGGCCGTGGCACCCGGAACACCCGGGCTCGCGGCCGTCGTCGACGCCTTCGGCACGGACATCCTCGCCCCCGACGGCAGCCTGGACCGGCCCCGGCTCGGCTCCATCGTCTTCGCCGACCCCGAAAAACTGGCCGTCCTCAACGCGATCGTGCACCCCCTCGTCGGAGCCCGCTCCCGCGAACTGGAAGCGGCCGCGGCCGACGACGCCGTCGTCGTCCACGACGTCCCCCTGCTCACCGAGAACGGGCTGGCACCCCTGTACGACCTCGTGATCGTCGTCGACGCCGGCCCCGCCACCCAGCTCGACCGGCTGGTACGACTGCGCGGCATGACCGAGGACGACGCACGCGCCCGCATGGCCGCACAGGCGACCCGCGAACAGCGCCGGGAGATCGCCGACATCGTGATCGACAACGACGTACCGCTGGACGCGCTGAGAGAACGCGTGACCGAGGTCTGGAACGACCTCGTACGCCGGGCACGCGAGCCCCGGACGGCAACCGCGGACGGCGGCCCGGAGCGGGGCGGCACGGAATAGCGGACCCCTCCGGCGCGTTTAACCGCTCCAGCAAGGGAAGGACTCTGCCGTGCCCGAGACCAGTGGTTCGACCGGACGTACTCCGGAGACGCATGTCATCGACTTCCGCGCGGCCGAACAACTGCTCAACGCGCGGGACCCGCGAGGCGCGGTAAAACTCCTCGACGGCGTCGTCGCCGCACACCCCGAGAACACCGCCGCCCGGCTGCTGCGCGCACGCGCCTTCTTCGCGGCCGCGCAACTGCGCCCCGCCGAGCTGGAATTCACCATCGTGCTGGAACGCGAACCGGACAACGCCTTCGCACACTTCGCGCTCGCCCGCACCTACGAACGCCAGGGCCGCCCCGACCAGGCCAAACGCCACTTCCGGCTGGCCGCCGCACTCGACCCCAACCCCGAGTACCTCAAGGCCGCCCGCTTCGACTCCTGACCCCGGCGAAATCCCGCGGCTCCCGTCACGGGTGCCGGGGCCGCCGCGGATACCGCGGGCCCCCTTCCGGCGGCCGGTACGGAGGGACGTCCGGCCCCGGCTGGTAGTGCGGACCCTGCCGCAGATGCCTGATGATCACGGCCATGTCCACCGTGGCCACCAGCCACAGCACCCCACAGGCCGCCGCCCAGCCAGGACGCCCGACCAGCGAGAACGCCGCCGTACCGAAGATCGCCCAGACGACCCCCCACAGGCTCAGCCAGAACCGCGCCCGCAGAGCACTGCGCGCGGTCACCGGCTCACTGCCCGTACGCATCCGGATCACCACTCCTGACTGCAACGTACTCTTCCGTAAGGACGCGACCAAGGGGGTCACCGCTTGCTGCCCGACGCCGACGAACTCGCCGAGGAACTGCTCGACCTGGCGGTACCCCACGAGGACATCAACGACCTCGTACGCATGGGCCGCCGCGTACGCGACGACCCGGAACTGCGGCAGTCGCTCGAGAACGCCGTCGCGGATCTCGTGCGCGACATGGGAGAGACCCACGGCGGCGCCGACCTGCCCGACCTCGACTGGCCATCGGGCGCGCTGCAACGCTGCTTCCCCGTCTACATCCTCGTCGCCGCCGTGCCGCACGTCCGCCGCCACCACCGGGAACGCGGCATCCCGGCCGACATCACCCGGCGCACCCTCGCCGACCTCGGCCGGAACATGACCACCCACCGCGCACGCCACGGCCTCGCCGGCGTCCAGGCACCGCGGTGGCTCACCCTGCACTTCCGCGGCGAGCTGTACCAACTGGGACGCCTGCAGTTCCAGCGGGCCACCCTCGGACAGCGCACCGGCGCGGCACTCGCGGCGGCAGGGCTGGACGTCACCCCGCAAACGCCCTGCCTGAACCTCCACATACCCGGCTTCGCCGGCCCGCTGTCACCGGCCGCCTGCGACCGCTCCCTGGCACTGGCCCGCGAGTTCTTCGCCCGCCACTACCCCGAGCAGCAGCCCCCGGCCGCCGTCTGCCACTCCTGGCTGCTCGACCCCCAGCTCAAGCGGTACCTGCCCGCGCACTCCAACATCGTCCGCTTCCAGGAACGCTTCCGCACCGCCCACCAGGACACCGAACCGGCCGACACCGAACCCGTCCGGTTCGTCTTCGGCGACCCGGACCTGCCATACGCCGACCTGCCACGGCGCACCTCCGTCGAACGGGCCATCGGCGACCACCTGAGGGCCGGAAACCACTGGTACGTCGGACACGGATGGTTCCCGTTCCCCAGTACCTGACTCGAACGAGTGAACCACCCCTCTCCCCGGAACGTCCCCTCCCACCCCGCCCGTTGTCCCGGCATGACAGTCGAAATGCGTGAGGGATACGAGGGAACAGGACCCGGTGCGATCACCCCGGACGGCTGCGCGGTCGAGCTCTACACGCGGCTCCCGGTCGGCGGCGAACCGGACATCATCGCGAACGCCGTGCCCGCCGGGGCACACATCCTCGAACTGGGCAGCGGAGTGGGCCGGGTGACCCACGCCCTGCTCGAACGCGGCTTCACGGTCACGGCCGTGGACGAGTCCGCCGCAATGCTCGCCCGCGTCCGCGGGGCACGCACGATATGCGAACCCATCGAAAAGCTCGATCTGGGCGAGAAGTTCGACGTGGTGATGCTCGCATCGTTCCTCGTGCACGCCGGTGACATCGCGGTCCGCCGGGGCCTGCTGCGCACCTGTGCCCGGCATGTGGCGGAGGGCGGCTGTGTACTCATCCAGCGGGAGGGCGAGGACTACCACTCCGACGTGCCGAGAGAGCGGGTCGACCCGAGCGGCTTCACCGTACGGATCGCGTCGGACGAACCGGCCGGCGACGGAGTGCGTTCGGTGCGCGCCGAGTACGTGTTCCCGGACGCGGTCTGGACGCAGACGTTCCTGAGCCGGCCCCTGACCAAGGAGCAGTTCGAGCAGGCTCTCGCGGAGGCGGGACTGGAGGTGGACACCTACCTGACCCCGGACCGGATATGGGTGAGGGCGGTACCGGTGGCGCGGCACCGATGAGTTCTGGGAGCGGGACCGGTCTACCTCTATGACAGCAACCGGGACCGCTTCACCCAGGAGACCAGCATGTCCGAGACCACCGCCCCCGTCACCTCCGGTGCCTCCCCGACCGCCCGCGGCCGCCTCGCCCGGGTCGCCCTGCGCTCGGTGCAGGTGCTGCTGGCCCTGTTCTACGGGATCGCGAGCGCGCTGCCCAAGCTCATCGCGCACCCGTCGGCCGTGGAGTCCTTCGACAAGATGGGCTGGGGCAGCGCGGGCATGTACGCCATAGGCGCACTCGAACTGGCCGGCGCCGTCGCGCTGTTGGTGCCGGTCCTGCAGTCGGTGGCGGCGATGACGCTGAGCGCGCTGATGGTGGGCGCGTTCATCGTCCAGCTCACCGTCTTCGACGGACAGTACGCGGCGACCCCGCTGATCCTGATCGTGCCGCTCGCCCTGATCGCCTGGACCCGGCGCGCCCACAACAGGGACCTGCTGGCACTGCTGCGGGGTGCGGGACGCCGGGCCTGACCCGAGCGGCGAACACGAACGGGGGAGGGGAGGGGGTGGGGGGAGGGCCCCGAGGGAGACGAACTCACCGCCCCCGTGAACGCCCGCCCGAGCCCCCGGCTCCGCTCGCCCCACCGCGTCCACCGGCGCCTTGCGCTCGTCCCGGACCACCGGCCCCACTAGGACCACCGGCTCCACCCGCACCACCGGCCCCGCTGAACCCGCCTGGTGCGCCTGGCCCGCCGAGTCCGCCCAGTCCGCGCAGCCGTTCCAGCTCGCGGCGGTCCCGCTTGGTGGGGCGGCCGGCGCCGCGGTCGCGGAGCCCCGCCGGAGCCACGGCCTCGCGGGGCGGCGGAGGCGGGGAGTTGTCGATGTAGCACTGGACGGCCACCGGGGCGCCGACGCGCTTGCGGATCAGCCGCTTGACGATCACGACGCGTTCCCGGCCCTCGTGCCGCAGGCGCACCTCGTCGCCCACGCGCACGGAGTAGGCGGGCTTCACCCGCTCCCCGTTGACGTGCACGTGCCCACCTCGGCAGGCGGTGGCGCCCAGGGAGCGGGTCTTGATCAGACGGACGGCCCAGATCCAGCTGTCGATCCGTACCGTCTCGCCCTTCCCCGGACCGGCCGCCTCCGCTGCGGCCACCGCGGCGGCGACCTTGGGATCGAGCGGCTGGGAGTCCACGGCTCCGGAGCCCTCGGCATCCCGGACGGGGGCCGGTTCGCCCGGCCCGCCGCTGTCACGGTGCACGTTCTCGTCCGCATCTTCGGAAGCCATGCCCCGACCCTAACTCCCCGGGCAGGGAGAGCCGGGCGGGTTTTTCGGCGGCGGCCCGCACCACGTACTTCCCTCCTCGCCAGGAACGGTGCGCAGGTTCCCCGAGGCGGCCGCCCGCGTTCCGCCGGTGTGGTTCGCGTGAACCGGACGGGCACATGACTGAACCGGACGGAAGCACGACGGGCATACGGTGGCGGCATGGACGACAGCAGCGACCTGGCCCGGCTCGACCGGCGCGTCGCGGAGTGCCGGGCCTGCCCCAGGCTCGTCGAATGGCGTGAGGAGGTGGCCCGGACCAAACGGGCCGCGTTCGCCGACTGGACGTACTGGGGGCGGCCGGTGCCCGGCTTCGGACCGCCGGACGCCCGGCTCGTGATCATCGGACTCGCCCCGGCGGCACACGGGGGCAACCGCACCGGCCGCATGTTCACCGGTGACCGCTCCGGCGACGTGCTGTACCAGGCGCTGTACGACGTGGGGCTGGCCTCGCAGCCCACCTCCGTGCGGGCCGGGGACGGCCTGGAACTGTACGGAGTCCGCGTCACCGCACCTGTGCACTGCGCCCCGCCCGCCAACAAGCCCACCCCCGCCGAGCGCGACACCTGCCGCCCCTGGCTGGTCCAGGAGCTGCGGCTGCTGCGGCCGACGCTCAGGGCCGCCGTCGTGCTCGGCGCCTTCGGCTGGCAGGCCGCGTTCCCCGCGTTCGCCGAGGCGGGCTGGCCGGTGCCCCGGCCGCGCCCCGCATTCGCCCACGGCACCCGGGTCGCCCTCGGCGGCCTGGACGTCTTCGGCTGCTTCCACGTCAGCCAGCGCAACACCTTCACCGGCCGGCTCACCGCCGAGATGCTCCGCGAGGTGCTGCGCACGGCCGCGGACACGGCCGGGCTGCCGTAACCGTTCCACCCGACTACCGGCTACCGGCACTCGGAGCCCCGCACCGGCGCCCCGCACCCGGCTCCCGGCAGCGCGTGACGCGCCCGCGCCCGCGCCACCAAGGCTCTCCGGAGGTCGCCGGCAGCCAGGTCCAGATCTCAGGGCCGCCACACGTACCGCACGTCCGGTTCCCGTTCCTCGTTGCCGCTGCCGTCCGTGTGCTCGACGGCGACGAAGCCGTGCCGTTCGTAGAAGCGGTGTGCGGGGGTGTTGACCTGGAAGGTCCACAGCGTCAGCCCTTGCGGACTGCGCTTCTTGGCGAGGGCGACGAACCGGTCCCCGAGACCGCGCCCCCGCCACCCGGGATCCAGATAGAGCTGGGACAGAAGGGCGTCGGCCAGGACCATCACGCCGACGATCCCGCTCCCTCCCGCCGTCTCCTCGGCGACCCAGGTCTCCCGCAGCGGTATCACCACGTCGTGGAAGTGGCCCCGTACGTCGTCGTCGGTGCGGGGCCGGACGACCGTGGGCAGGGCGGCGGCGAAGGACCGCAGCCAGACGTCGGCGGCCGCCCCCGCGTCGGCCGCCCCCGCCCGCCGCAGCACGATCCCGTCCCCGGACGTCACCGGCCCGCTCCCGCTTCCGGCACCACGGCCGTCGCCGTGATCTCCACCAGCTGTCCGGTGTAACCGAGGCAGGCGACACCGAGCAGCGTCGACGAGTGCGGTCCACGGCTCAGCCCCGAGGCCTCGACGACCTCCCACACCGCGGACAGCACGGAGGGCTCGCCGCTGACGACGTACACCTCCGTCTGCAGCACGTGCTCCAGGCCGCTGCCGACGGCGCGCAGCTGTTCCGACAGGTTGGCGATCACCTGCTCGGCCTGCCGCACCGGATCCCCGGGACCGACCACCTCACCCTTCTCGTCGAGCGGCACGGCCCCCGCCAGGAAGGCGAGCCTGGTGCCGGCCTCCACGACGGACGCATGCGAGTAGGTGGGCGGCGGGAACAGCGCGGGGGAGGTCACTCGCCGGATCATGGCGGCTCCTGAGGTGGTGGGCGGACAACCTCCCGATCATCCGAGGACCACCCGGCCCCGCGCACCCGAATTTCCGGCACGACGGCCGAGGCCCGGCGAGCGATGCCCTTCCCTGGGCAGCACCCCACCGGCGAACGTGCCACCCCGCATCCCGCGCGCCCGTTCACCGGAGCGAGCCCCCGGCCCTCGCTCCCCCGCCCCGGCCCTCACTCCCCGCCCCGCCCTCGCTCCCCGCCCCGCCCTCACGCCGCGCCCTTGCCCCGCCTGCCCTCGTCGGTCGGCTTCCGCCGAGTTGCGTTCATAAAGAAACCGCCTGATCCGGGCAGGTTTCACCTCGCCGAAACACCGTCGCCCCAGGCGTACGGGCTCGGCCCTTATCCTGGAAGCGCACCTCACCGCCCGGCCACTGTCGTCCGAAGGCCCGATCCGCCCTCGTATGGACAGGAGCCCCGTGTCGCGCCCCGCCGCACTGTCATTGCCGCCCTGGCTCGCGCACGCCCTGCGCACTCAGCGCGGGCCCGTCCCGTGGAGCGCGCTGACCCGGGGCGCGCTCGCCGCCGGGCCGCTGCTGCTCGCCGGGATGCTCGCGGGCCGGACCCCGCTGGGCGTCCTGGCCGCCATCGCCGCGATGCTCGCCGGCATCAACGACCGGCCCGGCAGCAGGCGGGCCTCCGTCAAGCGGCTCGGGGTGCCGGCGCTGGCCGGAACCCTCGGGCTGCTCGTGGGCACGTATGCCGGGCAGCAACTGTCCGCGGTGCCGCTGACCCTGCTCCTCACCGTGCTCGGACTGGCCGCCGGAGGCATCAGCGCGGTCGGACCGGTCGCTTCCGCCGCCGGCACGCAACTGCTCGTCACCGCCGCCGTCGGAGCCGGGACGCCGGCGGCCGGGAGCGGCTGGCAGCAGGTCCTGGCATTCCTCGCCGGAGCGGGCTGGCTGCTTCTGCTGCGCCTCGCCCTGCCCACGCCGGGCTCGCTCGCCGGTGACTTCCGGTTCGACGGTGAACGGACGGCGGTCGCCGATGTGTACGACGCCATCGCCGCCCTGCTGGCCGCCACGGGCAGCGGGAGCGCCACGGCCCGGCGGGCCGCGCTCACCGCCGCCCTCGACCACGCCCAGGACGCCCTCGCCGGGCCCCGGCTGCGGCGTCGGGCCAGTTCCGCCGCCGAGCGCCGGCTGCACGCCCAGTTCACCGCCGCGCTGCCCCTCGCAGAGGCCGCCACCGCCCTGGCCTGGGCGGGCGAGCCGGTCTCCGCCCGGGCGGCCGAGGGCCCCCGGCGGCTCGCCGCCGCCGTCCGCGGCAACACCGGCACCGGACCGCTGCCCGCCCCCAGCCGGTCGGCGCCCGCCCTGCGTGCCCTCGACGACGCCCTGCTGCGTGCCGCCGAGGCCTTCGACCGGGCCGGGGACGCCGAGCACTGGCTGCCCGCCCGGCGGCGGGGCGTCGGGGACGCCGTCCGGGCCGTGTTCGGCACCGGCGGCCGGGAGTACGGACTGCGTGTCGCCGTCTGCTTCGGGGCGAGCGCGGCCGTCGCCCAGGCGCTGCACGACGCCCGCTGGTACGGGCAGCACCAGCACTGGTACTGGCTGCCCGTCACGACCGTCTTCCTGGTCAAGCCCGACCTCGGGCCGCTCGCCTCCCGGGTGCTGTGCCGGGCCGCCGGGACCGTGCTGGGTGCCCTGGTGTTCGCCGGGTTCGCCGCGCTGCTGCCCCGTCCCGAGGGGCTGGTCGTCCTGGTGACGGTGTGCGGGGCGCTCGTCCCGCTCTCCACCCGGAACTTCGCCGCGCTGACCGCCGTCATCACCCCGCTGGTGCTCGCCCTGGTCATGATCGGCGGTGAGCCGCA
The DNA here is from genome assembly GCF_040704065.1 of Streptomyces sp. NPDC047869. Taxonomy (NCBI): domain Bacteria; kingdom Bacillati; phylum Actinomycetota; class Actinomycetes; order Kitasatosporales; family Streptomycetaceae; genus Streptomyces; species Streptomyces sp. NPDC047869. Next base: position 109,617 of record NZ_JBEYRK010000026.1, read on the forward strand.
GGCCTCGCTGGGCCGCATCGCCGAGACCCTGCTGGCCTGCGCGATCGTGCTGATCGTGGGACACCTGCCGATGCCCGGAAAGCGGGGCGGCGGGGTACGGGCCCGGCTCGACACCGCCGGGAGCGCCGCGCACGACTACCTGGTGCACGTCCTGAGCGAGTCCGGCGACCGCGCCGAACGGTGGGCGCTGCGCCGCGAGGCCTACCGCACCCTCGCCGAGGCCCGTACCGCGATCGCGGTCTCGGCCGCCGAGCTGCCCGCCCTGGCCCGCCACACGGAGGGCACGGACACCGTCGCCGTCGTCCTGGAACGCCTCGTGGACACCACCACGGCCTGCGCGGTGCACCTCGACGACACCGGGCGGCTCACTCCCCGGCACACCGGGCTGCTGCGCGACCTGCTCGGCGAGCTGGAGCGGCGCGAGGCGTGGGCCGCGCCGGCCGCCGCCGCATAGTCCCGGCCCGGATCCGACGGCACGGAAGGCGCGGGCCTCTCTGCCGCCGACAGGACGTGTGCCTGTCGGTCGCCGGGGGACGCCTGCCTCTGTCCCGCTGGGAGGACGCGTTCCTCCCGGCCGCGGGAAAGACGTGTGCCCTGTCGGCTGCCGGACGGCGTGGGTGTCCCGGTCGGTCGGCCGGCCGTGGGAAAAAATCTTCGCGGGCTCCGATGAGTTCCGCATCCGCCGGCGGTCACCACCCGGAACCGACTTGATACAGGCCGTAGGACAGGAGGGCCCATGTCGCTTCCGGAGATCGTCTCGCGTGAGCGGTGGCGCGCGGCACGGGAGGCGTTGCTGCTCAAGGAGGAGGCGGTTCGCAGAGCGCGGGAGGTGCTGAGCACCGAGCGGCGGCGGCTGCCCATGGTGGAGGTCGACCCGGAGTACGTGTTCGAGGGCGGCGACGGCAAGGCCACCCTCCTCGACCTGTTCGAGGGCCGGACCCAACTCGTCGTCCACCACTTCATGTTCGCCCCGGAGTGGCAGGCCGGCTGCCCCTGCTGCGCTGCCTTTCTCGACCAGGTCGGCCACCTCGCCCACCTGCACGCGCGCAACACCTCGTTCGCGGCCGTCTCCCGGGCACCTTTCACCCGGATCCTGCCGTTCAAGGCGCGCATGGGCTGGGCGGTGCCCTGGTACTCCTCCTGTCACGGCGAGTTCAACCGCGACTTCGAGGCGACCGTGGAGCGGGCCGGGGAACTCGTCGAACGGCCGGGGCTCAGCTGCTTCCTGCGGGACCGGGACCGGGTCTTCCACACCTACTCCGTCCACGACGACGGTCTGGACACGCTGGGCACCACCGCGGGCCTGCTCGATCTGACCGCGCTCGGCCGCGACCCGCTGGGCAGCGACCGGCTCCGGTACCACGACGAGTACGCGGACTGACCGACCCATGGATCCCGGGGGGCGACCGGCACGACGATCAGCGCGACGGCCGGTGCGACGCGCGGGGCTGACACGGAAAGCGCCGGACCCGTCGCCGAACGTACGGTTCGTGTCGCAAGGTGAACGGATTCTCACGGTCCGCGCTGAACGGGTGTCAACAATGTCTCAGTCGGGTCACTGAGCGAGGCGTTCGCCCTCCTCAGAGCGTTAACTCCTACGAGTACAACGCTTTCTGGAGGTGCGAGATGGTGAACGGGCGAACCGTGCTCGAACGCTTTCCCGCTGGTGGCCCGCGGGGGTCGTGGCCCGCGGAGGAGTTCGCGCACGCGCGGCGTCTCGAAGGCCTGCCCGCCGAGGTCGTGATGGACCTGGCGACGGACACGTTCCTGGTGATCGTGCGGGGCGGCGACGGCGTCGAGTGAGGCCGCTCAGGCCGGCTTCGGAGCCGGTACCTTCGCCGTGAACTGCTCGGCCTGCAACGCGTACAGCTCCGCGTAGACACCGCCCCTGGTCAGCAGTTCCTCCGGGGCGCCGGACTCCACCAGCCGTCCGTGCTCCAGTACGTGCACCAGGTCGGCGTGGCGGACCGAGGCCAGCCGGTGGGTGATCAGTACGACGGTCTGGCCGTTGCCCGCCAGCGCCCGGATCTTCTCGAACACCTCCAGCTCGGCCCGCGCGTCCAGGGCCGCCGTCGGTTCGTCCACGATCAGGATCCGCCCGCGCCGGTACGCTGCCCGGGCGATGCCCAGACGCTGCCACTGGCCGCCCGACAGCTCGTGGCCGCCGCTGAACTCGCGGGCGAGCAGGGTGTCCAGGCCGCGCGGCAGCTCCGCGACCACGTCCTCGGCGCCCGCCTCGGCGAGCGCCGTGGCCAGACGCTCCTCGGTCAGGGAAGCGGAGGGCCGTCCGATGGCCACGTTCACCCGGGCGGTGAACGGCCAGCGCTTGAAGTCCTGCGCCACCATCGCGACGCGCTCGGCGAGCAGCCGCCGGTCGGCGTCCGCCGCGTCGACGCCGTCCCACAGGATCCGGCCACGGTCCGGGGTGTAGAGACCCGCGAGCAGCTTGACGAGGGTCGTCTTGCCCGAGCCGTTCTCACCGACGAGCGCGATGATCCGGCCGAGGGGGAACGTGAGGGACACGTCGTCGAGGGCCGGGCGGGTCGAGTCACCCGGGTAGCTGAATGTGACGTGCTCGAACCGGATCTCCTCGGGCTCCTCCGGCAGCGGCCGGCCGCCGGCCGGGATGGCCCGCTCGGCGCCCTCGGCGTAGAGCCGCTGAAGATCGCCCACGAACAGGGCCTCCTCGTGCAACTCGTTGATCTCCAGCACCAGCGTGTCCAGGCTCGCCGCCCCGGTACGGATCGCGATCACCGCGGTGCCGGCCACGGCCAGCGCCATCGCGCCGGTCAGCAGCAGCGCGCCCAGCGTGGCGTACGTCGCGACGGTCGCGAGGCCGGTCCAGGCGGCCGCGATCAGGCCGGTCCGGGCGGCCAGCCGGGACAGCCGGGCCTGTTCGGCCTCCGCGGACTCCGACATGGACCGGTAGTGCCGCAGCAGGAACGGGCCGACGCCGTGCACCCGGATCTCCGGGGCCGCGGCCGGTTCGGTGAGCAGATGGCCGATCAGATGGCCGGCGCGGGAGTGCTGCACCCAGATGTGGAAGGACTCGTAGCGGCGGCGGGCGTTGGTCAGGGCGCTCCAGGCGCTGGGCAGGGTCATGGTGACCAGCAGCGGGAGCAGGGCAGGGTGCAGCACGGTGAGCACACCGGCGGCGGCGATCAGGGAGATCACCGCGTTGATCACCCGGGCTCCGTACATGATCATGCGGCGGGCGGACTGGGCGCCGTAACGGGCGGTGTCCAGCAGTTTGTGGAAGGCGTGGTCCTCGATCGCGGCCAGCTCCACGTTGGCCGCCCGCTCCAGGTACAGCTCGGTCGCCACCCGTTCCACCTTGGGCTCCAGCCGCCCGGTGGCATACGTGGAGGCCGCCCGCAGCAGCGCCGCGACCAGCATCATGGCGGCCACGACGGTCAGGGCCGGGACAGCGTCGCGCAGCCGCCGCTCGATGTCCGTTCCGGCGAGCAGCCTGCCGAGCGCGCTGTTCACGGCCAGCAGGCTCACCGCCTGGGCCACGCCCCGGGCGGCCTCGGCGGCCAGTACGGTCCGCGCGGCCCGCGGATCCGCCTGCCGGGCCAGCCGGAGGCTGGAGGCCAGCATGCCGGGCAGCCGGACCAGCATCGCCCGGAAACCCAGCTCCAGGAAGGCGTCGGCATGCTTGTTCCACCCCATGTCGTAGCGCAGCGGCCCGCCGAACAGCAGCCGCTCCGACGCCGAGACCTCAGGACCGGCCGCCGTACGCCTCTTCCGCACCAGGAACCTCCCCCGGGGTCACCGTGAACCGCTCCCGGCTCACCCCGAACCTCCGGCGGGCTCGCCGTGCGGCCCGCCTGGGCCATGGCCGGACGGGCACGGCCACTATCGCGGCCGGGGCCGGCGGTGGGGCAGGGCGCGGGCGGGGGTGCCGGGGGCGCGCGGGGAGCACGAGCGGGGGAGTGGTGGCTCGGTCCGGGAGGCGCGGGGGCGCGTGGGATGCCGGCGCCGGGTGGCTGCGAGCCGCGCCGGGCCAGGGACGGTGTCACGCCCGGGTCGGGTCGGTTTCCCTGGCCGCGTCAGGGAGCCTGCCGTGTCACGCCGGGACGGCTCGGGACCAGTCCGGGGTCGCGCCGGTCACCCGGCACAGGGCCAGGTACAGGGGGATCGGCGGGGTGTAGGGGACCGTTCCCTCGGGGCGGTGGATCAGACGGGCGGTGCCGGGGACGGGTGCGCCGGGGGCGTAGTGGGCGGGGACGGGCCAGGGGAGGGCGTAGTCGGAGTCCGACGGAACGATCCACCACCAGTGCGCTCCGTCGGCGTACACGCAGCCCACCCGGGGCAGCCGCGGGACGATCAGGGGTCCGAGGCGGTCCGGCACGGCGACGGCGTCACAGCCGAGCGGGGCCGTCATGCCCTCCGGGACCGCCGGGCGGCGGACCTGGCCCGGCAGCTGCCGGTGGCGTCCGAGACGGACCAGGGTGTCCAGGCCGAGCCGACGGCCGCAGTCGTCGGCGCCGCTCACAGGTGCTCCCAGGCCCGGTGCCGCTGCGCGGGCGCCCGGTGCCGGGCCTGCGCTTCCTCCTCGTCGCCGGGGCCGGGCGGCGGGCCGCCGGGCTTTGGGCGGGCGCCCCAGCCCAGGTCGTTGCGCGGTTCGGTGGTGTCGTGGGCCGCGTCGGTCTGGCGGGCCAGCTCGGCCCAGACCAGCAGCCCGGGCCCGTGTTCCTGGGCACCCCAGGCCCGGCACAGCGCGTCCACCAGGAGCAGTCCCCGCCCGTGCTCCTCGTCGGGGCGCTGCGGGGAGGGGTGGGGTTCGCCGGGTGCGCAGCCCTCGTCGTGCACGGCTATGCGCACCGTGTCGTCGTGGTCGTGCAGCTCGCACACGACACGGCTGCTCGCGGTGTGCACGATCGCGTTGGTGACCAGCTCGGATATGACCAGGGCCGCGGTGTCGCAGGTGTCTTCGCACACCGACCAGCCGGTCAGCCGGGCGCGCGCCAGACGTCTCGCCTGCGCGGCGGAACCCGGATGCGCGGCCAGCTCGAAGCGGAACCGCCGCGCGCCGACGCTCGCGTCACGGGTCGCCGTCTCACCCGCACTCGAACCTGCTCGAGCGGGGGAACCCCCATCGGCACCGGGACGCAGAGGGTCTGCGGCGGCGTCTGTTCCTAAGGGCGCGGACGGAATCACGCTTGCCACTATCTCCCCGGCGTGAACACTTGGCAAGTGTCACTCTGAAAAATGCAGAGTGCTGTGTGACTCGGTCGGCGGCCGTGGCACACTGCTCGCAACAGCACCTCGAGCGGCGCCAATTGGGACCATCGGCGATCCAGTGGATCTACGAACGAGTCTTCGAACGGCGCCGCAGGGCTGTCGGGAATCTTTTGCCGTAGCGGATCGTGCTGGAGGTGGAGCGTGAGCGAACCGCGGTCCGCGCCGACCGTGGGCCAGGTGGTCCTCGGCAGGCGCCTGCTGGACCTGCGGGAACGCGCCGGGCTGAAGCGCGAGGAAGCCGCCCGCGTCCTGCGCGTCGCCCCCGCCACCATCCGCCGGATGGAGATGGCCGAGGTCGCCCTCAAGATCCCGTACCTGCAACTGCTGCTGAAGGCCTACGGAGTACCCGACGACGAGGCCGAACTCTTCGTCCTGCTCGCGGAGGAGGCCAACCGGCCGGGGTGGTGGCAGCGGTTCCACGACATCCTGCCGGGCTGGTTCTCGATGTACGTCAGCCTCGAGGGTGCGGCCGGCCTCATCCGCTCCTACGAGCCGCACTTCGTCCCGGGCCTGCTGCAGACCGAGGACTACGCGCGCGGCGTGCTGAGGTCGGGTGCCATCGGCCAGACCAGCCCCGACGACATCGAGCGCCATGTCGCGCTGCGCATGCAGCGCCAGAACCTGCTCACCCGCCCCGACGCCCCCCGCTTCTGGGCGGTGATGGACGAGACCGCCCTGCGCCGCCAGGTCGGCGGTCCCGAGGTGATGCGCGCGCAGATCGACAAGTTGCTCAAGGCCACGAAGCTGCCCAATGTGACGCTCCAGGTCGCCCCGTTCACCAACGGGCCGCACCCGGGGACCTACGGGCCCTTCGTGCTCTTCCGGTTCGCCGTGCCCGAACTTCCGGACATGGTCTACAGCGAGTACCTGACCGGCGCGGTCTACCTGGACGCGCGCTCCGAGGTGGCGACCCACCTGGAGGTCATGGACCGCATGGCGGCGCAGGCCGCCACTGCACAACGTACGAAGGAGATCCTCCGGGATCTCCGCAAGGAGCTGTGAATGGACCGCATCACGCCACGCAGTCGCGTCTACAACGGCATGCCCGCGGGGGAGTTGGGCAGCGAGGGGTGGCACAAGCCCTGGAGCGGCGGCAACGGCGGGAACTGCCTGGAGGCGATGAAGCTCGCCGACGGCCGGATCGCCGTACGCCAGTCGACCGACCCCGACGGGCCCGCGCTGATCTACACCTCGGACGAGATGACCGCCTTCATCCAGGGCGCCAAGGCGGGGGTGGCCGACTTCCTGCTCTCCTGAACCACTGATGATTATTGTTTTTTACTCAACTTCCCTATTGTGAGCTCGACTTGATCCCCCTGTGCATCAGACGCCTACGGAGTGCCGCATGACAGGGCAGGACCCGACGGCCGTCCAGATCGACACCAGCAGGCCGCATCCCGCGCGCATGTACGACTGGTACCTCGGCGGCAAGGACAACTACCCCGTCGACGAGGAGATGGGCCGGCAGATGCTGGCCCTCGACCCGCGGGTCCCGGTGATGGCCAGGGTCAACCGGGCCTTCATGCACCGTGCCACGACCTGGCTCGTCCAGCAGGGCGTCCGGCAGTTTCTGGACATCGGCACCGGTATCCCCACCGAGCCGAACCTGCACCAGGTCGCCCAGCGGGTCGCGCCGGACGTCCGCGTCGTCTACTGCGACAACGACCCGATCGTGCTGGCCCACGCGGCGGTTCTGCTGCGCGGCACACCCGAGGGTGCGACCGAGTACCTGCAGGCCGACGTGCGGGACCCGGCGGCGATCGTCGCGGGCGCCCGGCGGATTCTGGACTTCGACCGGCCGGTGGCGCTCTCCCTCGTCGCCCTGCTGCACTTCGTCTCCGACGAGGACGGCGCGCACGAGCTGGTGGGCCGTCTGCTGGCCGAGCTGCCCCCGGGCAGCTACCTGACGATGACCCACGCCACCTCCGACTTCACCCCGGAGGAGTCGGCGGCCGCCACGGAGAAGCTCAAGGCGGCCGGAGTCACCCTGGCCCTGCGCTCCCGCGAGGAGTTCGCCCGCTTCTTCGACGGTCTCGACCTGGTCGAGCCGGGCGTCGAGATCGTGCACAAGTGGCACCCCGGACTGGGCGAGCCGGTACCCGGCCAGGACGACGGCGTGATCCCGGGATACGGGGCGGTGGCCCGCAAGCGATAGGGCCGAGGGTCGAGGGCCCCGGGTCGCGGGTCGCGGGTCACGGGTCGCAGGTCGGCCGTCGGCGGTACGGCTAGGCGGTCATCGGTCGGTCGTACGCCGATATCGGCGCCGGCAGGCGTGAACCACCCGTCAGGTAGTGGTCGACGGCCGCCGCCACCGCCCGCCCCTCCGCTATCGCCCACACGATGAGCGACTGTCCGCGTGCCGCGTCCCCGGCGGCGAAGACACCGGGGACGTTGGTGGCGAAGCCCTCGTCCCGGGCGATCGTGCCGCGCGGCTGCATGGCGAGTCCCAGCTGCTCGACGAGCCCGTCCTCCTGGTCGGGTCCGGAGAAGCCGAGGGCGAGCAGGACGAGATCGACGGGCAGGGTACGGTCGGTGCCCGGTACCGCCTGCCGCCGCTCGTCGACCTCGACCAGGTGCAGTGACCGGACGTGCCCGGCGTCGTCCCCGGTGAAGCGGAGCGTCGACGCCGCGAACAGCCGGGCGTCGGCGTCCGCCGCCGGCGCCGTCCGCAGTTCCCGTGCCTCCTCGTGCGCGGCGGACATCCGGTAGATCTTCGGATACACCGGCCACGGCTCGGTGTCCTCGTCGCGCTCGGCGCCCGGCTGTGCGTAGATGTCCAGCTGGCTCACGGACGCGGCACCCTCGCGCACCGCGGTGCCCAGACAGTCGGCGCCGGTGTCCCCGCCGCCCACGATCACCACGTGCTTGCCCGTCGCGGACAGCGGCGAGACCTCCAGGTCTCCCGCGCACACCCGGTTGGACAGCGGCAGGTACTCCATCGCCTGGTGTATCCCGAGCAGATCCCGTCCCGGCACCGGGAGTTCCCGCCACGCCGTCGCACCCGTGGCGAGCACCACCGCGTCGTAACGCGTACGCAGCTCGTCCGCCGGGACGTCCCGCCCGACCGCCGTCGACGTACGGAACTTCGTCCCCTCGGCCCGCATCTGCTCCAGCCGCCGCTCCAGATGCCGCTTCTCCATCTTGAACTCGGGGATGCCGTACCGCATCAGCCCCCCGAGCCTGTCGTCCTTCTCGTACACCGCGACGGTGTGGCCGACCCGGGTCAGCTGCTGCGCCGCGGCGAGCCCCGTCGGCCCCGACCCGATCACCGCGACGGTCCTGCCCGACAGCCGTTCCGGAGGCCGTGGCGGAGTGAATCCGTCCTCCCAGGCCCGGTCGGCGATCGCGCACTCGACGTTCTTGATGGTGACCGCCGGCTGGTTGATCGCGAGCACGCACCCCGCCTCGCAGGGCGCCGGGCACAGCCGCCCGGTGAACTCCGGGAAGTTGTTGGTCGCGTGCAGCCGGTCGCTCGCCGTCTGCCAGTCCTCCCGGGAGACCAGGTCGTTCCACTCGGGGATGAGGTTGCCCAGCGGACAGGCCTGGTGGCAGAACGGGACGCCGCAGTCCATGCAGCGGTCCGCCTGCTTGCTGATGATGGGCAGCAGCGCTCCGGGGACGTAGACCTCGTCCCAGTCCCGGACCCGTTCCTCGACGGGCCGCCGCGGCCACTCCTGCCGCGGCGTGGTCATGAACCCCTTGGGATCGGCCATGGTCATGTTCCTCGCGTACGTGTACCCGGGGCACTGGGCGTACGGCGGGCCGTGCGTCATCGGGCGGCACCCTTCCGGCCACGATACGTCCCCGTCCGTACCCGCGCAGAGTGGCGGACAGCGCTTTCTCGCGGGCTTTTATCAGCAAGGCACCGGCCGCATCTTTCCGGCCCCTGGTGTGGGCGCGGGCCCGGCCCAGGGCCCTCAGCCGACTTCGGCGGCCGCCGCCCATTCCCGCAGCACGCCGGCCACGGCCGCCGCGATGCGCCGGCGCGCCTCGTACCTCGGCATCCCGCTCATCAGCAGCTGGTCGTACGGAGTGTCCACATGCCGTACGGCGGCCACGACCGCCGAGGTCACCGCTCCTTCCGTCAGCGCACGCCCGGCCGCGCTCCGCCCGACCCGCCCGCTGCCCCGCGCCGACGCGTGCGCCGCGATCGCCCGTGCCCGCCCGGCCGGGCACCCGGGAAACAGGCGCACGATCTCCGCCGCGAACGCCGCCGCGAACCGCTCGTCCTCGGCCGCCCTGCGCCGAGCGTCCCTGGCCCGCCGCCGGCGTCGTGCCTCCGCGTCCGCCAGGCAGCGTGCCTCGGCCCGGACCAGCGCCGGCTCCTCCACGAGCAGGCCCCGCCGGTCGTACCGGCCCCGGCGCCGGTCGAACCGCACCACCACCGCCCACAGCGCGCTCTCCTCCCGCGCCCTGCGGGTCAGCGCCGTGTCACCGCGCGGCAGGAAGACCAGGTGCCCGAGGTCGGCGCAGTCCAGACAGCGCGGCACCCTGTCCTCCATGACGACCAGCGACAGCGGACCACGCCGGCACCCGGCGCAGTGTTTGCGCCGCACGGCCTGGACCACGACAAGCCCGCCTGGGTGGAGTGGAGTTGGGGATACCGCCATGGATGGGTCCTTCCCCGTCCCGGCCCACAGCTCCCACACGGCCGGACCTCACCCGGCATCATGGGTCTGTGCGACTCGAAGCGATCACCTGGGACCGGCTCGCCGAGCGGCTGGCCGACCGGCTGCTCGAGCTGGAGCCGGCCGACGGCGGTGGCTGGCCGCGTGCCGGCTTCGACGGCGCACCGGCCGCCCGCCCGGGCGACCTCGCCGACCGCGTCGCCCAGGCGCTGCGCGTGCGTGGGAGGCCCTCGCTCGTCGTCGGCGCGGAGGGCTTTCTGCGCCCCGCTTCCCTCCGGCTGGAGCACGGCCGACGGGACGCCGAGTCGTACTGCAGCGGCTGGTTCGACACCGGCGCCCTGTGGCGTGAGGTCTTCGGCCCGCTCGACCCCGGTGGAAGCGGCCGCGTCCTGTCCGACCTGTGGGACCCGGTGACCGACCGCGCCACCCGCAGCCCCTACGTGCAACTCCCGCCCGGCGGAGTGCTGTTGCTGCACGGCCCCCTCCTGCTGCGCCACTGGTTCCCGTTCGACCTGACCGTCCACGTCCTCCTCTCCCCGGGTGCCCTGCGCCGCCGCACCCCGGAGCCCGACCACTGGACCCTTCCCGCGTTCGAGCGCTACGCGGCCGAGGCCGCCCCCGCCGACGCCGCAGACGTCCTCGTGCGCGCCGACGACCCCCGGCACCCCGCCTGGAACGGCTGAACCGGCCGGCCCGGTGCCTGCTCAATGAAGGGTTGTGCTCTTTCCGCCTGCCCGGTCAGAGCCAGCCGTTGCGCCTGAAACCGCGGTACAGAGCGAGGCAGGCCATCGCCATCACGCCCATGACGAGCGGATAGCCGAACCGCCAGTGCAGCTCCGGCATGTGGTCGAAGTTCATGCCGTAGACCCCGCACACCATCGTCGGCACGGCGACCACAGCCGCCCAGGCCGTGATCTTCCGCATGTCCTCGTTCTGCGCGACCGTCACCTGCGCGAGGTGTGCCTGCAGAATCGAGTTGAGCAGTTCGTCGAACGCGGCTATCTGGTCCTTGGCCCGCATCAAGTGGTCGGACACGTCCCTGAAGTACGCCTGTATCTCCGGGGCGACCACCCTTATGGGCCGGGTTGCCAGATCCTCGACCGGACGTCCGAGCGGCACCACCGCGCGCTTCAGCTCCAGCAGTTCACGCTTGAGCTGATAGATGCGCCCCGGGTCGGCCCGCGCCCCGCTTTCCGAGAACACGTCCGTCTCCACCTGCTCGACGTCGGCCTGCACCGCGTCCGTGACGCTCAGATACTCGTCGACGACATGGTCGGCGATCGCGTGCAGCACCGCCGCCGGCCCCTTGGCGAGCTGCTGCGGGTCCGCCTCCAACTCCTCGCGCAGCGGCCCCAGCGATCCGTGCCGTCCGTGCCGGACCGTGATGACGAAGTCCTCGCCGACGAACACCATGATCTCGCCGGTCCCGACCACCTCGCTCGTCGCCGTCAACTGCTCGTGCTCCACGTAGCAGACCGTCTTGAACACGGTGAACAGGGTTTCCGCGTACCGCTCCAGCTTCGGGCGCTGATGGGCCTCCACCGCGTCCTCCACTGCCAGCGGATGCAGGTCGAAAAGCCGGGCGACGTCAGCGAACTCGTCGTCCGTCGGCTCGTGCAGCCCCAGCCAGACGAACCCCTCGCCGCTCTTGCGCACCTTGGCCACGGCATCCACCAGGTCGGCGCACTCCGGGACCCGGACCCCGTCCTGATACGTCACGCAGTTCACCACCGACGAACCCAGCGGTGACCGGGCGGGATGGCTCAGGTCCACGCGCGGCCGCCGCTGGGCCAGCCGCGCCACCTTGCGCAGCCCGCCGGCCCTGCCCAGTCCCGTGACCTTGCGCAGATTGCCTGCCATGGACATCTGGATCTCCTCGTGTGGATCTCCTCGCACAACGCTTTCGCGTCTTGCCCGGCAAGTGTGCCAGCCATGCGGAAAGTCCGGGCGGGCCTGTGGGAACGAACACTTCCGCTTTGTTCCCGCCTGTGGACAGCGCCCGTTCCCGCGGGCCGGCCCGCCGGGTGCGATGCTCGCGGCATGACATCATCCGACGGATATCTGCTGGACAACCAGCAGGACGAAGCGGAAGAGCGCTTCCACGCCTTCGCCTCCCTCTTCGACCCGACGACGTTCCGGCATCTCGAGTCCCTCGGCGTCGAGTCCGGCGGGCGTTGCTGGGAGGTCGGCGCCGGCGGTACCTCCGTGGTGTCGTGGCTCGCCGAGCGGGTCGGGCCCACCGGCAAGGTCGTCGCCACCGACATCGACACCTCCCGGCTCGCCGCCGCGGCCCGGCCCTCGGTCGAGGTACGCGTCCACGACGTGGGTACGCAGGAGCCGCCGGGTGAGGGATTCGACCTGGTGCACGCCCGGCTCGTCCTCGTACATGTCCCGGACCGGGAAAGGGCCTTGCGGTCCATGATCCAGGCGCTGCGTCCCGGGGGCCGGCTGCTGATCGAGGACGCCGACCCGGCCCTCCAGCCGCTGCTCTGCCCCGATGAGCACGGCCCCGAACAGCGGCTCGCCAACCGGCTGCGGAACGGCTTCCGCAGCCTGCTCGCCGATCGTGGAGCCGACCTGTCGTACGGCCGCAGGCTGCCGCGCCTGCTCCGCGAGGCCGGACTGCACGAGGTCGAGGCCGACGCCTACTTCCCCGTCACCTCACCGGCCTGCATCGCCCTGGAGTCGGCCACGGTCCGTCAGATCCGTGGCCGGCTGGTGGCAGCGGGCCTCGCCACCGACGAGGAGATCGACCGTCACCTGGCCAACGTGCGGGCGGGCGGCATGGACCTGGCGACCGCACCGATGATCTCCGCGTGGGGACGCAAGGGCTAGTGAGCTGGTCCGGAGATCCTGTCGCAGTAGCGGCAGATCCGGTCGATGATCTGGTCGGCTGTCTTGGTCCAGCGGAACGGGCGGGCCTGTT
>NZ_JBEYRK010000027.1:0-122303 GCF_040704065.1 Streptomyces sp. NPDC047869
AAGCACAAGGATCCCAGCCGCGGGCCCCGGTCCCGACGCCGGGCGACCTACACACGACCACACGGGGTCCGCCACCTGTTCGCCGCCTACGACCTGGGCAGGGACAAGCTCTACGGCCACATCAAGCCGAAGAAGAACCGGACCAGATTCTTGGAGTTCTGCCGCTACCTGCGCAGCCTCTACCCGCCCGAGATCCGCATCGCGATCGTGCTCGACAACTTCTCCCCGCACCTGACCACAAGGAAGGACACCCGGGTCGGCGACTGGGCAGCGGCCAACAACGTCGAGTTCGCCTACACGCCGGCCAACAGCTCCTGGCTCAACCGCATCGAAGCCCAGTTCACAGCCCTGCGCTACTTCGCTCTCGACGGCACCGATCATGCCAGCCACAAGGAGCAGGGCAGCATGATCCGCCGCTACATCATCTGGCGGAACAAGCACGCTGCCGACGAACGCCTACGCGAGGTCGTGGACAGGGCGAACGTTGCTTGATGCGGCACTAGGTGGGGCACACGTATGTTCAGCTCGCGGCCGGGTTCGGCATTGTGATGTCCTTGGTCCGCGACTGGTCCGGCGGGGACCTCTCTCGGAGACCAGACGGTAACGCCGAGAATCCAATCGATTACAGCAGGGGACTGCCGGGGCGGGTTGTCTGGAGCCCAAATATGCCGCCAGGTAACCCGACTTCAGGCTCTAGAAGAAGCCAAGCTTCTGAGGGCTGTAAGAACAAAGAATGTTCTTCGTCTGCTGGTAGTGGTCCAGCATCATCCTGTGCGTCTCGCGGCCGATTCCGGACTGCTTGTAGCCGCCGAACGCGGCGTGCGCCGGGTAGGCGTGGTAGCAGTTCGTCCAAACGCGGCCCGCCTGGATCGCGCGGCCCGCGCGGTAGGCGGTGTTGACGTCGCGGGTCCACACGCCCGCGCCCAGTCCGTACAGGGTGTCGTTCGCGATCTTGATGGCGTCGTCGAAGTCGTCGAAGGAGGCCACCGAGACGACCGGTCCGAAGATCTCCTCCTGGAAGACCCGCATGCGGTTGTCGCCCTCGAAGATGGTCGGCTGGACGTAGTAGCCGCCCTTCAGTTCGCCGTCGTACTCGACGCGTTCGCCACCGGTGAGGACCTTGGCGCCCTCCTGCCGGCCGATGTCCAGGTAGGAGAGGATCTTCTCCAGCTGGTCGTTGGAGGCCTGTGCGCCGATCATCGTGTCGGTGTCGAGCGGGTGCCCGGGCTTGATCAGCCGGGTGCGGGCCACGGCCGCCTCCAGGAACTCGGCGTAGTGGCCACGCTGGACGAGCGCCCGGGAAGGGCAGGTGCACACCTCTCCCTGGTTGAGCGCGAACATCGTGAAGCCCTCGAGCGCCTTGTCCCGGAAGTCGTCGTCGTGCGCCCAGACGTCGTCGAAGAAGATGTTCGGCGACTTGCCGCCGAGCTCCAGCGTGACGGGCTTGATGTTCTCCGAGGCGTACTGCATGATCAGCCGCCCGGTCGTGGTCTCCCCGGTGAACGCCACCTTCGCCACCCGAGGGCTGGAGGCCAGCGGCTTGCCCGCCTCCGCGCCGAAGCCGTTGACGATGTTGAGCACGCCCGGCGGCAGCAGGTCGGCGATCAGGCTCACCCAGTAGTGGATGGACGCCGGCGTCTGCTCGGCCGGCTTGAGGACGACCGCGTTGCCCGCGGCGAGCGCCGGCGCGAGCTTCCAGGCGGCCATCAGGATCGGGAAGTTCCACGGGATGATCTGCGCGACCACGCCGAGGGGTTCGTGGAAGTGGTACGCCACCGTGTCGTCGTCGATCTGGCTCAGCGAGCCCTCCTGCGCGCGGATGGCGCCCGCGAAGTAGCGGAAGTGGTCGATGGCGAGCGGGATGTCCGCCGCCAGCGTCTCACGCACCGGCTTGCCGTTCTCCCAGCTCTCGGCCACCGCGAGAGCCTCGAGGTTCGCCTGCATGCGGTCGGCGATCCGCAGCAGGACGTCGGAGCGCTCCGCCACCGCGGTGCGGCCCCACCCCGGTGCGGCCTCGTGCGCCGCGTCCAGCGCCCGCTCGACGTCCTCCGCGGTGCCGCGCGCGATCTCGGTGAACGGCTGCCCGTTGACCGGTGAGGGATTCTCGAAGTACTGCCCGCGCACCGGCGGCACGTACTCGCCGCCGATGAAGTGGTCGTAGCGCGCCTGGTAGGAGACGATCGCGCCCTCGGAGCCGGGCGCCGCGTAACGGGTCATGCTGGTCTGCCTCCCGGTGAAGCGCTGCCCGCCGTTGGGCAGCTCTCGGCGCGAGGCTAGGCGTGCGGACGTTGCGAGTACGTTGCGCCGCGGCCCGGCGGCTGCACGGGCACCCGGCGGGGCGGTGCTGCCGGCAGGGCCAGTTCGCCCTCCAGCGCGGCGAGCCGCGCCCGTACCGGCGGCGACGGCCGCACCGCCGCCAGGGCCCGCCACACCTCCAAATCGTCCTCACCCCACGGGGCGCGCGCCCAGCCGGCGAGCAGGTCCGGGTCGCGGTGGGCGATCAGCGCCGACCGCATCCCCGCGGCCAGGCGCCGCCTGAGCCGTACGACCGCCGGGGCCTGCGAACCCGGCAGCAGCGGACCGGTGTACGCCGCCACCGCCCCGGTCAGCGCGCCCGCCTCCAGCCGTCGCTCGACCACGGTGACATCGGCCTCCACCGGCACCGTCAGCCGGTACGGCCGTGAAGCGAGCAGGCCCGGCCCGATCAGGCGGCGCAGCCGCGCCAGCTCGGCACGCAGTGTCACGGGGGTCACCGCCTCGCCCTCGTACAGTGCGCAGAGCAGTTCGTCCCCGGTCAGCCCCTCGGGATGGCGGGCCAGCAGCACGAGGATCTCGCTGTGCCGGCGGCCGAGGCGGACCCGCCGTCCGCCCAGGCGGAGTTCGGCCTCGTCCCGGCCCAGCGCGCTGAGCAGGGCCGTGTCATCGGCGCGCCGGGGCGGCGCCAGCAGCGCGAGCTGCGACTCGGCGGCGCGGGCCACCGCCTGCACGAAGCCCAGACTGTGCGGGTGCGCCAGCCCGTCGCCCCCGGTGATGTCGACGGCACCGAGGACCCGCCCGGTGTGCGGGTCGTGCACCGGCGCGGCCGCGCAGGTCCACGGCTGCACCCGCCGTATGAAGTGCTCCGCCGCGAACACCTGCACCGGCCGGTCCAGCGTGACGGCCGTTCCCGGCGCGTTGGTGCCGACCGCGGCCTCCGACCAGAGCGCGCCCGGCACGAAGTTCATGCGGTCCGCCAGGCGCCGGGTCGCCGGGTGCCCCTCGACCCACAGCAGTCTGCCGTGCGCGTCGCACACCGCCAGCAGATGCTCGCCGTCGGCGGCGAACGAGCCCATCAGCTCCCGGAACAGCGGCATCACCCGGGCCAGCGGGTGCTCGGCCCGATGGGCGCCGAGATCGCCGTCGGTCAGCTCCACGTTCGCAGTGCCGTCCGGCCCCACACCGGCCCGCGCGCTGCGCCGCCAGGACTCGGCCACCACCGAGCGCACCGGGCGTGGCACCGTGCCCGCCGTGGTGAACGTCTCGTGTGCGCGGCGCAGTGCCCGGACGCGCTCGGCGGGATCGGCCCCCGGTTCCAGGGCCACCCAGGGATCGGTCAACTAACCCTCCCGGACGGTGAAACGGCTTCGCACCATCGTCACTCGCCGTGTCGGTGGGGACAACCGGTCCGACAGCTGCCTAGGCGAAATTGACCAGTCTGATGTACCGCACCCAGTCCCACAGCGGTCCGGGATCGGAGTGGTTGCTGCCCGGCACCTCGTAGTGGCCGATGATGTGCTGTCTGTCCTTCGGGATGCCGTAGCGGGCGCAGATCGCCGCCGTCAGCTTCGCGGACTGCTCGTAGAGGGCGTTGGTGAAGTAGGCCGGCTGGTCCACCCATCCCTCGTGCTCGATGCCGACGCTGCGCGTGTTGTAGTCCCAGTTGCCCGCGTGCCAGGCCACGTTCGCCTCGCGCACGCACTGCGCCACATGGCCGTCCGCCGAACGGACCACGTAGTGGGCGGACACCTGCTTGTCGGGGTTGCGGAAGATGGCCAGCGTGTCGCTGTACGTCTCCTGCGTGACGTGGATGATCACCCGGTCGACGGAGTAGCTGCCGGGGCGGTTCGACGCCGTGTAGTTGGTGGAGATCGCCGGCTGCCACTCGGCGGAGGGGTAGTCCACGGCCGCCTGCGCAGCCGCGCGGGCGTCGGGGAGCAGCACGGAGGGAACAGCGGCGAGTGCCGCGCCCATCAGGATCCTTCGCCTGCTGAGCTGGAGACCGGGCCGGTTCGTGTCCATCGTCGGCTGCCTTTCGGGAGCGGGTGGGGGGATGGGGGCCGTGCCGTGGGTGACCGACGCGGAGTCAGGGGTGAGGGAGACGTACCGCTTCGCGCGGACGCGCGGGCGTGCCGCGCACCAGCCACCGCACCAGGTCAAGCTGCGACATCCGGAACGCGTCCTCCAGCGGACGCGCCGAGCCGGTCGAGATCGGCCGCGTGTCTGACTCCAACCGGGGCCGAGGGGCGGTGGCATCCGGAGGGCGGCCGACGATCACCACGGTGTTCGGCGCGCACTCCACGTCCACCCCTCCCCGTGCGTGTCGGTGCCTCTCCCGATGGGTGCCGGCCGGCCTCACTCGATGTGTGTGCGTTCCTTGTCGCACGAGGCACCGCCGCGAGGGCCGGCGGGATGGCCCTGCGGCTGTGTCTCGTGCGAATCACGGTACGGCGCTGGGGAGTTGGGCAGAAGAGTGCGCCGCTGATCGGTGGACAGCGAGCGTTGTGTGAACAACTTGGCCACCCGATCGGATGAGGTCGGGCCGCCCGGTAGGTCCGTCGGACCCGGTTCGCCGGGGGACGGTCCGTCAGACCGATCCTTCAGACCCGGATTGCCGGGCCCGACGTCGGGCAGCAACCGTGCCCCGGCCCGGCCGTTTCGCCTCAGCCCGTCAGCCCGTCAGCCCGTCAGCCCCGTTCCGGCACGGGCCGTTCCGCGACCGTCGCCGGATCGTCGAGCACCGCGCGGACGACGTAGTGTGCGGCGCCCAGCAGCGGACCCTCGGGGCCCAGCGTGGACACGGACACCGGGCAGGCCGGTCCGGCCGTACGGCCCGTCAACTCCGCCTCCAGCGAGGGCAGCAGCCAGGGGGAGAGGCCGGCGAGCGCCCCGCCCAGGACGACCGTCTCGGGGTCGAGCAGATTGACGGCCCCGGTCAGGGCTGTGCCCAGGGCCGTACCCGCGTCCCGCAGGGCCCGGCGTACGGCCTCGTCGCCCTCTTCGGCGCGCTCCGCGAGCAGCCCGGCCAGGTCCTCGCGCGGCTCGAGGCCGGCCGCGCGCAGCACCGCCTCCTCGCCGGCGTACTGCTCCAGGCAGCCGCGCCCGCCGCACGGGCAGGCGGGGCCGTCGGGGTGGACGGGCACATGGCCCAGCTCGCCCGCGAAACCGCGGGTGCCGCGCAGCAACTGCCCGTCCACGACCACCGCGGCGCCGATGCCGATCTCGGCCGACACGTGCAGGAAGTCGCGCGGTGCGCCGGCGCCCAGCCACAGCTCCGCCAGGGCGCCGAAGTTGGCCTCGTTGTCCACGGTCAGCGGCGGCCCGCCGGGCAACAGGGAACCGAGGTCCACCTCGTGCCAGTCGAGGTTCGGGGCGCGTACGACGGTGCGGCCGTCCCGTGCCACGAGGCCCGGTACGGCGACCGCGAGTCCGGCGGGCCACAGGCCTTCCCGCTCGGCCTCCGCCAGGACCCGGCCGACCAGCTCCGTCAGCTCCTCCAGCACGGGCATCGGGGCCCGGCCCCGGTTCGCGCCGTACCGCACGGCACGCGCGCGGACGGTGCCGCGCAGGTCGACCGCGCACACCGCGAGGTGATCGACGCCGATCTCCGCCCCGATGCCGGCCGGTCCGCGTCCGCTCACCGCGAGAGCCGAACCCGGGCGGCCCACCCGTCCCGGCCGCTCCGGACCCAGTTCCTCCAGCAGCCCCCAGCGGATCAGCTCGTCCACGAGGGTCGACACCGCCGCCCGGGTCAGACCGATGCGCGAGGCGACCGCCGCCCGGGACAGTGGGCCCGCCGCGCTGACGGCGTGCATCACCCGGGCGAGGTTGCGCCGGCGCATACCCTGCTGGGTGTCCGGCAGTGAGCGTCCGGGACCCTGCGAGCGGCCCTCGTGCAGTGGTGCGGTCATGCCCTTCGTCGATCCTCGGTGTCTGCGGCCGGACCGGTCCCACGCCCCGGGGCCGGGCCCGGGTTCAGTGCGATTCCGTTCCCCGCTCCAGCAGCGGGGCCGCGTCGGAGAGTACCCCGCTGATCCGCGCCAGCGTCGCCTCGTCCCGCTCCACGGCCTCCAGCACCGGGCCCGCGGTCGTGTCCCAGCGGCGTGCCACCGCGCCGGGATCCTCACCGGTCAGCAGGCCGGCGGCCTGTGCGGCGGCCCCCAGGGCGGCCAGTTCCCCGGCCCGGGGGATCTGGACCGGCCGTCCCGACAGCCGTCGTACCGTCTGCTGCCAGGCGGTGCCCCGGGCTCCGCCGCCGATCAGCAGCAGCGGAGTACTGCGGTCCGCGTCCTCGTCCAGGACCAGTTCGAGCGCGCCGAGCAGGGCGTGCACCGCGCCGTCGTAGGCCGCCTGCAGCAACTGACCGGCGGTCGTGTCGTGACGCAGTCCGTGCAGCAGGCCGGAGGCGTGGGGGAGGTTCGGGGTGCGTTCGCCGTCCAGGTACGGCAGCAGGGTGACGGAGGTGCCGGCCTCCACGGCCTCGCGGTCCAGGCCCAGCAGTGCCGCGACCCGGTCCACGGCGAGGGTGCAGTTCAGCGTGCACGCCAGCGGCAGCCAGTCCCCGTGCGCGTCCGCGAAGCCGGCCACCGTCCCCGTCGGATCGGCGGGGCGGCGCCGGGCCACCGCGTACACGGTGCCCGACGTGCCGAGGCTCAGCACCGGCGTGCCCGGCCTGAGCCCGAGACCCAGCGCGGCCGCGGCGTTGTCACCGGTGCCCGGTGCCACCAGAGTGCCCTTGGAGAACGGCAGGTCATGGCCGTCGCGCACGGTGCCGGCCACCTCGCCGGGCCGCACCACCCGGGGCAGCAGCGCGGGGTCCAGCCCCACATGGGCCAGCGTCTCCTCGTCGTACGCCTCCGTGCCGGCGGCCCACCAGCCGGTGCCGGACGCGTCGCCGCGGTCGGTCGTGCCCTGTCCGGTGAGCCGCTCGGTGAGGTAGTCGTGGGGGAGCCGTACCGCCCTGGTGGCGCGGACGGCCTCCGGCTCGTGCTCGGCCAGCCAGGCCCACTTCGTCACCGTGAACGACGCCCCGGGCACACTGCCGGTCCGCTCTGCCCACGCCTTCGGACCGCCCAGCTCCTCCACGAGCCGGCGGGCCTGCGGCGCCGAGCGGACGTCGTTCCACAGCAGTGCGGGGCGCACCGGTTCGCCCCGCTCGTCGAGCGTGACCAGGCCGTGCTGCTGGCCGCCGATCGACACCGCGGCGGCCTCGTGCGCCGGCTCGCCGCACTGGCGCAGCGCCTCGCACAGCGCGTCCCACCACTGACGCGGATCACTCTCCCGGCCCACCCCCGAGGACACGGTGTGCGGCGCCTGGCCGCTCGCCACCACCTCGCCGGTGGCCGAGTCGACGACCAGTGCCTTCGTGGACTGGGTGGAGGTGTCCACGCCCACCACGAGCGGACCCTCGGCTGCTGACATCGGGCTCTCCCTCTTTCCGCGGCTCCGCGGGACGTGCTGCGACCCGGCAGGACATCCGTCCGCGGCGGCGGTGGAATGGATTCTCCGCCGTCGAGGACACACCTTGTCTCTTCCCAGAGGTGTGTGCGCATACTAATTTGTAAACGGCCATGACGAAATAGTCGTATCAAGCAAGGAGCCGCGGCATGAGCTACCAGCCCACCCCCGAGGACAGGTTCACCTTCGGCCTGTGGACCGTTGGCTGGCAGGGCAGGGACCCGTTCGGCGACGCCACCCGCCGTGCCCTCGACCCGGTCGAGACGGTGCGGCGCCTGGCGGAGCTCGGCGCCCACGGAGTGACCTTCCACGACGACGACCTGATCCCCTTCGGGTCCTCGGACAGCGAGCGCGAGTCCCACGTCAAGCGCTTCCGCCAGGCCTTGGACGCCACCGGCATGACCGTGCCGATGGCCACCACCAACCTCTTCACGCACCCGGTCTTCAAGGACGGCGCGTTCACCGCCAACGACCGCGACGTCCGCCGCTACGCCCTGCGCAAGACGATCCGCAACATCGACCTCGCCGCCGAACTTGGCGCGAAGACGTACGTCGCCTGGGGTGGCCGCGAGGGTGCCGAGTCCGGCGCCGCCAAGGACGTCCGTGCCGCCCTCGACCGCATGAAGGAGGCCTTCGACCTCCTCGGCGAGTACGTCACCGCGCAGGGGTACGACCTCCGCTTCGCCATCGAGCCCAAGCCCAACGAGCCGCGCGGCGACATCCTGCTCCCCACGGTCGGCCACGCGCTGGCCTTCATCGAGCGCCTGGAGCGCCCCGAGCTGTTCGGCGTCAACCCCGAGGTGGGCCACGAGCAGATGGCCGGCCTCAACTTCCCGCACGGCATCGCGCAGGCCCTGTGGGCGGGCAAGCTCTTCCACATCGACCTCAACGGCCAGTCCGGCATCAAGTACGACCAGGACCTGCGGTTCGGCGCCGGTGACCTGCGGGCCGCCTTCTGGCTCGTCGACCTGCTGGAGAGCGCCGGCTACGAGGGCCCGCGCCACTTCGACTTCAAGCCGCCGCGGACCGAGGACCTCGACGGCGTGTGGGCGTCGGCGGCCGGCTGCATGCGCAACTACCTCATCCTGAAGGAGCGTGCCGCCGCGTTCCGCGCCGATCCGGAGGTCCAGGAGGCGCTGCGCGCCTCGCGGCTGGACGAGCTCGCCCAGCCGACCGCGGCGGACGGCCTGCGGGGCCTGCTCGACGACCGCGCGGCCTTCGAGGACTTCGACGTGGAGGCGGCCGCCGCGCGAGGCATGGCCTTCGAGCGGCTCGACCAGCTGGCCATGGACCACCTGCTGGGCGCCCGGGGCTGAGCCCGGATCCCGCCGGGGGCATTCCGGGCCCGCCGTGCGGCTTCGGAATGCCCCCTGAGGCCCTGCCGGTGAACCCCGTTCGGGGACGCCTTGATCCGCTGCCGACGGGCTGTCCCGCCGGTCATGGCGGCCGTCAGGCGCCTCGGGGCACCGGGGCCTGCGGGGCCGGTCGTGCGGCGGCCAGCGCGGTCGCCGGGTTCCGGTCCGGGGCTCCCGCCGGAACCCAGTGGCCGCCTTCCGTCCGGAACGGCCACCAGCGGCCGTCCGGCCCGAGGCGCAGCTGTACCCCTTCGTCCGGGACCGTCCACCGGTTGCCCTCCGGCCGGAACGAGGGCCGTTCTCCCGTCTCCCAGGCCGAGTCCAGGGCGGCACGTGCGCGTGCGAGCGCCGCGCCCTGGACCGGCCACTCCTCATCGAGGACGGCCAGGGCCGCCGGCCCTCCCAGACGCCAGGCGCGAACGGCGGTCGCCAGCCCCTCGCGGCCCCGCCCCGATCCCTCGGCGAGCCGCTCGGCCACGGCATCGGGGACCGTGCCGTCGGCGAGCCGTACGACGTCCTCGGCCGCCGTCGGCGCCCGGTGATCCGGCTCCCCGGGACCGCCGTTGCCGAGGGCCCGCCCCAGCAGCCGGTGGGCGTCCTGTGCCGTTCTTCCGGCCAGGTACCGCAGCGCCACCGGATCCACCGCCGGCGTCGGTGCCGTCCCGGCGTCGTAGGACGGTGGTCCGCCGGGCGCTGCCGGAACGGCGGGCAGCGCGGGGAGAGCGGGGAGGATGTCCGCGGCCGCCCACGCCTCCGCGGCGTCCACACCCTCGGCCTCGTACGGCTCGCCCGGCGCCGCCGGCTCGTCCGGGGGCGCGGTGCTCCGCTGGTGCAGTTCCCGCAGGACCGTGCTCTCTCCCCGGCCGCGCATCAGCAGCAGCACGAACGGATCCTCGTCCAGCAGCCGTGCCACCTGATGGCACAGGGCGGCGGTGTGCCCGCAGTGGTCCCATGCGCCGCAGTCGCACTCGGGTTCCAGCTCCCCGAGACCGGGCAGCAGTTCGATCCCCCTGACCGCCGCGTCCTCGATCAGGTGCGACGGCAGGTCCCCGTCGAGGAGCGCGGCCAGGTGTCCCGCCTGCTCGACGGCCAGGTCCACGAACCGGTCCCACTCCTGCTCGGACAGCTCGGGCAGCAGGACGTCGGCCCGGTGCGCGGTGCCCTTCGGCTCCCGGACGACGGCGGTCACCCGGCCCGGCCGCACGGTCAGCGCGCCCACCTCGCCCGCGCGCGCGAGCCGGCGCCCCGCCTTCACCGCGGCGGCCTCCAGCGCCGCGTCCTCCAGCGCCGCCAGCCAGGCGCGGCCCCACCAGGTCCGTGCGAACCCCCGCCCGCGCGCGGGCGGCAACGCGGCGAACGTGCGCTCCGGGCCGCCCTCGGGTCCGTGCTCGTCACGGCTCATCGCGCCTCCCCGCGCAGTTCCACCAGCGCGGCGAGTTCCGCGTCCGTCAGCTCCGTCAATTCCGCCGGCGCGGCCCCGCCGGTGCCCAGCACGGCGTCCGCGAGTACGCGCTTGCGCCCGAGCATCTCCGCGATGCGGTCCTCCACGGTCCCCTCGGCGATCAGCCGGTGCACCTGCACCGGGCGGGTCTGCCCGATCCGGTACGCCCGGTCGGTGGCCTGGGCCTCGACCGCCGGGTTCCACCAGCGGTCGTAGTGCACCACATGATCGGCCCGGGTGAGGTTCAGGCCCGTCCCCGCGGCCTTCAGCGACAGCAGGAAGACCGGCACCTCGCCGTCCTGGAAGCGGCGTACCAGCGTCTCGCGCTCGGCGACGGGGGTACCACCGTGCAGGAGCTGCGAGGGGACCCCACGGGCCGTCAGGTGCCGTTCGAGCAGACGTGCCATGCGCACGTACTGCGTGAAGACGAGCACCCCCGAGCGCTCCGCCAGGATGGTGTCGAGGAGTTCGTCCAGCAGCTCCAGCTTGCCGGAGCGTCCCACGAGCGCGGGATGGTCCTCCTTGAGGAACTGCGCCGGGTGGTTGCAGATCTGCTTCAGACCGGTCAGCAGCTTCACGATGAGGCCCCGGCGGGCCATGTCGTCGGCGTCCGCGATCAGGTCGAGGGTCTCGCGGACGAGCGCCTCGTAGAGACCGGTCTGCTCGTGCGTCAGTGCCACGGGATGGTCGGTCTCCGTCTTCGGCGGCAGTTCCGGTGCGATGCCCGGGTCCGACTTGCGGCGCCGCAGCAGGAACGGCCGTACGAGCCGTGCCAGCCGCTCCGCCGCGGCGGGGTCCCCGCCGGCCTCGACGGGCCGCGCGTACCGCGCGCGGAAGGCGCCGAGGCGGCCGAGCAGCCCCGGGGTGGTCCAGTCGAGGATCGCCCACAGTTCCGTGAGGTCGTTCTCCACCGGTGTCCCGGTGAGCGCCACGCGCGCGCGTGCGCCGATGGAGCGCAGGGCGCGCGCGGTCGCCGCGTAGGGGTTCTTCACGTGCTGTGCCTCGTCGGCGACGGCCATCCCCCAGGGCACCTCGGCGAGCCGTTCGGCGTCCAGCCGCATCGTGCCGTACGTGGTGAGCACGAACTCGCCGTCCGCCAGGGCTTCGAGACCGCGCCCCGGCCCGTGGAACCGGCGCACCGGGACACCGGGCGCGAATCGTTCGATCTCGCGCTGCCAGTTGCCGAGCAGGGAGGCCGGGCAGACCACCAGCGTGGGACCGGCCGACGAGGGGTCCGCCTGCCGGTGCAGATGGAGCGCGATCAGCGTGACCGTCTTCCCCAGCCCCATGTCGTCGGCCAGGCAGCAACCCAGGCCGAGGGCCGTCGTCCGGGCGAGCCAGCCCAGACCGCGAAGCTGGTAGTCGCGCAGGGTGGCGGCGAGCCCCGGCGGCGCGCCCACCGGCTCGGAGGCCTCCGGGTCGGCGAGCCGCTCCCGGAGCTGCGCCAGCCACCCCGTGGGCCGTACGTCGACCCGGAGGCCGTCGGCCTCGGCGGAGCCCGCCAGGGCGGCGGCCAGGGCCTCGACCGGGGTGATGGAGCGATCCTCGCGGCCGCGCGCGCGGTCCGCCTCGCGGGGGTCGACGAGCACCCAGCGGTCGCGCAGCCGGACCAGGGGACGCTTGGCCTCCGCCAGCAGGTCCAGTTCCTCCCGCGACAGCTCGCGCCCGCCCAGCGCGAACGACCACCGGAACTCCGGCCGGGCGTACGCGGAGAGGAACGAGGGCCGCGCTTCGCTCGGCCCGTCCGCCGGGCCGACGGACGCGTGCGCGCTCAGCCCGCGTGACAGGTCCTTGGGCCAGTGCACGTCGACGCCGGCGGCGGCCAGAGCACGGGCCCCCTCGCCCAGGAGGTCGGCGATCTCGTCGTCGGCCAGGTGCACCACATCGGGAACGGCGGTGGTAAGCAGCGGAGTCAGCGGCGGCCACGCCCGGACCGCCCGGCGCAGGGCCAGCAGCGTGTCCGCGCGTGCGTGCGGACCGAAGGCCTCGCGCGTGACCGCCGGGCCGGACCAGAGTCCGGCGGCGTCGGCGACGCCCACCGTCCCGCTCGCGCCGTGCACCTGGAGCACCGCACGGAACCGCACCGCGGCGTGACCCTCGCCGCCGGCGTCGCGGAGGCCGGTCGCCTCCACCCGCAACGACAGCCGGACGCCCGTGTCGTGCCCGGCGGCGATGTCGTCGGCCCACGCACGGAGGCCGGGCAGGTGCTGGGGCTCCGGCACGGCGAACGCGGCGCCGCCCGTCACGAGCGCGGCGGCGGGGGAGCGGGGGAGGGTGTCGGCGACCGCGTCCAGGAAGGAGCGCAACAGACGTTCCGGGTCCGGCAGGCGCGGCCGGCCCTCCACGGCGAGAGGCGTGGCGTGGGCCTCCGGGGGCATGGCGGCGGCGAGTTCACGGACCAGCTCGGCATCGCGCGCGGACAACGGCCCCACCCGCCATGTGTCGTGACCGGCCGGCGACAGGCCGGGCAGGAGCAGACCGCGCGCCAGGAACCGCAGGGCGAGCAGGCCGGCCGTGCCCCAGAACTCGACGGCTCGGTGCCGTCCTTCCTGCCCCGGCCGGGTGAGCAACGGGAGTGCCGCCCCGACCGGCAGCAGCGCGGCGGGCAGCCGTACCCGCCGCACGTCACCGCCCGGCGCGGGCAGCACCAGGTCCAGCTCCGCGACGGAGCCCCGGGCGACGGTGGGTGGAACGTCGCCGTCCGGCTGCCAGAAGGCCATGGTGCCGGTGCGGGGCGGATCGGACGGGACGAAGACCGCGCGGCAGCGGTTCAGCTTGGACGGATCGGGCGGATCGGACGGGGCGGACGGGTCGGGGAGTTCCGACGGCTCGTACGGTTCGGCCTTGTCGCACTGCTCGGGGTGCTCGGTCGGCTCGGAGTGCTCGGACGGTTCGGTGGGCGGTGCGGTGGAGATCCTCTGCACGACTCTGCCCGCGCTCCTCAAGTTTGACTACTGAGACTCGAAGTCGCCGAGGGTACAGCACCGCGGAGGTCCGGTCCGACGACCGCCCTGTGACGTGGGCCACTAGGGGACGGGTATCGGGGAAGTCTCAGGGTCGGGCCTCGGAACCGCGGGAAGCGTGCGGCCGTTCTCAGGGCAGAGAGCGGCAAGGGCTGCCGCGGAGGAGGCGACGCTCATGTCCAAGAACGCGAAGATCGCCGCAGGGGGCGTGGCGGTCGGTCTGCTCCTGCTGATCTGGCTGCCCTGGTGGGTGGCGTTCCTCATCGTGGTGGGAGTCCCGGTCGCCGCCTACCTGGCCCTGGACCCCTCGCAGCGGCGCAGACTGCGTCGTGTCACGCGCAAGGAACTGGGCCGCTGAGAGGCCGGTGACCGGCCCGAGCGGACGGGGCTCACCGGCCGGCCGGAATCCGTCCGGCGAGGAGCCGCGCCGCTACGGGCGCGGCGCGGCTCCACCGGCTCACAGGGGCCTCACGGCCAACTTGTCGAGCGCCTCCAGCAGGCCGGGCAGCTCGGGGCCCCGGCCCACCGGCAGTACCTCACCCGGCTCCTCGTCCAGCAGGACGAACGCGATGTCGTCGGTGCGCGCCACGATCGACCAGCCGGGGCCGTCGGCCCGCAGGGTGCGGGCGTCGCCCGGGGCGAACGAGGAGCGGACCCGGCCGAGCGGCGGCGGCGAGTCGACGTAGGCGCGCGCCTCCGCCAGTACGCGCCGTACGCCCTGGTGCCCGGACTTGGGTTTGCCCGCGGCGTCGTCCGCCGGCGACTCCACCGCTTCCGGCCGCGCGTCGGGGGAGGGCGAGTAGCCGTCGCCGATCTGCTCCCGCCAGACCGCCCACTGAAGCGCGATCTCGTCGGCGCCCAGGCGGCGCTGGGCCGGCCCCCAGGAGGTGGTGTCCGGCGGGGTCAGCGCGGGCCCGTCCGCGGGGTCCGGAGTGGGATCGTGAGGTGCGGGCACCCCCGGCGCGGCCACGGCGACCGCCAGCGGCCAGCCCGGCAGAGCGGCCACGACGGTGTTCTCGTCCGGCGACAGCTCGTACTCCATGCCGCAGTCCCAGGAAGCGATCGCCACGGCGACCAGGGACACGTCGTCGATGGCGACCGTCCAGCGGGCGCCGTCACCGTCCTGCCCCAGCACCAGGCCGTACCCGTCGGTGTGCGGCGCCAGACCCAGTGCCGCGCAGGCCTCCGGATAGTCGTCGCCCAGCACGCTCGGGAACTGTGCGGGCGTCAGCAGCACCGCCGTGAGCACATACAGCGCCTCGTCCGCGGCGGCGACGGCCTGCTCGTCCGTCCCGGCCATCACAGCCCTCCCAGTGGTTCGTCCATCGGCGCGCACCCTAGTGCGAGTGGAAGGTACTTGTCACGACTCCACACACCACGCGGAGCTGCAGGTTTCCACCTGGACGGGGGCGAAACGGCCGCCCGGCGGAAGGCCGCGGTCCGGGGCCGGCCCGGTCCGGCTCAGGCGGCCGGGAGACCGAGGAGGTCGCGGGCGACCGTCCGGGGCGACTCGTCGCGTTCCCGGGCCAGTGCGATGACCGCCCGGCACGCCAGTTCGCTCACCCCGAAGGACAGCGCCTCCGGCGACACCCAGGCGGACGCCTCGTCGATGCCGTCCTGGTCGTCCTCCGTACGGGCCGCCACATAGGCCGCCGCGGCCTCGAACAAGTTGTGTGGACGCCGTTCCCGGCCGCCCGTCGCCGCCGGGCGCGGGGTGGTACGGAACCTGGAGGCGTACTTGCGCATCGCGTCGAACACGTGACCCGCCTTCCTCTGTACGGGGTCGTCACCGACCACTCATCCGGCACTGTTCAACGTAGAGTTGAAGCTCCGGCGGTAAAAGGGGGCAGTGACGGTGCGCTTCGACCGGCTCAGGCGGATCCAGCGGATGGACCCGGTGAAGGACGCTCACGAAATCTACCGGCTCAGCACTGCGTTCGAATTCCCGTGGGACTACACACGGGCCCTGGAACTGGCCCTGTACCGCACCTACGCCGTCCCCTCCATCGGGCGGCTGCTCGCACGGACGGGAGAGCTGATCGGGCGTGCGCAGAAGCGGTACGACGACACCGCACTGCTGCTGGACACCGTGGTGGAACACGGCTTCGCCGCACCCGAGGGCCGCACCGCGATCCGCCGCATCAACCAGATGCACCGCAGCTACGACATCAGCGACGACGACATGCGGTACGTGCTGTCCACGTTCGTGGTGGTGCCCCGGCGCTGGATCGACACCTACGGCTGGCGCCGCCTGTCCCGGCACGAGATCGTCGCCGCCACCGAGTACTACCGCACCCTCGGCCGGCATCTGGGCATCCCCGGTGTCCCGGCGACCTACGAGGAGTTCGAGGCGCTGCTCGACGCCTACGAGCGGGCCCACTTCGACTGGGACGAGCAGGCCCGGCGGGTCTCCGACGCCACGCTCGACCTGATGGCGTCCTGGTATCCGCGCCCGCTGGCACCCCTGCTGCGCACGGCCACGCTCGCCCTGCTCGACGAACCCCTGCTGCGCGCCTTCCACTACGAGCCGCCGGGCCCTGTCTCCTCGGCGCTCGTGCGCCGCGCGGTCCGAGCGCGCGGTCGGCTGGTCCGCCTGCTCCCGCCCCGCCGCGCACCGCACTTCGCCCGGCAGAACCGGGAGATCAAGAGCTACCCGGGCGGCTACCGTCCGGCCGACCTGGGCACCCGCCCGGTTCCGGGGATGGGCGGCTGTCCGGTGCGCCACCTGGACGCCTCAGCGGGCGACGTCCCCGAGTGAGGCCAGGGTGTCGCGCAGCCAGGCGAGTTCGGCCCGGCTGGTGGCACGCGCGATGGTGAGGACGCCGCGCCGGAACGGATCGTCCAGTTCCTCGGCGCGCAGCGGCCGGTCGCCGTCGTAGAAGAAACTCGCCGGCTCCTCGAGGAAGGCGAGCCGGCGCCGCAGCACGGTCGCCTGAGCGGCTGGATCGTCGAGGTGCCGCAGGAACGCGAGCACGGTGAACCAGTGGTTCTCGTCGGTGATCTCGCGCTGTCCGGGCTCGGCCAGCCGGCGGCGCAGCTCCTGCCTGCCCTCTTCGGTGAGGGTCAGGACGTGACGCGGCGCGGCCACGGCGCCGGGCTCGGTGGTCCGCGCCAGCAGTCCCGCCTTCTCCAGCCGCTTGATCGCGGGATACAGCGTGCTCTCGGCCACGGGCCGCACGTGCCCGGTGAGCGCGGCGATGTGCCTGCGCAGGACGTAGCCGTGCAGCGGGACGTCGTAGAGGAAGCCGAGGATGGCGAGTTCCAGCATGACCGCATTCTCCCGCATGGGCGCTGTACATCAAGACGCGCATATTCTTGTAGCGCAATACATCGGCGTCGAGGTATGTTGTGTTCGGCGGGGTCGAGCCGTGGTGACGCGGGAACCGTAGTGACGCAGGAGGGGCGACGTGGAGCAGGCCGTGTTCGACGACAGGGAAAGCCGGATCCGGTGGACGGAGGTTTCCGGTGCGGAACCCGCGCGCGTGTATCTGCACGGACTCGGATCGGTCTCTTCCGTGTACCACGCGCATGTCGCGGCCCGTCCCGAACTGGTCGGCAGGCGCAGCCTGTTCGTGGACCTGCCCGGGCACGGCATCAGTGACCGTCCCGAGCATTTCGGATACACGCTGGAGGAGAACGCCGACGCCCTGGCGGCCGCGATGGACCAGGCGGGCGTCACCGGTGCCGAACTGATCGCGCACAGCATGGGCGGAGCCGTCGCCATCGTGCTCGCCCACCGGCGGCCCGACCTGGTCTCACGGCTGGTCCTCACCGAGGCCAACCTCGACGCCTTCCCGCCGCCCACGGCAGGAAGCAGCTCGATCGCCACCTACGAGGAGGACGAGTTCGTCGAGAGGCGGTACGCGCGCGTGCTGGACGCCGTCGGCCCGCTGTGGGCGGCCACGATGCGGCTGGCCGACCCCCGGGCGCTGCACCGCAGCGCCGTCGGCCTCCGCCGCGGCTCGGACCCTGTCATGCGCACGATTCTCGAGAGCCTGGAGGTCGACCGCGTCTACCTCCAGGGCGAACACAGCGGCGAACTCCCGGGCCGGAAGGACCTGGAAGCCGCAGGGGTGCGCGTTCTCACGGTGCCGGGCGCCGGGCACAACGTGATGTTCGACAACCCCGACGCCTTCGTGGCGGCCGTTGCCGGACAGGGCTGACACGACCTGGCGCTCAGCCCTCGCGCGTCGCCAGCGCGAGGAAGCGCGCATCCTCGTCGACGTACGAGGTCATGCGCCACCCCGAGCCATCCAGCAGCGGGCGGAGGTTGGCCTCGGCGCGGCGGTCGTCCGGGGTGAGCCGCCGCCCCTGATGCGCCGCCAGGGCCGCCCGGCCGATGGGATGGAACAGCGCGAGCCTGCCGCCCGGACGCACCACACGGGCCAGTTCCCGCAGGTTCTCGACGGGTTCCGGCAGGTGCGCGATCAGGCCGGCGGCGAACACCGCGTCCAGGGCGCCCCGGCGCAGCGGCAGCGCGGCGACGTCCGCGAGCAGCAGGCGGCCCTCCTGGTCCCGGCCGGCCCGCACGGCGGCCTGGAGCATCGCCCAGGTCAGATCGACGCCGACCACCACGCCGGCGGGCCCGACCGCGGCACGCAGCGGCCGCAGAGCGCGGCCCGTGCCGCATCCGGCGTCGAGCACGCGGTCGCCCGGACGCAGTCCCATCTCCGCCACGGCGGCCGCGAAGGCGGGGCCGTCATCGGGGAACCTGCTGTCCCACCCGGCCGCACGGGGGGCGAAGAACTCCTGGACGTGTGTGTGGTCGTCGCTCATGTTCGGCATGATTCCTCACCGACACGAGGGACACTCCTGCGCGCACGTTCGAGCGCGACCCGATCGTTCCGCCGCCTCTCTGCGCCATATTCCAACACCTTTCGAAACGCGCCCCCTCCGTGCGCCCCTGCCCCGGCTAGCGTCCCGGGGCCATGGGACACCTGGACCACGCCGCCTTCGGCTGGCTGACCCCCGCGCTGTCGTATCTGATGGCCTGCACGGGCGCCGCACTGGGACTGCGCTGCACCGTCCGCGCGCTCGCCGCCACCGGCCGGTCGCGCCGCAACTGGCTCCTCACCGCGGCCTCCGCGATCGGCACGGGCATCTGGACCATGCACTTCGTGGCCATGCTCGGCTTCCGCGTCAGCGGCACCGGCATCCGCTACGACGTACCGCTGACCATCCTCAGCCTGGTCGTCGCCATGGCCGTCGTCTGCGCCGGCGTCTTCGCCGTCGGCTACAGCCGGGACCGCAACCGCGCCCTCCTGCTCGGCGGGCTCACCACCGGGCTGGGCGTCGCCAGCATGCACTACCTGGGCATGGCGGCGGTACGGCTGCACGGCGAGGTGACCTACCGGCCCGTCCTCGTCGGCCTCTCGGTGCTGATCGCCGTCGTCGCGGCGACCGTGGCGCTGTGGGCGGGGCTCAACATCAAGTCGCCCCTCGCGGTCACCCTCGCCTCCCTCGTCATGGGAGCGGCGGTCAGCAGCATGCACTACACCGGAATGTTCGCGGTGAGAGTACGCGTCACCCCATCCGGCGACGTCCTGCCCGGGGCCACGGCGATGCAGTTCATCTTCCCCCTCGCCGTCGGCCTCGGGTCCTACCTGTTCCTCACCTCGGCCTTCGTCGCCCTCTCGCCCTCGGCAGGCGAACGCGAGGCGTCCGCCTCCGCCCAGCGGCCCGTCCAGAACGCCGCCCGCTAGCGGGATCCCCTTCCCGGACCCCCGTCCCACATCCCGAGCGAGGAGGCCATGCGCCCACCCCGTGACACCCCGCATGCCGGCTCAGCCGGACGGGTCCCGGCCCAGCGCGGACGCCGCGCGCACGCCGGACCACCGGCCGACGAGGGCACGAATCAGTCCCTCGACCTCCCTCCGCTCGGCCCTCCCCCGCGCGTGGGACGCCGGCGCCTCCGCCCCCGAACGGTGCGCGCCAAGGTGATCTGCCTGCTGATGGTGCCCGTCGTCTCCCTGCTCGCCCTGTGGGCCTACGCCACCGTCAGCACCGCCCAGGACATCGCCCGGCTGCGCCAGTCCCAGCGCGTCGACACCGAACTGCGCGCCCCGGTGGCCGCCGCCGTCACCGCGCTGCAGAACGAGCGGGCGGCGGCCGTTCGCTACGCCGTCGAGCCCGGCGCGGCGCGCGGCGACGACCTGCGGAGTACGGCCGCCCGCACCGACCGCGCACTGACCGGACTGCGGCTCGGCGACGACAGCACGGTCGCCGACAGCCAGGAACTCCCGGGCCGGGTCGCCGAGCGGCTGGACGCGTTCGTGACCGGCGCCGAGCGCCTGCGCGCGCTGCGGACCGCCGTGCTCGACCGCAGAACCGGCTGGAGCCAGGCCTTCGACCAGTACACCGTGACCATCGGCACGGCCTTCACGGTGGACGGCGCTCTCACCGGCATCCAGCAGGCCGACGTCGGCTCGGACGCGCGCGTGCTGCTCGAGTTCTCCCGGGCAGCCGAGGCACTGGCCCAGGAGGACACCGTCCTCGGCGGCACACGGCCGGACGCCCGACCGGCGGGCGAACGGCTGCGGCTGTTCGCCGCCGCCGTCGCCACGCGCCGCGCGCTCACCGAGGCCGCCGTCGCCGACCTGCCCGGCACCCAGCGTGCCGCCTGGCACGACCTCGCCGGCAGCGGCGCCCACACCGCCCTCGCCGCCATCGAGGACAGGATCCTCGCCGCGGGACCCGGAGCCAGGGCGGCCGGCACAGCACCGGGGTCCGCCTGGAACACTGCCCACGCGCGCGTACGGGACGACATGCGGACCCTGGCGGCGGACACCGGCCGTGCCGTGGCGGGCCGGTCCGATCCCTACAGGCGCGGACTGCTGAGTCCGGCGGGCGCCGCCGTGCTCTTCGGCCTCGCCGCCGTCTGCACCTCGCTCGTCATCTCCGTCCGCATCGGCCGGGCCCTCGTCATCGAACTGGTCAGCCTGCGCAACGACGCCCTGGAGATCGCCCGCCGCAAACTCCCCGCGGCGATGCGGAAACTGCGCATGGGCGAGGAGATCGACGTCGAGGCCGAGGCGCCCGCCGGGCCGCCGGCGGAGGACGAGACCGGCCAGGTCGCCGAAGCCCTGACCGTCGTGCACCGCGCCGCCCTGCGCGCGGCCGCGGAGCGGGCCGAACTCGCCGGCGGCATCTCCGGGGTTTTCGTCAACCTGGCCCGGCGCAGCCAGGTGCTGGTTCACCGCCAGCTCAGCCTCCTGGACAGCATGGAGCGGCGCTCCGACGACCCCGACGAACTGAGCGACCTGTTCCGGCTCGACCACCTCACCACCCGGATGCGGCGCCACGCCGAAAGCCTGATCATCCTTTCCGGAGCGGCGCCGGGCCGGGCCTGGCGGACGCCGGTGCCTCTCACGAACGTCGTACGCGCGGCGGTGTCCGAGGTCGAGGACTACGCGCGCGTGGAGGTGCGCGGGCTCCCGGGGGTGTCCGTGGTCGGAGCTGCGGTCGCCGACCTCACCCATCTGCTGGCCGAACTCGTCGAGAACGCGGCCCAGTTCTCGCCGCCCCACACGCGCGTGCAGGTCACCGGGGAGCCCGTCGGCAACGGTTACGTGCTGGAGGTCGAGGACCGGGGCCTCGGCATGGGTTCCGAGGTCCTCGCGGAGGCGAACCGGCGGATCGAGCAGTCCGAGGCCCTCGACCTGTTCGACAGCGACCGCCTCGGGCTCTTCGTGGTCAGCCGGCTCGCCTCCCGGCACGGCGTCAAGGTGCACCTGCGTGCCTCCCCCTACGGAGGCACCACCGCGGTCGTCCTGCTGCCCATGGTCCTTCTGCACACCGTGCCCCCGGGACACCCCGTGCAGGAGGAGGCGCCGGCGGCCCCGCCGCGCCGGTCCGAGCACGCGCGCGGGCCGGAGGAATCCCCGCCCGAGATCACGGTCCCGACCGGCCGGCCCGCCCTCGCGGCCACCGCCCCCGCCCAACAGTCCCCGGCCCCTGAACGCCGGTCGTCGCCCCCCGCGCACCGGACCCCGACTCCCCAACCACCGTCGTCGGCCCCCGCGCACGAACCGCCGCCCCCCGGAGTCACCGCCTTGAGGCCGCACCGCCCGCCGCACGACTCCGAGCCCTCCGACGTCCTCCCGCGCCGTGTGCGCCAGGCGAACCTCGCCCCGCAACTCCGCCGGCAGCGCGCCGAAGAGCCGGCACCGGAACCCGCCCCGCGCGGTGACGACGGACGTACCCCCGAACTCGTACGGGATCGCATGGCGGCCTACCGCGACGGCTGGGTCCGGGGCGGCGGACGAGCCGGCCGTGGTGCCGTCCCCGGAACCGGAACAGGCAGTGAGAGCAGCGAAGGAGACCCGGCATGATCCAGGACCCGAACCTGAGGGCCGCCCAGCGATCCGGCGAACTCGACTGGCTGCTGGACGACCTGGTGATGCGGGTGAACGAGGTACGGCACGCCGTGGTGCTGTCCAACGACGGCCTCGCCGTGGGCGCCTCCACCGGCCTCGGGCGGGACGACGCGGAGCATCTGGCCGCCGTCGCCTCCGGCTTCAACAGCCTCGCCAAGGGCGCGGGGCGCCATTTCGGCGCGGGCGGCGTACGCCAGACCATGGTGGAGATGGACGATGCCTTCCTCTTCGTCGCGGCCGCCGGAGAGGGCTCCTGCCTCACCGTGCTCACCGCCGTCACCGCGGACATCGGCCTCGTCGCCTACGAGATGGCACGACTGGTCAGACGTGTCGGCGAGCACCTGTACACCGCGCCGCGCGTCACCGCCCGGCCGCCCGCCGCCGGATGAGCCGGAAGGGCGGCAGCGATGACCGGCATTCCGACCGGCGGCCCGCGCGAACCGGGCATCCAGTGGTACGACGGCGAGGCCGGCCCCCTGGTCCGCCCCTACGCCATGACCGGCGGACGCACCCAGCCGGGCCCCTCCGGAGTGAGCTTCGACCTGATCGCCCTCGTCACCCTCGACCCAGCCGCACCGGCGATGGACGACGACACCGCGCTCGGGCCCGAACACCGGGCGCTGATCGGCCTGTGCCGTCTCGAGACACAGTCCGTCGCCGAACTGGCGGCCGGTGCGGACCTGCCGGTGGGCGTGGTCAGAGTGCTCCTCGGCGACCTGCTCGAACTGGGCCGCGTCACCGTCAGCCGTCCGGTGCCCCCGGCCCATCTGCCGGACGAGCGCGTTCTGCGCGAAGTCATCGAAGGGCTGCGGGCGCTGTAGATGAACCCTGTGGAACCCAACTCACGCCGAGAGAAGTGATCATGGTCTCCGAGCACTCCGACGCAGCAGCCGACACGTCCGCCCTGGCGCTGAAGATCCTGGTCGCCGGCGGCTTCGGGGTCGGCAAGACGACCCTCGTCGGCGCCGTCAGCGAGATCCGCCCGCTGCGCACCGAGGAACTGCTCAGTGAAGCCGGTCAGTCGGTGGACGACACCGACGGCGTCGACCACAAGGTCACCACGACCGTCGCCATGGACTTCGGGCGGATCACCATACGCTCCGGTCTCTCCCTGTACCTCTTCGGGACGCCGGGGCAGGACCGCTTCTGGTTCCTGTGGGACGAACTCTCCCAGGGGGCGCTCGGCGCCGTGGTCCTCGCCGACACCCGGCGTCTGGAGGACTGCTTCCCGGCGGTCGACTACTTCGAGCACCGGCGCATCCCGTTCGTGGTGGCCGTCAACTGCTTCCCCGGCGCACGCGGCTACGGCGCCTCCGACGTCTCCCGGGCCCTCGACCTGGACCATGGAACACCGGTCGTCCTGTGCGACGCGCGAGAGCGGGACTCCGGCAAGGAGGTGCTGATCCGGCTCGTCGAGTACGCCGGGCGGATGCACACCGCCCGGCTCCTCGACTCCGTGGGCTGAGCGGGTCCGCTCAGGCGGCCAGGTCCTTGACCGCCACCACCTTGTCGATGGTGACCCTGACCAGCAACTCGCCCGGGACGCCGTTGCGGGCCCCGTACTCCTCGGCGCGTTCCTCGCCCATGTACCGGGCGGCGATGCGGGTGGCCCACAGCCGCACGTCGTCCAGTTCCTCCGACAACCGGGCCCGGCCGCTCAGCACCACGAAGTGAAAGGGCGGCCGGTCGTCGTCCACACACAGGGCGATCCGTCCGTCACGGGTGAGATTGCGCCCTTTCACGGTTTCCTTGCCGGTGTTGAACACCAGCTCGTCCCCGTCCAGCAGGAACCAGATGGGGGCCACATGCGGGCTCCCATCGGCGCTGACGGTGGACAACTTGCCGGTTCGGGTGCCGTTCGAGACGAACGCCCGCCATTCCTCATCGGTCATCTTCTGTGCCATACGCCCATCCTGCTTGCCCGGACGCCGGTCGTGGGGAAGGCTGGCGGGCAGGTCCTCCGGCCAGGAGGAGACGTCACACGGGGAGACGGAACATGGCGCAGAACCAGGGACTCGGCTGGCTCCTGGACGATCTGACCGAGCGAGTGGACCATGTGCGGCACGCGCTGGTCCTGTCCAACGACGGGCTGGTCACGGGAGCGAGCACCGGGCTGCGCCGGGAGGACGCCGAGCATCTGGCCGCGGTCGCCTCCGGGTTGCACAGCCTGGCGAAGGGTTCCGGACGCCACTTCGGCGCGGGCACGGTCCGCCAGACGATGATCGAGTACGACGACGCCGTGCTGTTCGTCACCGCGGCCGGCACCGGCAGCTGCCTCTGCGTGCTCAGCGGCGCCGAAGTCGACATCGGCCAGATCGCCTACGAGATGACGCTGCTCGTCAACCGCGTCGGCGAACACCTCGGTGTCGACGCCCGGCAGCCCGACCGCCCGGTTACGGACATCTGACCTGCGTGCTCTCCTGAACCGCGGAGTTATCCACAGACTCGTCGCGCCACATCCGGATCCGGCTACGGTGTGTGCACGGGCAACGCACAGGGCGTGAGCCACCCACTCCACGGGGGAGTACCACCATGCCGGACAGCACCCTTGTCCCCGCCGTCCCCGCCACCTGCTCACCGAGCCGAGCCGCTCGCGAACTGGGCCTCAAGCGGGTCGAATTCGACCTCGCGGTCCATCTCGGCCGGATCCGGACGGTGCCCGACGAAGGCGGCGGCGGAGGCCGCAGGGTGGAGCAGGCCGAGATCGACCGGCTGCGCGCCCGGTACGGCTTCCCCAGCACCCTCCGTGAGCGCGTGCGGGTGGTGGGCACGGCGGAAGGCGCCGCGCTCATGAGGATTCCCGCGGGCAGGTTCACCAGGCTCGCCCGTCTGGGCCTGCTGGTGCCGGTCCGGTTCTATCTGAACCGCTATCGCGCCGTGGTCTGGCTGTATCTGGCCGAGGAACTCGAGCAGTTCGCGACCGGCGCGGAGAACGCCCGCCTGCTCAAGGGGCGTACGCCCGAGACCCTCAGAGGGCAGCTGGCGACCGGGGTCGACCTGCGGGCACGCAACTGGCGGGGCCGGCATTTCGGGTTCCTGCTGCGGCAGGCCGGGGATCCCTGGGCACGGGCGGCGGCGGTGGCCGCGTTCCTGGCGCCCACCGAGGTCGCGGACGTCGTCCCGGACCCCCGTGAGCGCACCCTGCTGGAGCGACTCAGGCCCGCCCCGCCCGCCCATGGCGCACCGGGTTCCTCCTTCGCCCACCTCGCCGAGCACCTCATGACCGCGCAGGATCCCGACGAGGTCGGCTGGCTGCGCAGCGATCTGGCGCAGGCGATGCGGGAGGCGCGCGCCCAGTCACCCGCCCGGCGTCCGCCGGTACGGCTCACGAAGGCCGCCGCGGAGCGCACTCCCGCGGGCGACGGCGAGACCGAGCGACCCGTGCCGACAGGGCCCGGCGGGGCCTCGGAAAGCAGGCCCGCCCGGCGCCGCCGGGCGGTGGCCCACACCGTGGCCACGGCGCCGCCTGACCCGGCGCCGCGCCAGGCCCGTGAGGCCCGCCCAGAGGTACCCCGGCCCACCCGCGGACTTCGGGCATGGTTGTCCCGCGCGAACTCCGGGCCCACGCAGGCGCCGCGTCACAGGGCCCGGAACAGACCCTCCTGCACGACAGAGACGAGCAGCCGGCCGCGCACGTCGTAGATGCGGCCGCGGGCCAGCCCGCGCCCGCCGGTGGCGACCGGGGACTCCTGGTCGTACAGGAACCACTCGTCCGCGCGGAACGGCCGGTGGAACCACATGGCGTGATCCAGCGAGGCCATGTCGAAGTTCCGCGGGCCCCACAGCGGTTCGACCGGAATACGGACCGCGTCCAGCAGAGTCATGTCACTGGCGTACGTCAGTGCGCAGGTGTGCACCAGCGGGTCGTCCCCGAGCGGACCGACCGCGCGCATCCACACGGCGCTGCGCGGCTCGGCTC
Source organism: Streptomyces sp. NPDC047869 (assembly GCF_040704065.1). Classification (NCBI taxonomy): domain Bacteria; kingdom Bacillati; phylum Actinomycetota; class Actinomycetes; order Kitasatosporales; family Streptomycetaceae; genus Streptomyces; species Streptomyces sp. NPDC047869. The sequence continues at coordinate 25,767 of NZ_JBEYRK010000027.1, forward strand.
CCTCGATCTCCTCGGTGTTCCAGCGCAGCCGGTCCACGTAACGGATGTCGAACGGCTGGCGGCGCGCCATCCGCTCCAACTGCTCCGGCAGCGCGCCCAGATGCTTGCGGATCTCCTCGGTCACCGTCGGCAGCGACTCCGGGTCCGGTACCTCACGGGCGGGCGGCAGCTGGTGCTCGAAGGGTCCTTCCTCAGGTTTGTGAAAGGAGGCGGTGAGATTGAAGATCGTGCGGCCCTGCTGCACGGCCGTGACCCGTCGGGTGGTGAACGACCGGCCGTCGCGCACCCGTTCCACCTGGTACACGATGGGCACACCCGGCCGGCCCGGGCGCAGGAAGTACGCGTGCAGCGAGTGCACCGGGCGCTCGCCGTCCGTGGTGCGCCCGGCGGCGACCAGCGCCTGGCCCGCCACCTGGCCGCCGAAGACCCGCTGCAGGGACTCCTGCGGGCTCCGGCCGCGGAAGATGTTGACCTCGATCTGCTCCAGGTCGAGCAGGTCGACCAGCCTCTCGGCGGGATTCGTCGTCATCGGTGGAAGTCTCCTGTGCTCACAGCTGGCCGACATCGGTGACACGAACGACCGCACGGCCCTCGGCGTCGGAGGCGGCGAGGTCGATCTCCGCGCTGATGCCCCAGTCGTGGTCGCCGTTCGGGTCGTCGAAGATCTGCCGGACCCGCCACAGGCCGTTCTCCGGCTCCTCCTTGATGACCAGCAGCTTGGGGCCGCGGGCGTCCGGACCGGTCCCGAGGTCCTCGTACTCGTCCCAGTACTTGTCCATCGCCTCGCCCCAGGCCTCGGCGTCCCAGCCGGACTCTGCGTCCAGCTCGCCCAGGTCCCCGACCTGGTCGAGAGCGGCGAGTTCCACCCGGCGGAACATGGCGTTGCGGACCAGCACCCGGAAGGCGCGCGCGTTGGCGGTGACCGGCTTGACCTCGTCGGCCTTCTCCTGGGCCTCCTCGGCGGTCATCTCCTCGGGGTTGGCCAGCTGCTCCCACTCGTCCAGCAGGCTGGAGTCCACCTGGCGCACCATCTCGCCGAGCCACTCGATCAGGTCCTGCAGGTCCTCGGACTTCAGGTCGTCCGGGATCGTGTGGTCCAGGGTCTTGTAGGCACTGGCGAGGTAGCGCAGCACGATGCCCTCGGTGCGGGCCAGCTCGTAGAAGGACACCAGTTCCGTGAACGACAGCGCGCGTTCGTACATGTCGCGGATCACGGACTTCGGCGACAGCGGATGGTCGCCGACCCACGGGTGGCTCTTGCGGTAGGTGTTGTACGCGTGGAAGAGCAGCTCCTCCAGCGGCTTCGGGTACGTGACGTCCTGGAGGCGCTCCATGCGCTCCTCGTACTCGACGCCGTCGGCCTTCATAGCGGCGACGGCCTCGCCGCGGGCCTTGTTCTGCTGGGCGGCGAGGATCTGCCGGGGGTCGTCCAGCGTGGACTCGACGACGGACACCATGTCGAGGGCGTAGGAGGGCGACTCCGGGTCGAGGAGCTCGAACGCGGCGAGCGCGAACGTCGACAGCGGCTGGTTCAGGGCGAAGTCCTGCTGCAGGTCGACCGTGAGCCGGACGATACGGCCCTCGGCGTCCGGCTTGTCGAGCTTCTCCACGATCCCGCCGTCCAGCAGCGAACGGTAGATCGCGATGGCCCGCCGGATGTGCCTGAGCTGCTGCCGGCGCGGTTCGTGGTTGTCCTCGAGGAGATGGCGCATCGCCTCGAAGGCGTTGCCGGGCCGGGCGATCACCGAGAGCAGCATGGTGTGCGTCACCCGGAACCGCGAGGTCAGCGGCTCGGGTTCGGAGGTGATCAGCTTTTCGAAGGTGTTGTCCGTCCAGGCGACGAAGCCCTCCGGCGCCTTCTTGCGCACCACCTTGCGGCGCTTCTTGGGGTCGTCGCCCGCCTTGGCGAGGGCCTTCTCGTTCTCGATGACGTGCTCAGGCGCCTGCGCCACGACCAGTCCGGCGGTGTCGAAACCGGCCCGGCCGGCGCGGCCCGCGATCTGGTGGAACTCGCGGGCGCGCAGCGTACGCACCCGGGTGCCGTCGTACTTGGTGAGGGCCGTGAACAGGACGGTGCGGATGGGCACGTTGACGCCCACGCCGAGCGTGTCCGTACCGCAGATGACCTTCAGCAGTCCGGCCTGCGCGAGCTTCTCCACCAGGCGCCGGTACTTGGGCAGCATGCCGGCGTGGTGGACGCCGATGCCGTGCCGGACGTAGCGGGAGAGGTTGCGGCCGAACTTGGTGGTGAAGCGGAAGTTGCCGATCAGCTCGGCGATCCGGTCCTTCTCCTCGCGCGTGCACATGTTGATGCTCATCAGCGCCTGCGCCCGCTCCACGGCCTGCGCCTGGGTGAAGTGCACGATGTACACCGGCGCCTGCTTGCTCGCCAGCAGATCGGTGAGCGTCTCGGTGAGCGGGGTGAACTCGTACTCGTAGGAGAGGGGGACAGGGCGGGTGGCCGAGCGGACCACCGAGGTCGGGCGGCCGGTGCGGCGGGTGAGGTCCTTCTCGAAGAAGGACACGTCGCCGAGAGTGGCGGACATCAGAATGAACTGCGCCTGCGGGAGCTCCAGCAGCGGGATCTGCCAGGCCCAGCCGCGGTCGCCCTCCGCGTAGAAGTGGAACTCGTCCATGACGACCTGGCCGACGTCGGCGTTCCTGCCGTCGCGCAGCGCGATGGAGGCCAGCACCTCGGCGGTGCAGCAGATCACCGGAGCGTCGGCGTTCACCGAGGCGTCGCCGGTCAGCATGCCGACGTTCTCGGTGCCGAACAGCTTGCACAGCTCGAAGAACTTCTCGGACACCAGCGCCTTGATCGGGGCGGTGTAGAAGGTGACCTCGTCCCTGGCCAGCGCGGCGAAGTGGGCGCCCGCGGCGATCATGCTCTTGCCGGAGCCGGTGGGCGTCGAGACGATCACGTTGGCCCCGGACACCACCTCGATCAGCGCCTCCTCCTGGTGGGGGTACAGGGTGAGGCCGCGCTCCTGCGCCCACGACTCGAAGGCTTCGTACAGGGCGTCGGGATCGGCGGTCGGCGGGAGCTGATCGATGAGGGTCACGCCCCCATCTTGCCTGGCCTTGTGCCCGAGGGGGGAATCGGCTGCGGGTACGAAGATCACTGCGGCTACGCTGTGTCGCCGACGACACGTCAGCGTTTCAGGTCAACTGGACAGCGGCGCACGAGGAACGGGGCGGGAAGCGGCCATGATGGGACCAGCACACTCACTGTCGGGGGCCGCGGCCTGGCTCGGCGTCGGAGCGGCCGCCGCCGCGGCCGGGCACCCGATGCCCTGGCCCGTCCTTCTCGTGGGAGCGCTGATCTGCGCCGGCGCCGCGCTCGCCCCGGACCTCGACCACAAGGCGGCCACCATCTCCCGGGCCTTCGGGCCGATCTCCCGATGGATCTGCGAGATCGTGGACAAGCTCTCCTACGCCGTCTACAAGGCGACCAGGAAGAAGGGCGATGCCCGTCGCTCGGGCGGCCACCGCACGCTCACGCACACCTGGCTGTGGGCGGTCCTCATCGGTGCGGGCAGCTCCGGGGCGGCGATCGCCGGGGGCCGCTGGGCGGTGCTCGCCATCCTCTTCGTGCACATGGTGCTGGCGATCGAGGGTCTGCTGTGGCGGGCGGCCCGCGGGTCCAGCAGCGACGTCCTGGTCTGGCTGCTCGCGGCGACCAGCGCGTGGATCCTCGCGGGGATACTGGACAAGCCGGGCAACGGCTCCGACTGGCTGTTCACCGCGCCCGGGCAGGAGTACCTGTGGCTGGGCCTGCCGATCGTGCTGGGCGCCCTGGTCCACGACATCGGGGACGCGCTCACCGTGTCCGGCTGCCCGATCCTGTGGCCGATCCCGGTGGGCCGCAAGCGCTGGTATCCGCTGGGGCCGCCGAAGGCGCTGCGCTTCCGGGCCGGCAGCTGGGTCGAGCTGAGGGTGCTGATGCCCGTGTTCATGCTGCTGGGCGGAGCGGGCTGCGCGGCCGCGCTCAACGTGATCTGACCCGGATCGGCCTCTCAGGCATCCTTGCCGGCCTCGCCCCCGCCGTAGCGGCGCTCGAAACGCGCGACGCGGCCCTCGGTGTCGACCGTGCGGGCCTTGCCCGTGTAGAAGGGGTGGCTCTCGGAGGAGATCTCCACGTCGATCACCGGGTAGGTCTCGCCGTCGTCCCATTCGATGGTCTGCTCGCTGTTCGCGGTGGACCGGGTGAGGAAGGCGTACCCGGCGGCGCGGTCCCGGAAGACCACGGAGTGGTAGTCGGGGTGCTTGTCCTGCTGCATGGCGGCTCCTCGTACGGGGCGGTCGGGCAGGGGGCGTCCCGGTCAGCCGGAGAGGGTGTCCTCGTCGACGATGTGCACCGCGGCCTCCTCGGCGGAGGCGGCGGCGCCGTCGATGCCGACGTCCGTGGCGACGAGGGCGCTCTCGTCGTCCTCGTGCGCGCCCTCGTCCGGGGCGACCAGGCGGCCGGAGCGCGAGGCGCCGACCTCGTTGTCGAGGAGTTCCCCGTCGGTCCCGTCGCAGTCACCGATGCCGTCCCCGTCGGGGGCGGCGGATTCGGGCAGCTCCTCGGCGAGCCTCTGGTCCAGGGTCTCCCCGGTCAGGCGTTCGCCGGCGGTCACTCCGGTGTGCTCCACCGCCCACGGCCGCTCGGGAGGGGACCAGCCCCGATCGAGGGGATCGTCGACACCGTCGTTGTCCAGAGTGTCCTCGGCGTCGAGGGTGCCCGAATCCTCCCGGATCTCCGAGGGATCGGGCTGGTAGACGTCATCCCCCCATCCGTCGGCGCTGTCCACGGGTACCTCCATGTGGTGAGGACGGCCTTGCGCCCCCAGGAGGGGCAGCGCGCCGTCGGCACGCCCGGCACCGATTGCGTACGCCGGGACCCGACGGGTTCCCGGCCGTCCCCCGAGCCGGTGCCGCTATCCAGCCTTCCACCCCTGTTCGCTCCCGCGCAACGGCACGGGTGGTGGCCTGGGATCGCGTACCCCGGCCGGACCGTACGGAACCGCCGTCCGGCCTCGCGTTCGTACGCCCACCGCGACGTGTCCGGGTGCCCGGCCCCCGACCGGTCCGCTCGTCGGGCCGCGTCCGCTCGTCGGGCCGCGTCCGCGAGCCACGGCGGCGCCAGGCCCGATCGCCCGGCCACCGCCCGGCCCGACCGCAGGGCGCCCCGCGCCCGGGTACGCGATCTCGTCGCCGCGGGTTCGCCCGAGCCGTCCGGAGGCCGGGCGCCCGGCCTCACCGCCGCACGCTCACCCGTGCCACGACCGCCACAGCGCCGCGTACGCCCCGTCCGCGGCGACCAGTTCCGCATGGCTGCCCAGCTCGCTGATCCGCCCGTTCTCCACGACGGCGATCACGTCGGCGTCGTGGGCCGTGTGCAGCCGGTGGGCGATCGCGACCACCGTGCGGCCGTCCAGCACACGCGCCAGCGAGCGCTCCAGGTGCCGGGCCGCACGCGGGTCGAGCAGCGAGGTCGCCTCGTCCAGGACCAGCGTGTGCGGGTCGGCCAGCACCAGCCGGGCCAGCGCGATCTGCTGGGCCTGCGCCGGGGTCAGGGCCAGCCCCCCGGAACCGACCTCGGTGTCCAGTCCGTCGTCCAGCGCCCGGGCCCAGCCGTCCGCGTCGACCGCGCCCAGGGCCGCCCAGAGCTCGGCGTCGGCGGCCCCGGTACGGGCCAGCAGCAGGTTGTCCCGCAGAGAACCCACGAAGACGTGATGCTCCTGGTTGACCAGGGCGACGTGCGAGCGGACGCGTTCCGCCGGCATCCGGGACAGTTCGGCACCGCCCAGGGTGACGCGGCCGTCCCGCGGCGCGTAGATCCCGGCGAGCAGCCTGCCCAGCGTGGACTTGCCCGCGCCGGACGGACCGACCAGGGCCAGCCGGGTGCCCGGGGCGACCTCCAGGGACACCTGGCGCAGCACGTCGACGCCCTCGCGGTAGCCGAAGCGCACCCGGTCGGCATGCACGTCCCGGCCCCCGGGAGCCAGCGAAGGGTCCCCGGCGTCCGGCTCGATGTCCCGGACGCCGACCAGCCGGGCCAGCGACACCTGGGCCACCTGCACCTCGTCGTACCAGCGCAGGATCACGTTCACCGGGTCGACGAGCATCTGCGCGACGAGCGCGCCCGTCGTCAGCTGGCCGACCCCGATCCAGCCCCGCAGCACGAAGAAGCCGCCCACCATCAGCACCGAGCCGAGCACGGTGACATGGACGGCGTTGATGACGGGGCAGAGCACGGACCGCAGCCAGAGGGTGTAGCGCTCCCATGCGGTCCACTCCTTGATCCGCCGCTCCGACAGGGCGATGCGGCGATCGCCCAGACGGTGCGCCTCGACCGTGCGGCCCGCGTCCACGGTCTCGGCGAGCGCGGCGGCGACGGCGGCGTACCCGGCCGCCTCCGAGCGGTAGCCGGAGGGCGCCCGTCGGAAGTACCAGCGGCACCCCGCCACCAGCACGGGTACCGCGAGCAGCACGGCGGCCGCGAGCGGCGGCGCCGTCACCACCAGCCCGCCGAGCAGCAGCAGGGCCCACACCACGCCGATGGCGAGCTGCGGCACCGCCTCCCGCATGGCGTTGGCGAGTCGGTCGATGTCGGTGGTGATACGGGACAGCAGGTCACCGGTGCCCGCCCGTTCCAGCACGCCCGGCGGCAGCCCCACCGAGCGGACGAGGAAGTCCTCGCGCAGGTCGGCCAGCATCCGCTCGCCGAGCATCGCGCCCCGCAGCCGCACCTGCCGCACGAACACGGCCTGCACGAGCAGCGCGAGCACGAACAGGGCGGCGGTCAGGCCCAGATGCAGCTCCCGCGCTCCGTCCGACACCCGCTCGACGAGGCCGCCGAGCAGATATGGGCCCACCATGGAGGCGACCACGGCGACGGTGTTGACGGCGACGAGGAGGAGGAAGGCCCGGCGGTGCCGGCGGAACAGTTCGGCCACGTAGGCGCGCACGGTCGCGGCCGCGCCGACGGGCAGGGTGGTGGCGGTCGTCGGGGCCGCCGGGTCGTACGCCGGTGGCGCAACGCCGATCATGCGCTCTCCTCGATCTCTTCCAGCGTGTCGAAGGCGTCCAGGAGGGCGCCCTGTCCGGGCACGTCCGCGTCCGCCGCGGCCCGTTCGCCGTCGGTCTCCCGCGTCACCACGGCCCGGTACCGCGGCTCCGTGTCGACCAGTTCACGGTGCACGCCGACCGCCACGGCCTCGTCATCGTGGACGAGGACGACCCGGTCCGCGTGGTCGAGCAGCAGGGGGGAGGACGTGAACACCACCGTGGTCCGTCCCGAGCGCAGCCGCCGCAAACCCTGCGCGATCCACGCCTCGGTGTGCGAGTCGACGGCGGAGGTCGGCTCGTCCAGGACCAGCACCTCGGGGTCGGTGATGAGTGACCGGGCCAGCGCGAGCCGCTGGCGCTGGCCACCCGAGAGGGAGCGGCCCCGCTCGGTGATCCGGGAGTCCAGCGGATCGGCGGCGTCCAGCGACCCCTGCACCAGCGCGTCCAGCACGTCCTCGCACCGGGCGGCCGCCAGCGCGTCCTCGGCCCGTACGGCACCGGACGCGGGTACGTCGAGCAGCTCGCGCAGCGTTCCCGACAGCAGCACCGGGTCCTTGTCCTGGACGAGGACGGCGGCGCGGGCGCTGTCGAGCGGGAGCTCGTCGAGCGGCACGCCGCCGAGCAGCACCGGCGTACCCGCCTCGGCGGGGTGGCCGCCCAGGCGTTCCGCCAGCCGCCCGGCCGCGTCGGGATCGCCGCACACCACCGCGGTGAGCAGAGCGGCGGGCGCGAGCAGGCCGGTGGCCGGGTCGTACAGATCGCCTTCCGGCACCTGCGCTCCACGCGCTCCGCCGGCGTCCGTGGACCGCCGCAGCGACAGCACGCGCGCGGCTCGCTTGGCCGAGGGACGCGAGAAGGAGTACGCCATCGCGATCTCCTCGAAGTGCCTCAAGGGATAGTTGAGCACCATCACCGCGCTGTAGACGGTGACGAGTTCGCCGACCGTGATCCGGCCCTGGCGGGCCAGGTGGGTGCCGTGCCAGACCACCGCGATCAGCAGCAGCCCCGGAAGCAGCACCTGGATCGCGGAGATCAGCGACCACATCCGTGCGCTGCGCACGGCCGCGTGCCGTACCTCCTGGGAGGCGCGGCGGTAGCGGTCCAGGAAGAGCTCCTCGCCGCCGATCCCGCGCAGCACCCGCAGGCCGGCCACCGTGTCCGAGGCCAGCTCGGTGGCCCGGCCGGCCTTCTCGCGCTGCACATCGGCGCGCCGGGTGGCCCGGGGCAGCAGGGGCAGCACGGCGAGCCCGACGACCGGCAGCCCCACGGCGACGACCACGCCGAGCGCGGGCTGGTAGACGACCAGGCCGACGCAGACCACGACAACGGTGAGCGCGGCGGCGGTGAATCGGGAGACACCCTCGACGAACCAGCCGATCTTCTCCACGTCGCCGGTCGACACGGCCACCACCTCGCCGGCCGCGACCCGCCGGGTCAGCGCGGAGCCCAGCCCGGCCGCCTTGCGGGCCAGCAACTGCTGGACCCGGGCGGCGGCGGTGATCCAGTTGGTGACGGCCGACCGGTGCAGAAAGGTGTCGCCGACCGCGGTGGCCGTGCCGCACAACGTCATCAGGCCCCCCGCCAGGGCCAGTCGGCTGCCGGAGCGGTCCACGACGGCCTGGACGGCGAGGCCGACGCATAAGGGCAGCGCGGAGACGGCCACGAAGTGCAGCAGGCCCCAGGCCAGCGCCTTGAGCTGGCCGCCCAGCTGGTTGCGCCAGAGCCACCACAGGAGATGAGGACCCGAACGCGCGTCAGGTACGCCCGGATCGGGATACGGAAGGTCTTGGATTCGCATGACGTCCCAGTGGCTCGTGTCAGGGCGGGTGGGGGAGCGGCAACAAACCGTGAAAGGGTCGCGTCGCCGACGGGGGAATTTCAACCGGTTTTCCCCGGGCGGCCCGCGCGATTCGCCGGGTTCCGGCCAGGCGCGGCAGGCGACGGAGGGAAGCCGTGACCCGGCAGGGTGAAGGTCCGGAAGATCGCGCGGTGAGGCGACGGCCGATGTCAGCATGGGCCGCGTGCGGAGGGACATGGCGAGGCGTGCGGCGTTGGTGGTGACGGCCGCCGGGGCCCTGCTCGCGGCCTTGGCGGCGTGCGGCTCCCCGGGTGGCGGAACCGGCGCCCAGGGGCCGGGCAGCGGGGCCGGGCAGTCCGGCACGGAGGGGCGCGACCCGCGTCGCGTTCCGGGCGTCGGTCCCGGGCTGCTGCGTCGCATCCCGGCGGGTTCCGGACAGGTGGTGGCCGTCTACGGCGACGGCAGGAACTCGGCCCGCTCCACGGTCGTGCTCTACACCAGGCACGGGGAGGCATGGCGCCGCGTCCGCGCCTGGCCGGCGCACAACGGCAGGAGGGGCTGGACCACGGATCACCGCTCCGGTGACCGGCGCAGCCCCGTCGGTGTGTACACCCTCACCGACGCGGGCGGCGTGCTCGACGATCCGGGCACCGAACTGCCCTACACGCAGGACCGGTCCTTCGCCGCCCCGCGCTGGTGGGCCAAGCCGTACTGGCACGACTTCGACTACGTCATCGCCATCGACTACAACCGGGTCCGGGGCACCCCGCCGAACGACCCGAGGCGGCCCGACGGTGAGGAGAAGGGCGGCAGCATCTGGCTGCACATGGACCATGGCAGCGGCACCTCGGGCTGCGTCAGCTTGTCCAGGCAGGCCATGGAGTTCCTGCTGCGCGAGCTGGATCCGGACCGGCGTCCCGTGGTGGTGATGGGGGACAGGGCGGATCTGACGGGCCGGTGAGGATGGCACCACGCCTCATTGCGGGCCGGCCCCTGATCCCCGTAGAACCGGGGCCATGAGAAGACGGATAGTCATGTCCATGCTCACAGGGGCGACCCTCCTGGCGAGCACGCTCTTCGGCACCGGCGCGGTGGCCGCGGAGACGGCCGCACAAGCCGCCGACGCTCCCGCCGAGTTCGGCACCGACTGGCACGATCCGGTGACCGCCGCCCCACCCGTCACCCGGCCGCACACCAAGTCCTGCCAGGTCACCCTGGCCGAGACCCAGTTCCGTGACTTCACGCCCTACCGGGGTGCGTACACACCGCCGCGGGGCTGCGGCGACCGCTGGAGCAAGGTCGTCCTGCGTCTCGACGGCAAGGTGAAGGGCCGTCAGTTCGACCGCCTCGGCTACCTGCACGTCGGCGGTGCCGAAATCCTGCGCACCTCGACACCGGAGCCGTCGCCCGACGGCATCGAATGGCACGTGGAGAAGGACGTCACCCGGTACAGCGACATCCTCCGCGGCCCACAGGACGTCGAGATGCTCATCGGGAACGTCGTCGACGACACCTACACCGGCGTCATCGACGTGAAGGTGACGCTCACCTTCTACCGGGGCCGCCCCGCCGCGCCGGCACCCGATCGCGTCCTCACCCTCGCCGGCGCACCCGACGCCACCACCCTCACCACGCCACGCAACAGCGAGCGCATCGTCGCGGAGGTGTACGCCACCGGATCCGGCGGCGGGTGCGAGGAGTTCTGGTACCTGACCGTGGCCGACCCGGCCGCGTACTCCTGCAAGGCCGACCACGGCCCGTACCGCGAAGTGCAGATCAAGGTCGACGGACAACTCGCCGGCATCGCCGCGCCGTTCCCCCACGTGTGGACCGGCGGCTGGTCCAACCCCTTCCTCTGGTACGTCCTCCCGGCGCCGCGCGCCTTCGACGTCCGGCCCGTCGAGTACGACCTCACACCGTTCGCCGGGCTCCTCAACGACGGCCGCCCGCACCGCGTCGAGGTCTCCGTGGTGGGGGTGCCCGCAGGGCAGCCGGGGTGGAGCGCCCCCGTGAACGTGCTGGTGTGGCAGGACGCGCATCGCGACCACGTCACCGGGGCGCTCACCCGTTCCGAGGCGACTGACCTCGCCAACTCCTCGGTCCACACGCCAGGTGCGGCGAACCGTGTCGACACCGAGGCGGGGCACCGGCTCACCGTCTCCGGATACCTGAACACCTCGCACGGCCGCGTGGCCACCACCGTCACCCGCACCCTCGGCAACACCTCCGCACACCGCTGGACCGACGGCGAGAACACGGACGGACTCGACGCGGCCTGGACGGACGACGAGACCGTCGCTGTCGAGGGGGCCGGCCCGGCGCGGACGACGCACACCCACCGGACGTACACCATGAACGGTGCCACCACCCTCGGCACGGACGACCGGCTGCGCACCGTGCTCACCATGCGCGACCGGGCCACGGAGGTGCGGCGCGAGGGCGGCCGGCGCACCGCGTGGTCGCGGCTCGACGACACCTACCGCGGCGACGCCGCGTACACGGTCGACGTCCCGCGTGACCAGCGGCACGCGGTCGGCACCTCCAGTGAGCGCTACCGCGTGGACGGCTCGGCGGGGTGCTACGACCGTTCGCTGAGCACGGCGCAGGGCGCGCTGACGGAGGACCGCCGCCGCTGCTGAGCTCGCCGGCCGTCCCCGCTCGCCTGCCACGCGGCGGAGCGGGGGCGGTCGCGTGCGCTCAGCAGGGTTTGGCGGACTCCGAGTCGATCAGTGTGTCCAGGAGCACGCCGAGCACCGCGCGCTCCTTCTCCGTCAGCGGGGCGAGTATCTCCTCGGCGGCCGACCGGCGCGCCCCGCGCACTTCACGCAGGGTCTCCCGGCCCTCGTCCGTCAGCTCGATCCGGGTCACCCGCCGATTCGACGGGTCCGGCACCCGGCGCACCTTGCCGGCCGCCTCCAGGCCGTCGACCAGCGTGGTCACCGCGCGTGGCACCACTTCGAGGCGCTCGGCGAGGTCGGCCATGCGCGGGGGCGAACCGTAGTGCGCGAGGGTGCGCAGCAGCCGGGACTGGGCCGGGGTGACGCCCAGCTCCCGTCGCTCCAGATGGCGCTTCTGGATGCGGTGCACCCGGCGGGTGAGCCGCAGCAACTGCTCGGCGAGCAGGCCGTCGGGATCGGGGGAGGTCATGCGGGAACAATATCAGGATGCCGTTCATTGTGAGTATAGGTAACAATGAGCTACGATCCGTCAGTCGTCGGCGGCCGGTCCCGGCCGCCGCCCGCCACCTCCGTAGGAGCCCATGCATCCCGAACGAGAACCCTCCTGGACCCCGCCCGCCGACGCCGGTGAGCAGCCCCGGCAGGTGCGCCGCATCCTGAAGCTCTTCCGCCCCTACCGCGGGCGCCTCGCGATCGTCGGCCTGCTGGTCGGCGCCTCGTCGCTGGTCTCGGTGGCCACGCCGTTCCTCCTCAAGGAGATCCTCGACGTGGCGCTCCCCGAGCGCCGCACCGGCCTGCTGAGCCTGCTCGCGTTCGGCATGATCCTGAGCGCGGTCCTCTCCAGCGTCTTCGGCGTCCTGCAGACCCTGATCTCGACCACCGTCGGCCAGCGCGTCATGCACGACCTGCGCACGGCCGTCTACGGCCGCCTGCAGCGCATGTCGCTCGCCTTCTTCACCCGCACCCGCACCGGCGAGGTGCAGTCCCGCATCGCCAACGACATCGGCGGCATGCAGGCCACCGTCACCTCCACCGCGACCTCGCTGGTCTCCAACGTCACCAGCGTCGTCGCCACGATCGTCGCGATGGTGGCCCTCGACTGGCGGCTCACCATCGTCTCGCTGCTCCTGCTGCCGGTGTTCGTGTGGATCAGCCGCCGCGTCGGCAACGAGCGCAAGAAGATCACCACCCAGCGCCAGAAGCAGATGGCCGCGATGGCCGCCACGGTCACCGAGTCGCTCTCCGTCAGCGGCATTCTGCTCGGCCGCACCATGGGGCGCTCGGACTCGCTCACCGCGTCCTTCGCCGCGGAGTCCGAGCAACTGGTCGACCTGGAGGTCAGGTCCAACATGGCCGGCCGCTGGCGGATGGCCGTCATCACGATCGTCATGGCCGCGATGCCCGCCGTCATCTACTGGACCGCGGGACTCGCCCTCCAGCTCGGCGGCCCGCAGGTCTCGCTCGGCACCATCGTCGCCTTCGTCTCGCTCCAGCAGGGCCTGTTCCGCCCGGCGGTGAGCCTGCTGGCGACCGGCGTCCAGGTGCAGACCTCCCTCGCGCTCTTCCAGCGCATCTTCGAGTACCTGGACCTGCCCGTCGACATCACCGAGCGCGAGCAGCCGGTTCATCTCGACGAGGTCAAGGGTGAAGTGCGCTTCGAGGACGTCGAGTTCCGCTACGACGGCAAGGGTGTCCCGGTCCTCGACGGCCTCGACATCACCGTGCCCGCCGGCGGCAGCCTCGCGGTCGTCGGTCCCACCGGCGCCGGCAAGTCCACCCTCGGCTGCCTGGTGCCCAGGCTCTACGACGTCACCGGCGGCCGCGTCACCCTCGACGGGGTGGACGTGCGCGACCTCGACTTCGACACCCTCGCGCGCGCCGTCGGCGTCGTCTCGCAGGAGACCTACCTCTTCCACGCCTCGGTCGCCGACAACCTCCGCTTCGCCAAGCCGGACGCCACCGACGAGGAGGTGTACGCGGCGGCGCGGGCCGCCCAGATCCACGACCACATCTCCGCACTGCCCGACGGCTACGAGACCGTGGTCGGCGAACGCGGCCACCGCTTCTCCGGCGGCGAGAAGCAGCGTCTGGCGATAGCCCGCACCATCCTGCGTGATCCGCCGGTGCTCATCCTGGACGAGGCGACCAGCGCCCTGGACACCCGTACGGAAGCCGCCGTTCAGCAGGCCATCGACGCCCTCTCGGCCGACCGGACGACCCTCACCATCGCCCACCGACTGTCCACCGTCCGGGGTGCCGACCAGATCGTCGTCCTGGACTCCGGCCGGGTCGCCGAACGGGGCACGCACGAGGAACTGCTCGGGCTCGACGGACGCTACGCGGCCCTGGTGCGCCGGGACGCCCGGCTGGAACCGGCGGGCTGACGTAGGGCGGCCCTCGCCGACAAGCTGACGATATGTCGGGTTTGTGACCATACGCGTATTACCGTGCCCGCATGCAGATGAACACTCCACCACGGAGCACGATGCGACTGACGCGCCGGGGCAAGCTCGTCCTCGTCGTGACCGGCGCCGTCCTGGCCGGCACCGCCGTGGCGGTGCCGCTGCTGAGCCTGGCGAACGGTCGTACGGAGCAGGCCATGCCCCGCACCCTGGTCATCCCGGAGGGCCGGCGCGCGAACCAGGTGTACGAGGCCGTCGACAAGGCCCTCGAACTGCCCCCGGGCAGCACCCGTAAGTCACTCGCCAAGGCCGGCCTCAAGCTGCCCAAGGAGGCGGCGGGCAACCCCGAGGGTTACCTCTTCCCGGCGGTCTATCCCCTCGCGAAGGGCGCCACCCCCGAGTCGCTGCTGCGGCTCATGGTCGACAAGGCCAACAAGAAGTTCGACACGACACCGGTCGCCGCCGGAGCGCAGCGCAACACGCTGAACGTCTACCAGACGGTCGTCGTCGCCAGCATCGTCCAGGCCGAGTCGACGGCGAAGGCCGACATGGGGAAGGTGGCACGGGTCATCCTCAACCGGCTGCAGCGGGGCATGCCGCTGCAGGTGGGCTCCACGCTCAACTACGGGCTGAACCGCACCGGCGGCAATGCCGGCGACCACGCCGACTCGGACAGCCCGTACAACTCCTACCAGCGCGTGGGGCTGCCACCCACCCCGATCGGCAACCCCGGCCCGGAGGCGATGCACGCCGTGACCAACCCGCCGTCAGGCGACTGGCTGTACTACGTCACGGTCAAGCCCGGGGACACCCGCTTCACCGCCGACTACGCCGAACACGTGCGCAACGTGACCGAGTTCAACGCCCGCCACCAGAGCCCCGCACCGTCGCGGCAGCCCAGCGGCAGCCCCCGGCCGCCCGCGCTCACACAGCCGCCGCGCTGAACCGGCGGAACGTCACGCGGCGAGCGGCCGGACCGGCTCCCCGGCCAGCAGCCGCGCGATGTCCCGGACGGCAGCGCGCCCGGCCCGGTTCGCGCCGACGGTACTGGCCGAGGGACCGTAGCCGACGAGATGGACGCGCGGATCGGCGGCCGCCCGCGTCCCCTCGACCCGGATCCCGCCGCCCGGCTCCCGCAGCCGCAGCGGTGAGAGGTGATCCAGGGCCGCCCGGAAGCCCGTGGCCCAGAGGATGACGTCGGCCTCCACCCGCCGGCCGTCGTCCCACTCCACCCCGTCCGGGGTGATGCGGTCGAACATCGGCCTGCGGTCCAGGACCCCGTCGGCGATACCCCGCCGGACGGCGTCGTTCAGGGGCAGCCCGGTGACGGAGACGACGCTCCTCGGCACCAGGCCCTGCCGAACCCGCTCGTCCACCAGCGCCACGGCCGCCCGGCCCGCCTCCTGGTCGAACGGGCCCTCACGGACGACCGGGGGCCGCCGGGTGACCCATGTGGTGGCGGCCGCGTAGGGGGCGAGCTCCAGCAGGTGCTGGGTACCGGAGGCACCGCCGCCCACCACCACGACCCGACGGTCCGTGAACTCCTCCGGCCCGGCGTATTGCGCGGTGTGCAACTGCCGTCCCCGGAACGTCTCCTGACCCGGATAGCGCGGCCAGAACGGCCGGTCCCAGGTACCGCTCGCGTTGATCAGCGCCCGCGTGGCCCAGCCGCCGTCCGAGGTCTCCACGACCAGCCGCCCTTCCCGTCCCTCACTTCCCGGCCGTACGGCCGTCACGTCCACCGGACGGCGCACGCGCAGGTCGAAGGCCCGCTCGTAGCGGTCGAAGTAGGCGCCGACGACCTCCGCCGACGGGCGCGCCGGATCGGCGTCCGTCAGCTCCATGCCCGGCAGGGAGTGCATCCCGTGCACCTTGCCGTACGTCAGCGACGGCCAGCGGAACTGCCAGGCCCCGCCCGGCCCGGGGGAGTGGTCCAGGACCACGAAGTCGCGGTCCGGCTCGAATCCACCCCGCCGCAGGTGATAGGCGCTGGACAGGCCCGCCTGACCAGCGCCTATGACGACCACGTCGACCTCACGCGTCTCGCTCACGCCCCTGCCAACGGCGGGGCGGCCACGGATCTTCCCGACCGCCCGCTACCCGCCCGAGCACGGTCGGCGCCGACTCCTCCCGGCGTGTGAAACCCGGCACATGGGTCAGGATGGAGGGCATGTCAGATGCCTTCACCACGCGAATGCTGAACGTCGTCACCGGTTCCCGGGAGCGGGTCGTCGATCTCACCGGCGAATGCGAGGACTTCCTGCGGGAGGCCGCGGCCGGCCGCGACGGCCTGCTCAACATCTTCGTCCCGCACGCCACGGCCGGCGTCGCGATCATCGAGACGGGCGCCGGCAGCGACGACGACCTCCTAGCCGCCCTGCACTCCCTGCTGCCCGCCGACGACCGCTGGCAGCACCGGCACGGCAGCCCGGGCCACGGCCGCGACCACGTCCTCCCCGCGCTGGTGCCGCCGTACGCGACCCTGCCGGTCATCGGCGGGCACCTGGAGCTGGGGACCTGGCAGTCGGTCTGCCTCGTCGACACGAACAAGGACAACCGTGACCGCCAAGTGCGGCTGAGCTTCCTGGGCTGAGGACGGCCGCGGAACGCCGTACGCCTCACGCGACGCCGATGTGCGGGGCGTGACCCGCGGGTGAAAACTGAAGACCGGGCGCGCGGACGGGACGGCGCGTCCGCGCATCGGATCCATGCTCCACACAGAGGTCCTCAGCCATGGGCGCTATCGACGAAACGGCTGTCGGGAGTCTGCGCGAGGCACTGCGAGGGCCGGTGATCGCCCCGCGCGACCCCGGCTACGACGAGGCCCGCAGCATCTACAACGCCATGATCGACCGGCGGCCCGCGGCCTTCGCGCAGTGCGTGGACGTGGCGGACGTGCAAGCGACCATCTCCTTCGCCCGGGACACCGGCGCCGAGCTGGCGGTGCGCGGCGGCGGCCACAGCGGGCCGGGTCTGTGCCTCGTCGACGACGGGCTCGTGCTCGACCTGTCGCCCATGCGCTGGGCCAGGGTGGATCCCGAGACGACGACCGTCCAGGTGGGCGGCGGCAGCCGACTCGGGGATCTGGACCACGCGACCCACGCCTTCGGGCTCGCCGTGCCCGCGGGCATCATGTCGACCACCGGCGTCGGCGGCCTCACGCTGGGCGGCGGCCACGGCTACCTCACCCGCAGGTACGGCCTGACGATCGACAGCCTGCTGTCGGCCGACGTCGTCCTCGCCGACGGCAGTTGTGTCACCGCGTCGGCGGAGCGTCATCCCGACCTGTTCTGGGCGCTGCGGGGCGGCGGCGGCAACTTCGGCGTGGTCACGTCGTTCACGTTCCGGCTGCACCCGGCCGCCACGGTCGGAGTCGCCGTGACGGTCTGGCCGGTCGACCGCATCCAGGAGGTGCTGCGCTGGTACCGGGAGTTCCTGCCCGCCGCGCCGGAGGAACTCAGCGGGTTCTTCGCCGTGCTGGTCGTGCCGCCCGGCCCGCCGTTCCCCGAGCCGATCCACGGGCAGAAGGTGTGCGGCGTCGTCTGGTGCTACACCGGCGGCCTCGCCGACGACCACCTGGCCGAGGTGCTCTCGGTGGTCGACGACCCGGCGCCGCCAGCCTTCCACTTCACCACCCCCATGCCCTACCCCGCGCTGCAGACCATGTTCGACACGCTGATCCCCAAGGGACTGCAGTGGTACTGGCGCGGCGACTTCTTCGACGCCATCTCCGACGCCGCCGTGGACGTGCACCAGAAGTACGCCGAGAACATCCCCACCGGCCTGTCGACCCTGCACATGTACCCGGTGGACGGGGCGGCCCAGCGCGTCGGCCCCGACGACACGGCCTGGGCCTACCGGGACGCCGTCTGGTCCGGTGTGATCGGCGGCATCGACCCCGACCCCGCCAACGCCGGCCTGGTGCGGCACTGGTGCGTCGACTACTGGACCGACCTCCACCCGCACTCCATGGGCGGCACCTACGTCAACTTCATCGGCGAGCAGGAGAACCCGGACCGGATCCGGGCCACGTACCGGGGGCACTACGACCGCCTCGCCTCGGTCAAGCGCTCCTACGACCCGGACAACCTGTTCCACGCCAACCAGAACATCCCGCCGGCCGCGTACTGACTCCGGCCCGCCCTTGGACCAACGGCTCCGGGAGGACCTCGTGACCGCTTCGCCGCCCGCAACCGACGCACCGCCGAACCGGTACGACGACCTACGGGCCCTGGTGTTCAACTGCAGCCTCAAACGCTCGCCGGAGACGAGCAACACCCAGGGGCTGATCGACCGGAGCACCGCCGTCATGGACGCGCAGGGCGTGCGCGTCGACGTCGTACGGGCGGTGGACCACGACATCGCCACCGGAGTGTGGCCCGACATGACCGAGCACGGCTGGACGACGGACGCCTGGCCGGACCTCTACCGGCAGGTCCTCGCGGCCGACATCCTCGTACTGGCGGGCCCCATCTGGCTGGGTGACAACAGTTCCGTCATGAAGCAGGTGATCGAGCGCCTCTACTCCTGCTCGAGTCTGCTCAACGACGCCGGTCAGTACGCCTATTACGGCCGCGTCGGCGGCTGCCTGATCACCGGGAACGAGGACGGCGTCAAGCACTGCTCGATGAACGTCCTCTACAGCCTGCAGCACCTGGGTTACACCATCCCGCCCCAGGCGGACGCGGGATGGATCGGCGAGGCGGGCCCGGGCCCCTCGTACCTAGACCCCGGATCGGGCGGCCCGGAGAACGACTTCACCAACCGCAACACCACCTTCATGACCTGGAACCTGCTGCACCTGGCGCGGACGCTGAAGGACCTCGGCGGCATTCCCGCCTACGGCAACCAGCGCACCGCCTGGGACGCCGGATGCCGCCGTGACTTCGAGAACCCCGAGCACCGCTAGCGGCGCCCTGGCGCCGCGACCAGCCCGAGCCGCTGAGCGCGCAGGAGGGTGCCGATCCGGTCGCGGGTGCCCAGCTTGCGGTAGATGTTCTCGACGTGCTTGTGCACCGTGCGGGCCGAGATGCCCAGGCGCCGGCCGATGGCGTCGGCGGTCAGGGCCTCGGCGAGCAGCAGCAGTACGGTCGTCTCGCGCGGCGTCAGCGCGCAGTCCGCCGCCCGCTCGTCGGACGCTCCGGCCGGGGCCAGGGACCGCCGCCACTCCTCCAGCAGCCGCCGCTGCCGTTCCACGGCCTCCATCAGCGGCTGTGCGCGCTCGGCCATGGCGAGGTGGTCGTCGGTGAAGTCCGTCCCGGACCGGAAGACGAGGCAGCCGGTGATCGGGGCGGAGCTGCCGGGCAGCGGCACACCCAGCACATGGTCGACGTTCAGCACCGCGCCGAGCAGCCGGGCCGTCGCACTGTCCCGCCAGACCCGGCCGGCCGCGCGGTGCGCGGTGACCGGTGACCGTTCGGGCCGCCGCGCGTAGTGGCGGGCGAAGGGGTATCCGGCGCGCAGCAGACCCAGGTCCGCCTCCGGGAGCCGGCCCAGTTCGCGGGCGGCGGCACCGGGGGACGCACCGACCGTGCCGCTGCGCTCACTCCAGTCGTCCAGCTTGTGCACGGCCGCCTCGCCGCCGCACAGCTCGGCCAGTGCGCCGCTCAGCGAGGGCCACAGCCGTCCGGGCTCCCGTTCGTGCAGCGCCGCCACGGCCACCGCCACCAGACGTTCGTAGGCCTTCTCCAGCCCCTGTGCCACGTGCTTCGTCTCCGCGTGTATCCCGTGCGCCGGCCTCCCCCGGCCCGGTGCCGCGTACGTACTTGTACGCATACCCCCGCCCTCCCCGGATGCCGCACACTTCAACCCGGCGCGTCCGGCCTGCTCGGACTCGGACGAACGCCGGGCGGGCCGCCGGCGCGGGGGAACGGCGGCCCGCATCCCACTACGCCCTCAGGCGCCTCGGGCCGCGGCGCACAGCGCCCGGTCCACCTCGTGGTGTAGCGGGCCGCAGCCGACCAGCAGACGCAGGTCGTCGCGGTGGGGGAGCTAACCGCCCGCGGCCACCCACCCCGTACATGCCTCCCCGCACGCCCGGTGATCAACTGAGCGGAACTGTAGGGGAGGCGAAATGACAACGCCCCCGGTGGCCGGGGGCGTCAGCCGTCTCAGGCGTCCGGCGCGTCCGTCTCCTTCTTGAGGCTCTTCAGCCGTGCGCCCTCCTTGCGGACCTCGGCCTGGGTGGCCCGCTCCTTCTCCAGCCACTCTGGCCGCTCCTGCTTGAGCGCCTCGATCTGCTCGGTGGTCAGCGCCTCGGTGACCCCGGCGCGCGCGAGGCCCGAGATGGACACGCCGAGCTTCGCGGCGACCACCGGACGCGGGTGCGGACCGTCCGCTCGCAGCACGCGCAGCCACTCGGGCGGATTGGCCTGCAGCTCGTTCAGCTCGGCGCGCGTGACCACACCCTCCTGGAAGTCGGCGGGGGTGGCGGGGAGGTACACACCCAGCTTCTTCGCCGCGGTCGCGGGCTTCATCGTCTGGGTGCTCTGCTGCGAACTCATGAGGTCAAGGGTATCGGCCGGGTGCGGGCCGGCCGACCACGGCCGGTAGCCTGGCCTGGTGACAGGCTCGGAGGAATCACCGTCGTTCCGGCTCGCGTACGTCCCCGGAGTGACGCCGGGCAAATGGGCGCGGATCTGGCAGGAGCGCCTGCCCGGCATCCCGCTCACCCTGCTCCAGGTCCCCGCCCCCGAGGCGCCGGGACTACTGCGCGCGGGAGAGGCGGACGCGGCCTTCGTACGGCTGCCGGTCGACCGTACGTTCTTCAGCGCGATCCCCCTGTACACGGAGACCACGGTGGTCGTCGTGCCCAGGGACCACCTGATCACGGCGGCCGAAGAGGTGACCGTGGCCGACCTCGCCGACGAGGTCGTGTTCCACCCCCTGGACGACGTCTTCGACTGGGCCGCCCCGCCCGGCGAGCCGGCCTTCGAGCGTCCCGCGACGACCCCCGACGCGATCGAGCTGGTGGCGGCCGGCGTCGGCCTGCTGATCGTCCCGCAGTCTCTGGCCCGGCTGTACCACCGCAAGGACCTCACCTACCGTGCCGTCACCGACGCGCCCCAGTCGAGCGTTGCCCTGTCCTGGCCCGAGGAGGCAACCACCGACCTGGTGGAGGACTTCATCGGCATCGTCCGCGGCCGCACCGTCAACAGCACGCGGGGCCGTACGGCGGAGAACGCCGAGGCCGAGCAGCGGCGCGGGCGGGCGCAGCAGGGCGGCGGCCGCTCGAAGCCTGCTTCGGGGAAGTCGACCGGCTCCAAGCCCGCGAGCCGTGCCGCACGGGGCCGCACCGGCTCCGGGGGCGGCGGGAAGGCGGCCAAGCCCGCCAAACGGGGCAAGCCGCGCCGGAAGTAGCAGCCGGCCGTCGCAGCCGGCCGTCGTTTCGCGCCCCGGCCTCAGGTCCTGGGGCGCACCGGTTCCTCCGTGCCCCCGGCCTCAGGTGCCGGGCCGCACCGGTTCCTCCGCGCCGCCCTCCGCGGCGCCCCGGCGGACCCGCTCCCCGGCCCGTGCCGGTTCTGGGTGCGTCCGGCGCTCCCGCAGGTCCGCGACCGCCAGCACCAGGGCGATCATGATGAGCCCGACCGCGGTGAGCAGCCCGAGCTGAATGGCCGTGACGGAGTACCCGCGGCCGGCCTGGTGCGCGAAGTAGACCGCGCCCACCACGGCGATTCCGGCCGCCGACCCGACCCGCTGGCCCGTCTGGAGGACACCGCCGGCCGCTCCGGCCCGGTGCACGGGGACCCGGGTGAGGGTGAGGGTCGTGTTGGGGGAGACCGTCAGGCCGGAGCCGATTCCGCCGATCAGCAGCGGCAGCGCGGTCGCCCAGCCCACATTCGGCCCGGGCACCAGCTCCACCGCCGCGACCACCCCGAGCAGCCCCAGCGCCACCCCGGCCAGCCCGATGACGACCAGCTTGCGGCCGAAGCGCACCACCAGCCGGCCCCCGGCGGCCGCGCCGACCGCCGAGGCCGCCGCGAACGGCAGCACCGTCAGGCCCGCGGCCAGCGCGCTGTAGCCGACCGTGTTCTGCAGGAACAGCGTGTAGACGAAGAAGACCGTGGTGAAGCCCGCGAAGTAGGTGAGGCTGACCAGGGCGCCGAGCGTGAACGACCGCAGGGAGAACAGCTCCAGGTCGACCAGCGGGTCCCGGCCGCGCCGCCCCTGTCGTCTCTCCCACGTCCAGAACGCGGCCAGCAGCAGCGCGGCCACCGGCAGCAGTGCCCACTTCAGCCGTCCGGTCCACTGCTGCTCCTGCACCAGCGGCAGCATCAGCGCGAGCACGCCGGAGCCGAGGAGGAGCACCCCGAACAGGTCGAACGTCTCCCGTTTGTCGGCGGCCGCGGGGAAGCGGGGGAGCAGCCGCAGCCCGGCGGTGAAGGCGGCCACCCCGATGGGCAGGTTGACGAAGAACACCCAGCGCCAGCCGTCCGCGGTGCCGACAGCGTCGATCAGCACGCCGCCCGCCAGCGGCCCCACCGCCGTCGAAACTCCGATGACGCTGCCGAGCAGGCCGAAGGCCTTGGCCCGCTCGGAACCCTGGAACATCTGCTGGATCAGCCCCGAGGTCTGAGGCGCGACCATGCCCGCCGCGGTGCCCTGGATCAGCCGGAACACCACGAGCCAGGACGGCCCTGGAGCGAGCCCGCACGCCGCGGAGGACAGCGTGAACAGGGCCAGCCCGAGCAGGAAGGCCTGGCGCCGGCCGCGCATGTCGCCCAGTCGGCCCGCCGGGACGAGCGCGAGCCCGAAGGTCAGGGCGTATCCGGAGACCACCCAGGACTGGGCGGCCTCGGAGGCGCCCAGCCCGTGCTCCATCGAGGGCAGCGCCACGTTCACGATCGAGGTGTCGAGCAGCGAGATGAACCCCGCCGTCAGACAGACCGCGAGCGCCTTCCACCGCCGGTCGTCGGGGGTGGGCCCTGCCTGGACTGTGGTCATGTGGTCACGCTAAGCAGCCGTTCGGCCTGGCGCACTCCGGGAGCGCCGCCGCGCGCCTCGGGAACCTCCCGTCCGGCTCAGCGGGAACCGGCCGTTTCCATGAGCCACGTGTACGCCGACTGCGCCGTGAACTCCGCCTGGCCGCCCCGCACGAGCAGCGCGGCCGTGGCGAACTCGGGCGCGTCCGCCTGCGCCGCCACGTACGGGACGGCGACGCAGCGCATCCCGGCCGCGTGCGCGGCCGCCGCGCCCGGCGCCGCGTCCTCGACTACCACGCAGCCGACCGGGTCCACGCCGAGCCGGCGGGCAGCCTCGAGGAAGACGTCGGGGGCGGGCTTGCCGCGGGGCACCTCGTCCGCGGAGACGACGGTGCGCAGGTGGGCGTCCAGGCCGGTGCCCGCGAGGATCGCCCGGATCGCGTCCAGGGAGGAGCCGGAGGCCACCGCCGTCGGCACCCCCTCCGCGGCCAGCAGCTCCACGAACTTCCGCATCTCCGGGTACGCGCGCGTGCCGGTGCGGGCCAGTTCCAGATAGCGCCGGTTCGTCGCCTCGAACAGCTCCTCCACCGAGGCGCGCAGGCCGTAGCGCTCCCGCCAGAGGACGGCGGTCTCCAGGGTGCTGACGCCGACGTAGCTCTCGTGCTCCGTCCAGGTGAAGTCCGGGACACCGTGCTCGGCCAGGGTCAGCCGGCCCGCCTCGTAGTAGTTCGGCTCGCTGTCCACCAGCGTTCCGTCGAGATCGAAGACGACCGCAAGGGTGCCGGGCTCGCTCATGCCGTCCAGCATGCCCGGCGTCAGGCGCGGTCCGCCTGTCCGACCGATTCCACCAGGGGGAGCAGCCGGTACGGCACGCGCTCGCGCAGGGCCACCTCGGTGCGGGTGCGCACCACGCCCGGCAGGCTGATCAGCTTCTGGATCACGTCCTCCAGATGGGCGTTGTCCCGCCCCACCACCCGGGCGAGCAGGTCGCCGCCGCCCGTGATCGAGAAGGCCTCGACGATCTCCGGCACGGCGGCCAGCGCGTCGCCCACGTCGTCCAGATGGCCCTGGGTGACCTCGATGTGCACGAAGGCCAGCACCGGGTGGTCCAGCGCCGCGGGGGACAGCGAGGGACCCGTACCGGTGATCACGCCGTCGCGCTCCATGCGGTCCAGGCGGGCCTGGAGGGTGCCCCGGGCGACGCCGAGGATGCGGGCGTACTCGCGCACACTGGTGCGCGGCTGCTCCAGCAGCAGCCGCAGGATGCGGGTGTCGAGTGCGTCCACGCTCATGAGGCACGACTGTACCAATGGCTCACCGGTGAGACGGCCCCGTATGCCGCCCGACCTGGTCCGTTGGTATCACGGCAACCGTTCGCCCGAGTGCCGGGCTGAGCCATTGGATCAGTGATGCGGCCAACACTTGAGCCAGTGACCTCTGTGATGCTCTCATGGGTACGTCGATGGCGCTGCGGATCCCCGCGGCGCCTTTTGTGTGCCGGTGTGTCATCCGGCGTTCCAGGTGTTCCGGGCGTCCCGGGGTTCCAAGGGGAGGGGCTCAGTGCTGAAGAGGGTGTTCGTGGCCGCGGACCCGGGACGTACGCGGCTGCGCTTCGCCGCGCGGGCCGTGCTCGGCATCGGGCTGGCGGTCGCCGTGTGCGGGGCGGCAGGGCAGCCCCTGGCCGGCGCGGTCACCGGTGGCCTCGCCGCGCTGCTCGCCCTGTTCACCGTCACCGACGCCACCGTGCGCGGACAGGCGGTCACCACCGCGCTGCTGCCCGCCGTCGGCCTGCCCGTGCTCGCCGCCGCGGCCGAGCTGCACGACTTCCCCGTCACGCGGGACCTGGTGTTCCTCGCCGTGGTCGGCGCCGGCGTGTACGCCCGCCGCTGGGGCCCGCGCGGTCACAGCCTCGGCGTCTTCGCCTTCATGACCTTCTTCATGGCCCAGTTCCTGCACACCACCCCCGGACAGCTGCCGGCGCTGTACGCCGCCGTCCTGCTGTCCGTGCTGAGCGCGGCCGCCGTGCGCTTCGGCCTGTGGTGCTACGAGCGCCGGCTGCCCCCGGCCGCGGTACCCGCGCCGCCAGCCGGCACCGGGCTGGCCAGGGTGACCACGCGGCAGGCCGTGCAGGCGACCGCGGGCGCGGGCTTCGCGCTCGTCGCCGGCCAGCTCATGTCCGGGCAGCGCTGGTACTGGGCGGTGGGCGCCACCTGGTGGGTCTTCGTGAACACCGCCTCGCGCGGCGAGACGCTGGTCCGCGGTTTCCGGCGGGTGCTCGGCACCGTCATCGGCATCGCCCTGGGCTTCCTCGTCGCCGTGCCGGTGCACGGGGCGGCGGTGCCCACCGCCGTCCTCGTGGCCGCCGCCGTCTTCGGCATCTTCTACACGGCCGCCGTCTCCTACACCTGGATGATGCTCTGGGTGACCGTGCTCGCCGCCTCGCTCTACGGCCTCCTCGGCGTCCTCACCCCCGGCCTGCTCGCCCTGCGCCTGGCCGAGACCGGTGTCGGCGCCCTCGGCGCGGCGCTCGCCGTGCTCTTCGTGCTGCCCGTCACCACGCACGCCACCACCGACGCCTGGATCCAGCGCGCCCTGCGCTGCGTGCACGCCTGCACCGCCGAGGCCGCCGCGCGGCTCGCCGGATCGGCGACGGCCGACCCGGCGCCGCGCGTGGCCGAGCTGGAGCAGCTCCTCGGCCGGGTACGGCTCTCGGTCGCCCCGCTCGTGCACCCGCTGAACCCGATGCTCGGCCGCAAGCGGCGCGCGCGCCGGGTGCTCGCCCTGCTCGACGAATGCGCCCGTGAGATCCGCGGTCTGGTCGCGGTCGCCGCGGACCCCGAGGCCTCCCACGACGCCCGCCTGGCCGCCGCCTGCTGGCGGGTGGAGGCCGCGGTCGAGGCGCTCACCGACGGCGGCCTCGAGCAGGTCCACCGGCCCGCCGAGGCCCCCGCCGAGCCCGCCCTGGCCCATCTGCACGGCCTGGAGCGGGCGCTCGCCGAGCTGGCCGAGCCGCTGCGGGCACCCTCCGGCTCGCGGCTCGTCGGAGCCTGAGAGGAAACGTCCCCCAGTTGGTCTAGACCGACGGTGGCCGACTGCTACCGTCGGCACCACTGGCGCGGACCGAGAGGGGACAGCGGTGGCAGCAGTCGGCAGGCGGCACAGGGCGTTCATCGGGTCGTTCACGGCCGCGGGCGGCCCCGGACTGGTCACCGCGGCAGTCCACCCGGACACCGGCGCGCTGACCCTCACCGGCCGCCTCGGCACCGTCCCCGACCCCGCCTACCTGGCCCTTTCGCCGGACGGCGACATGCTCTACGCGGTCAGTGAGACCGCCGAGGGCGCCGTCGCCGCGTACCGCGTCGGCGCGGACAAGCCGGAACCCGCCGGGCCGCCCGTGCCGGTCGACGCCGGCGGGCCCACCCACCTCGCCCTGCACGCCGGTCACGTGCTGACCGCCAACTACGGCTCCGGCAGCGTCACCGCCGTACCGGTGCGCCCGGACGGCACCCTGGCCGCCGCACCCTCCGGACTGCTGCGGCACACCGGCTCCGGCCCGCACGACCGCCGCCAGCGCGGCCCGCACGCCCACCAGGTGCAGCCCGATCCCAGCGGCCGGTGGATCGTGAGCGTCGACCTCGGCACGGACTCGGTACGGGTCTGCACCCTCGACGGGGGCGTGCCCGTGCTGCACCGCGAGATCGCTCTGCGCCCCGGCTCGGGCCCCCGCCACCTGGCCTTCCACCCGGACGGCGAGCACGCCTACGTGGTCAACGAACTCACCCCGACGGTCACCGTGTGCCTCTGGCACGCGGACGGCGGCTCCCTGAAGCCGCTGGCCGAGGTCCCGGTGCTGCCGGGCGCCCCGGCGGGCGACGCCTACCCCTCGGGCGTCGTGGTCTCACCGGACGGCCGCTTCGTGTGGACCGCGACCCGCGGCGAGGACGTCCTGTCCGTGCTCGCCGTCCAGGGGGACGGCCTCCGGCTGACCGGCACGGTGCCGTGCGGCGGGCACTGGCCCCGGGCGCTGGCCGAGCACAACGGCTTCCTCTACTCCGCCAACGAACGTTCCGGCGACGTGACCTGGTTCGACGTGCGGGAACGGACAGGACTGCCCCGCTACGACGGCTCCGTCGAGGTCGCTGCGGCCGCGTGCGTCGTCTTCGGCTGAACGGGCGCCCGCGCAGCCTCGCGGCACGCCGAAGGGCCCGCTCCGGCGACCGGAGCGGGCCCTTCGGCCGTACGGGGGGTGCCGTCGCGTCAGCGGACCGGTGTGCCCTGCTGCTGCGGCGTGGCGATACCGAGCGCGGTCGTGTACTTGGCGAGGGCGAGCTTGCCGATCGCCGGGTAGGCGCCGAGCGCCTCGGCGGTGGAGCAGCCGGCCTCCTCGGCGGCCGCGGCGAGCAGCGCCGAGTCGATCTCGGGGCCGATGAGGTACGGCGCGAGGGCGAGCTGCTGCGAGCCGGAGGAACGGAGCTGCTCGGCGACCGAGGTGATGGCACCCTCCTCGTCGAGCGCCGCCGCCATGACCGGCACGGCCAGCCGCGCGGCGAGCAGCATGCCGGTGATGCCGGCCGCCTGCACGGCCTCCTCGCCGCCCACCGAGGCCAGGATGATGCCGTCCGCGGCCGTGGCCACGGTGAACAGCCGGGCGCGGTCGGCGCGGGCCAGGCCCGCCTCGGACAGGCGTACGTGCAGCGCCTCGGCGAGCAGCGGGTGCGGGCCGAGGACGTCGGTCAGCTCGGCGGCGACCCGGCTGTCCATCACGGCCTGGCGGACCTGGCGCAGCAGCGCGCTGTCCGGACCGGCCAGCAGCGGGACGACGACGGCGACCGGGCCGTCGGGCTCCTTGACGTCGGCACCGGCGGCGCGGGCCTGCTCGAAGCGTGCGGTCCGCTCCTCGGCGGCGCCGGACAGCACCGAGCGCAGGCTCGGGAACTCGGCGTCGTCCCCGTCCAGGTAACCGATGCGGGCATCCAGGCCGGGCAGCTCGGAGCGGGCGATGCTCACGACCTCCTCGGCGAGGCTGCGCGAGGCGGCTCCGGGCGCGCCGGGCACCGCGAGGACGAGCGCGGGCGCGCCCTCGGGAGCGACCAGCGGTTCCGGTCGGCGGTGCCTTCCGGGCTGGCGGGGTCGCGGCATTCGTACTGGCAGGCCGGACGCGGGCCCAGTGGGGGAACTCATGGCGCCGCATGTTACTGGCTCTTTGGGTTCCCCTGTTCGGGGAGGGTGCAGGTGAGCGGTATCCGTCCGCTTTTGTCTGATGAGTTACGCCCGTTTGGCATGTGTTTCGGGCACGTGCCGGACAGATGGAACGGAAAGCAGACAATCCCCTTATGTGCGGACGATATGAAGCATGGTCGATTCACCCGGAAGTGTGAGCCGCCCGGCCGCCAGCTCGCCCGCGATCCGCACACAGCCGTGCAGCGGGTCGCCCTCCGCCGGAACGAGTCGGGCCCGCGGCAGCCGGTGCGCCAGTTCCTCACGCACCGGTACGACGAGTGGGTCGCCCATGTTGAAAAGGCCTCCGGTGAGTGCCACTTCGGCCGCGCCGGAGGCCGGGCAGACGGCCGCGGCGGACTCGGCCATGGCGCGGGCGGCCGCGCGCAGGATGCCGGCGGCCACCGGGTCGTGCGGGGCGCAGGCGGCCACGCGTGGCGCGAACGAGGCGAGCAGCGCCGGGCGGTCGGAGCGCGGGTAGAGCAGGCCGGGCAGGCCGGGCAGCGGGCCGAACTGTTCCTCGGCACCGGCCCGCAGCGGTGCGGAGCCGCCGTCACGGCCGTCATGGGCGCGCAGTGCCGCCTCGAGACCGGCCCGGCCGATCCAGGCCCCGCCGCCGCAGTCGCCCAGCAGATGTCCCCAGCCGTCCGCCCGGTGCCAGCGGTGCAGATCGGTGCCGATCGCGATGAGTCCGGTGCCACCGGCGACCACCGCACCCGGCCGCGGTCCCAGGGCGCCCACGTAGGCCGTCACCGCGTCGGCGGCCAGCGCCACGGACCGCACCCCCAGTTCGCGGGCGAGCAGGCCCGGCAGTTCGGCGCGCAGGGCGTCGCCCAGGGTGGCGAACCCGGCGGCGCCGACGACGGCCGTGCCCAGCTCGCCGACGCCGGCCCGCGTGGTCAGCCCCCGGGCCAGCGGCAGGAGTTGTGCCATGAGGTGCGCGGGGTCGATGCCCCGCGCACCGGTGCGTACCGGCTCCCGCGACTCCCCCCGGGCCGACGGCGGCCGCCCCGGCACGCCGACGGCGACCCGGAGGCCGGAACCCCCGGAGTCCACGGCCAGGAAACCGGCGGCGGTCACGGCAGACGCCAGTCCACCGGCTGTCCGCCCTGCTCGATCAACAGGTCGTTGGCCCGGCTGAACGGACGCGAACCGAAAAAGCCGCGGTCGGCGGACATGGGCGACGGGTGCGCCGACTCCACGGCCGGCAGCCGGCCCAGCAGCGGACGCAGATTGCGGGCGTCCCGCCCCCACAGGATCGACACCAGCGGTTTGCCGCGTCCGGCCAGCGCCCGGATCGCCTGCTCGGTGACCTCCTCCCAGCCCTTGCCGCGATGGGCGGCCGGGCTGCGCGGTGCCGTGGTGAGCGCCCTGTTGAGCAGCAGTACGCCCTGCTGCGTCCAGGGTGTGAGGTCGCCGGTGGACGGCTGGGGGAGCCCCAGGTCACTGTTGAGCTCACGGAAGATGTTGATCAGGCTGGGCGGCAGCGGACGCACCTCGGGCGCGACCGAGAACGAGAGCCCGACGGCGTGTCCGGGTGTCGGGTACGGGTCCTGACCGACGATCAGGACCCGTACGTCGTCGAAGGGCTGCTGAAAGGCGCGCAGGACGTTCGGCCCGGCGGGGAGGTAGGTGCGTCCCGCGGCGATCTCCGCGCGCAGGAAGTCGCCCATCGCGGCGACGCGTCCGGCGACGGGTTCCAGGGCCTTGGCCCAGCCCGGTTCGACGATTTCATGCAAGGGTCGTGGTGCCACGGGCGTCACCCTACTGCCGGGCACCGGCCGGCGATCAAGCCGCGACCGGGTCCGGCCGGGCACGGCCGCCGCCGCCCCGGCCGGACGCCGCCCTCATCTCCCGTACAAGGCGGTCCTTTTCAGCCGATCACGGCGGCCCGTACGCAGAGCACGTCCGGCAGATGGGAGGCCAGTTGCCGCCAGGTGTCGCCGTCGTCGGCCGAGGCGAACACCTCGCCGTTGCGGTTGCCGAAGTAGACGCCGGCCGGATCGGCGTCGTCCGTGCAGAGCGCGTCCCGCAGCACGGTGCCGTAGTGGTCCTCGGACGGCAGCCCCTTCGACAGCGGCTCCCAGCTCTCGCCCGCGTCGGCCGTACGGAATACCCGGCAGCGCCGCTCGGCCGGCACCCGGTCGGCGTCGGCGTTGATCGGGAAGACGTACGCCGTCCCGCCCCGGTGCGGATGGGCGGCCACCGCGAAGCCGAACGTCGACGGCAGCCCGGCGCCGATGTCCGTCCACTTCCCGCCCGCGTCGTCGCTGCGGTACACACCCCAGTGGTTCTGCAGATACAACCGGTCCGGGTCGGCCGCGTCGCGCGCGACCTTGTGCACGCACTGGCCGAACTCCGGGTCGGGATCCGGCAGGAACACCGCGGACACGCCCGAGTTGGACGGCGCCCAGCTCGACCCGCCGTCCCGGGTGCGGAACACACCGGCGGTGGACACGGCCACGGTCACCGCCCGCGGATCGCGCGCGTCGGTGAGCACCGTGTGCAGCCCCTCGCCGCCACCGCCCGGAACCCACCGGGAACGGGTCGGGTGCTCCCACAGGGGGCGCACCAGCTCGAAACTCTCCCCGCGGTCCTCCGAGCGGTACAGCGCGGCCGGTTCCGTCCCCGCGTACACCACGCCGGGCTCGGCGGCGGCCGGGTGGAGCTGCCAGACCCGCTCCAGTGAGGCGCCGGTGTCCTTGGGGAACTTGACGGCGGGCCGGGCCGGTTCGGTCCAGGTGCGGCCCAGGTCGTCGGAGTGGAACACCGACGGGCCCCAGTGCGCGCTGTCGCCGCCCGCCAGCAGCCGGGGACGGTCTCCCCGGGTGTCGATGGCGACCGAGTAGACCGCCTGCGCGTTGAAGTAGGGAGTGTCGTCGAACTCCCAGCCGCCACCTCGCCTCCGTCCGATGAACAGGCCCTTGCGGGTACCCACGGCGAGCAGGACCTCGGTCATGCCGGTCACCTCCGGGACGTCGTCGTCCAGGTAGTCGTCAGATACCGGCCAGTCTGCACCCCACCACTGACAGTCACCCCCGGAAGCCGCGTCGCCGCAGGTCACAGCGGTGAAGTCGGCCTGTCGCGCGCCCCGACGCCGATGCGTTGTGTCATGCGCCTGCGCGGAAGGGGGCACTCGTGCGACCGTCGGGGAGACGGTTCGTCGTGAGCAACGGGGCGGCCGCGCACGTATGGGAGTGCGGTCCGGCCCGTCGGTGCGCTCGTGAGGAGGATGCCTTTGAAGGCGTTCCGTGGTCCCAAGGTGTGGCTGTGGCGCTGGCGGCGCAATCCGCTGCGGCGCCGGACCGACGTGCTGGAGGCCTGGGTGGTGCTCGCCGCCTGGCTGCTCGTCGTCCTGACGGGGGCGTCCGCCGGCCTCGCCGCCGCCCGGTCCGTGGAGCACGGACTGGCCCGGGAGCGCGCCGCCTGGCGACCCGCCGTGGCCCGCGTCGTCGCCCGGGCCCCCGGAAGAACCGCTTCCGAGGCCTCCGGCACCGAGCGGGTCTGGGCACAGGTGCGCTGGACCGCCATCGACGGCTCGGTGCACGCCGGGCAGGCCCGGGTCGCGCCGGGCAGCGCGGCCGGCAGCCCCGTCACCGTGTGGACCGACCCGCGGGGGCACCTGGTCAGCCGTCCGGCCACGGCGTCCGAGGCCACCTTCCGCGCCGCTCTCATGGGCGGCCTGGTCGGGCTGAGCGCCGCCGCCGTCCCCTTCGCCGGCGGACTCGCCCTCCGCGGCCGGCTGGAACGCCGCCGCATGGACGACTGGGACGCGGAATGGGCCCGGCTGGGACCGCAGTGGGGACGGATGACGTGGTGATGCTCCCGGCCGCGCCGGGACACGGCCAGGAGTGTCCGGGCGTCCCACGGATCACCCCGGCCGGCTGACGGCCGCCCGGCGTCCCGCGCACGACAACGGCCCGTGGGTTCCTGGCGTCACGCACGCCGCACCGGCTCCCGCGTCCCGCCCACGGCAGCGGCCCGTGGGCTCCCGGCGTCCCGCACACCACAGCGGCATACGGCTACGGACTACGGGCGGGCGTCCTCGCCACAACAGCCCACAAGCTCCCCGCGTCCCGCCCGGTCCGGAAGAGGTTCACGAGAACTCGGGCAGCCCCGCCAGCACCTCCTCGCAGGCCCTGAGCAGTGCCTCGTCCTCGGCGATGGCGCGGCCGCCGTGTCCGCCCGCACGCGCCGTGTGCCGCCGTGGGGCGGCCAGTTCCGCGATCACGAGGTCGCGCAGCGGCGCGCCCGCGGGGCCCATGGAGGCGAGACAGCGCGCGATCGTGCCCCGGACGCCGGGACTCTCCGACCAGGCGGCCCGGAGCACCGGCAGCACGGGTTCCGGGTCCCGCCCGACGTGCCACAGCGCGCACGCGGCGAGGGTCCGCTGCCCGGCCTGCCCCGACGCCGCCGCCCGGCGGAGCTCCGGCAGGGCCGCACGGGCCGCCGGACCCATCCTGGCCAACTGCCGCACGGCCAGGTGGCGGACGCCCGGCTCGCCCTGTGTCAGCTCCCGTACCAGCACGGGAAGCACGGCCGGGGCATCACCGTCCGCCGACCACAGCGCGCCCGCCGCCGCGGCCGCGTGCCGGGTGTGCAGCAGTGCGCGCAGGACCGGTGCCGCTCGGGTGGCGGCGCCGAGGGCGTCCAGTGTCACTGCGGCCTGCCCGGCCACTCTGTCCCGCGCCCCGAGGCCGTCCGGGGCGCCGGTCAGCAGCCGCAGCACCTCCGGCACCGCGGCCACGTCCCCGATGGACCTGAGCGCCGTCAGCAGCGGCGCGGCCCCGGAGTCCGCGGCCGGCGAGTCCAGCGGGATCCGCCCCAGCCGGTGCCGCAGCGCGGGGGCGAGGGGAGCGGCGGCCGGGCCCAGATGCGCGATCTCGTCCCCCAGACCGCCGGGCACGACCGGGCCGGCCAGTACTTGTGCCAGCACCGGGACGGCCCGCGGATCGCCGCTGCGGGCAAGGGCCTTGAGGGCGCCGCCCACGGTGGGTGAGCCGCGCTCCCAGCGGTGGGTCCACAGATCGGGCCGGGAGGACACCAGAGCGTGCAGGTCGTCCGCCGCCGGAGCGGCCAGGCCGAACAGCTCCGAAAGGACGGAGACCGCCGCTTCCCGCAACCACTCCTCCTGCGCGCCCAGTTGACTGCCGACCAGGGCAACCGGCCCGGCGAAGCCGGCCCGCCAGCCGCGGAACAGCACCGCCGCCATCCATACGGCGTTGCCCCGGTCGACCGGGTCGGGGCTGGTCAACTGCCCGGTCAGCAAGGTGATGCGGTCGCCGGTCCGGTCGCCGAGCGCGGTGTGCAGGGTGCGCAGCAGCCGGGCGCCCTCCTCGTCGGAGGGGCGCAGCCGCCGTAATCGGCCCACCAGTGTGTCGTTGGCGGAGCGGTCCGGGACACGGGCGCGGCGGGCCGACCGCTCCCGCAGCAGCCGGACGGCCGTCGGTACCAGGTCGGCGGGGAGCCGGCCGGGGGCACCGAGCGCGAGCTGGCCGAGCGCCGCGAGACGCAGCCCGGGGTCGTGCGGCGGGGCGCTCTGAGCGGCCAGCAGGTCCACCGCGGCGGCCCGTGCCGGGTACCGGCGCACGAACACACCGACGGCCTCGGTGAGGGCCAGCAGCACCCGGCCGTCCCGCTCGACCGGGATCCGCTGCCGCAGCAGCCCCAGCACGCGCGCTGGATCGTCGACGAACCTGACGACCGCGCCGGCCGCGGCCCGCCGCACCCCCGGGTCCGGATCCCCGAGCAGCGACACGAACACCTCGCCGTCCGCCCGGACCGCCTCACGCGCGCGTGCGTTCCCGCTCTCCGCCCCGATGCTGAGCAGCAGTTCCACGATGCAGCCCCGCTCCGGCACCGCCTCGCGGGCGGCGAGCGAGAACAGGAAGGGAACGCAGGCGAGCGTCGAGTCGTACACGTTCCCCTCGTGGTGCACCGTGCCGTACATGCCGTCCAGCGCGGTCTGCCGCTCGGCGGCGTCCGCGGACGCCAGTCCGCGCAGCCAGCCGGGCACGTCCTGTGCGCTGCCGTACGCGTGCCGCAGCGAGGCCCAGTCGACCTCGTCGATCCCGGTGAACACGATCCCCTCCCCCAGACGAGTGGCACCTGATCGCGAGTCTGCACCACCGCACTGACAACGAAGCGCGAGCATGCGCTGACTGTGTGCGATCCGTCGGCGGTCACCGGCCACCGCGCGGGAGGCCACGCCCCTCGGCGAGGAGGGGCTCAGCTCGCGTCGGGCAGGGCCCGCTCCAGGATCGCGTCCAGGCCGGTCCCGGCGGGCAGGGTGCCGAACGAGTGTCCCCAGTCGCCGCCCAGCCGGGTCGCGCAGAAGGCGTCCGCCACCGGGTGCGGGGCGTGCCGGACCAGCAGGGACGCCTGCAGCGCGAGGGCCATCCGCTCGACCAGCCGTCGGGCGCCCACCTGCCCGGTTTCGGCCAACTGCGTCCGCAGCCCGGACACGGCGGCGTCCAGCCGGGCGTCCGCCCCGCGCGCGAGGGCGAGTTCTCCGAACAGGGCCTCGGCGGTGTCCGGTTCCCGTCCCAGGGCGCGCAGCACGTCGAGCGCGTTGACGTTGCCCGAGCCCTCCCAGATGGACAGCAGCGGGGCCTCCCGGTAGTGGCGGGGCATCCCGGACTCCTCGACGTAGCCGTTGCCGCCCAGGCACTCCAGGGCCTCCGCGGTGAACGCCGGGCCCCGCTTGGTGACCCAGTACTTGCCCACGGCGGTGGCGATCCGCCGGAAGGCCCGCTCCCCGGCGTCGCCGCTCACCGCCCGGTCCGCGGCGCCGGCCAGCCGCAGGGTGAGCGTGGTCGCCGCCTCCGACTCCAGCGCGAGGTCGGCCAGCACGTTGCGCATCAGCGGCTGGTCGATCAGCCGGGCGCCGAAGGCGCTGCGGTGACGCGCGTGGTGGCCCGCCTCGACGAGCGTCTTGCGCATCAGGGTCGCCGAGGACATCACGCAGTCCAGCCGGGTGCAGTTCACCATCTCGATGATCGTCTTCACTCCCCGGCCCTCCGGCCCGACCAGCCAGGCCACCGTCCGGTCGAACTCCGGCTCGGAGGAGGCGTTGGACCGGTTGCCGAGCTTGTCCTTCAGCCGCTGGATGCGGAACGTGTTGCGGCTGCCGTCCGGCAGTACGCGTGGCACCAGGAAGCACGACAGGCCGCCCGGCGCCTGGGCGAGCACCAAGAAGACGTCGCACATGGGGGCCGAGGTGAACCACTTGTGCCCGCGCAGTGTGTAGACGCCCGCCTCCCCGGTGGGCGTGGCCACGGTCGTGTTGGTGCGGACGTCGGAACCGCCCTGCTTCTCGGTCATGCCCATCCCGGCGAGCAGCCCGGGCTTCTCGGCCGGGACGCGCAGCCCGGGCTCGTACTCGCGGCTGGTCAGCAGCGGCTCGTAGACCTTGGCGAGGTCCGGCTGGGCGCGCAGCGCGGGCACCGCGGCGTACGTCATCGAGGTGGGGCAGCCGTGCCCGGCCTCGGTGTGCCCCCACACCAGGCCGCCCGCGGTCCGGGCCACGTGGG
This sequence comes from Streptomyces sp. NPDC047869, assembly GCF_040704065.1. Taxonomy (NCBI): domain Bacteria; kingdom Bacillati; phylum Actinomycetota; class Actinomycetes; order Kitasatosporales; family Streptomycetaceae; genus Streptomyces; species Streptomyces sp. NPDC047869. The sequence goes on from NZ_JBEYRK010000027.1 coordinate 61,368, forward strand.
CGCCGGTGCGGTCGTCCGCCCAGGGTGCGCCGGCCAGGCCCTCGGCGACGGCCGTCCGCATCAGGTGGTGCCAGCTGGGGTGGAACTCGACCTCGTCGACCCGGTGGCCGTAGCGGTCGTGGGTGCGCAGCTCCGGCTCGTGCAGATTGGCCAGCTCGCCCCACTCCTGGGCCTCAGCGCTGCCTGCCTGCCGCCCCAGCCGCCGCAGGCCGTCCTCGGCCCAGCCGGCGCCCTCCCGGCGCAGGCCCTCCAGCAGGGCCCGGTCCTCCGAGGCGTCGTAGGGAGCCAGGGGCGGGGCCTGGTTGGTGACGTCGTGGGTGGCGTACTGCGACTGCGGCTGCGCGGATGTCGAGACCATGGAGACATGTTGCACTCTCCCTGCGGCTGTAGCAATGATGTAACAAGACGTCTCCGTACAGTGTGTGCCCATGCGCATGAACGTGTCAGCCGAGCCGGGCGGGGCCGCGCTGCGGCCGCTGTCCGCGCGGTCGGTCGTGCTGAGCCTGCTCCTGGGGGCGCACCCGCCCGAGCTGCCGGTGAAGGCCCTGGTCGGGCTGGTGGAACCGTTCGGTGTGGGCGGTTCCACGCTGCGGGCCGCACTCAGCCGGATGGTGGCGGCGGGCGACCTCCGGCGCACGGACGCCGTCTACCGGCTCAGCGACCGGCTGCTGGCCCGTCAGCGCCGCCAGGACGAGGCGCTGCGCCCCCGCACGCGCGCGTGGCACGGCGACTGGGAGATGCTGGTGATCACGGCGACGGGCCGCGGTCCCGCCGAACGGGCCGATCTGCGCACCCGCCTGACCGCCCTGCGCCTGGCCGAACTCCGCGAGGGCGTGTGGCTGCGCCCCGCCAACCTCGGCCGGCCGCTGCCCGCCGGCCTCGCGCGCGTGACGCTGTCGTACACCGCGCGCCCCGACGGCGACCCGCACGACCTGGCCGCTCGGCTGTGGCCCCTGGACGAGTGGGCCGCCACCGCGCGCGCTCTGCTCGCCCACACGGCCGCGGCCCGCCGGCCGGCCGACCGCCTCACCGCCTTCGCCGCGGTCGTGCGCCACCTGCTCACCGACCCCGTCCTGCCGGCCGGCCTGCTGCCCGCCGACTGGCCGGGGGAGGCGCTTCGCACCGCCTACGCGGAGTACCAGGAGGAACTGTCCGCCTCGCTGGGGCCCCGGGGGCGCGCGCGATAGCTCCGTGAGCGTGCGGAGGCCGCCGCCCCGGCGGGACGGCGGCCCCTCAGGCACTTCGGGCGCTCACTTGTAAGTGATGTCCGAGGACGAGTACCTGCAGTAGGTGCCGTCCGCGCCCGAGCCGTTCGTCGACGGCTCCTTGCCCGTGTTGTTGCCGATGTACTTCTGGCACGGGACGATCTTCTTGCTGCTGTCGCCGACGACGGTGATGTTCTTCAGGGTCGCGCTGTCGCCGTAGTTGGTGTTGATGCCGACGAGCTTGCTGCCCTTGTACGTCGCCTCGATGGAGTTGAGGTTGATCGTGCGCTTGTACTGCGTCTTGCAGTTGCCGCACGAGCGGGCGAAGGTGCCGAAGTTCTTCACGGCGAAGCTCGAGACGTTCAGCGCCCCGGCGCCGTTGAACTGGAACACCTTGTCGCCGGCCTCCTTCGCCCCGCCGCCGCTGACGGTATAGACGTTGGAGGACGAGGAGCCGAGGAACGTGGCCGCGTCCTCGCCGACGTCCTCCCACCACACGTTCTGCAGGGTGCAACTGCCCAGGCAGTGGATGCCGTCCGCGGCGGGTGAGCCGATGATGACGTTCTTGACCACCGCGCCGGGCGCGAGTTCCAGGATGGGCCCCTGGTCCTCGTCCTGGCCGCCGGTGCCCAGGTCTCCGGAGCCGTACAGGCGCTTCATCCCGTAGTCCTTGGTGCCGGAGACCGGGATGGTGGACGTCACCGCCTGGCTGCCGTTGGCCGAGGGCCAGGTGGCGGCGCTTGCCGTCGATTCATTGGTCATGATCATGCCAACCGAGAGACCGAGGGCGGCGAGTCCGCCCAGCAGCGCGCGGCCCGATCCCGCGCGCGTGAGTGCCGTTGAGGTCATGTCCCGAATGCCTTTCTCCGAGTGCGGGTGGTCAGATCTTTCCGGCGCCGGCGCCGGCCGTCACCGAGGCGATGGCGCCGGACGCGGGCTCGGCGGTGTAGCCGTACGGGGGGCTGGTGAAGGTGCCGGTCCGTGAGATCTCGGTCGCGGCTCCGCCGAGGTCGTTGCCGCGCAGGTTGGCGTAACCGTCCACGTCGCTGTCCCGGCTGGTGGTGACGGCGACCTCGGTGCCGCGGAAGACGTTGTTCTCGACCAGCATCTGCGCGCCCATCCGCGAGTGCACGGCGGTCCCGGCGCCGACGACGTAGTTGTCGTAGAAGTGCCCGGTGCCGAAACGCAGGCTCGGGATGCGGGAGTTGACGTTGTCGAACCAGTTGTGGTGATAGGTCACCCGCAGGTGCCCGGTGTCCTCGCTCGCGTTGCGGTCGCTGTGGCCCACGAGCGAGCCCTTGTAGTGGTCCTTGAAGGTGTTCCAGGAGACGGTCACGTAGTCGGACCCGTGGGTGATGTCGACCAGGCCGTCGTAGTAGTCCTTGCCGTGATCGCGGTCCGAGGACAGGGTGTTGTGGTCGATCCATACCTTCGTCGAGGCCTGCACGGTGATCGCGTCCGTCTTGACGGCCTTGCTGAGGCTGAGGTTGCGGACGACGACGTTGGTGACCTTCTTCAGGCGCAGTCCTCCGCCGGTGAATCCGGAGGACGAACCGACGCCCAGGACCGTGGTGTTGGAGCCGATGTCGATCTGACCGCTCAGCGAGATCAGACCGTTGACCTTCACGACCTTCGCCGTACCGCCGGCGACGGCCGCCTTGAAGGCTGCGGACGTGGAGACGGTCACCGCCGCGGCGCCGCCGCCGCCCGTGGTGCCGGCGCCGAATCCGACAGGCGAGGTGTCGGCCGCCCCGGCCGCCTGAGGCAGCGCGAGCACGGCAGTGGCCGCGAGGGCCACGGCGGCCGTCGCCGCTCCGGTGAGGTGTCGCTTCAGCATGCGGGTGCGTCCCTTCGAGTGGGGGGTTGGTTTGTGTACGTGAATGACGTACGCCGTGGGGAACGCGCATGGGGGATTTCCTGGCCTCCTGACCTCAACTGGCGGATCGGTTGGTCACGTTGATGAACGGGACCGTAAGAGGTAAGCGCTTTCTGGTCAACGCTTCCCGCAGTCGGTTTTCGGTCACCCGGAAGTGTCGTGGGAGCGCTTCCATGACGGGAGTGTCCATGCCACGATGCACCCGTTCAGCAGAACGTCGATGGCCGCCCTGCTCATGCTCTGTGTCCTGGTCCTCTCCCTGTTCGTCGTGTCCTCGGCGCTCAGAGCCGTGCTCGGGCGGCCCGGTCCGGGACGGCCGCCCGCGGCTCCGGGCGCCGAGGCGGGCCCGCACTGGGTGCACACCTGGACCGGCATGCCGCAGTTGACCGAGCCCGGGAACCTGCCGCCCGCGCCGTTCACCGGTGAGTCCTCGGTGCTCGCCGACACCACGCTGCGGCAGACCGTCCACGTCACCATCGGCGGCAGGCACCTCCTGCTGCGGTTCTCCGACGCCTACGGAGACACGCCGCTGCCGCTGACCGCGGTGACCGTGGCGCTCCCCGAGGGCGGCCGCGCCGGGGCCGGCGCGATCGAACCCGGCAGCCCGCGCCGGGTGACCTTCGCCGGACGGGATGCCGCGACGGTCCCGGTCGGCGCCCAACTGGTCTCGGACCCCGTCGACTTCCGCCTGCGCCCCGGATCCGACCTGACCGTGACGGCGTACACCGCCCAGGGCCAGCCGTCGCTCGCGCTGACCTCGCACCCCGGGTCGCGCACCACCTCGTACCTCCAGCACGGCGACCACGCCGGCGACCTGGACCTGCCGGACGCCACCGCGGTGAACCACTGGTACCTGCTGAGCGATGTCGAGGTGCTTTCACCCGAGCGGGCGGCGGCGGTGGCCGTGGTGGGCGACTCGCTCACCGACGGCCGCGGGTCCACGACCAACGGCAACGACCGCTGGCCGGACCGGCTCGCCGAGCGGCTGCGCGCCCGCGGCTCCACCTCGGACGTCGCCGTGCTGAACCAGGCCGCTGGCGGCAACTGCGTGCTCGCCGACGGACTCGGCCCCAATGTGCTCGCCCGGCTGGACCGGGACGTCCTCTCCCGCAGCGGGGTCTCCTGGCTGATCCTCTTCGAGGGCGTGAACGACATCGGCACCGCCGACGCCGACCCCGGGGCCCAGCGCGCCGTCACCGACGACCTGATCGCCGGGTACGAGCAGATCCTGGTCCGCGCCCACGCCCAGGGCATCCGCGTCTACGGCGCGACCCTGACGCCGTTCGGCGGCAACGCCCTCTACGACGACGCGGCGGGGGAGCGCGAGGCGTCCCGGCAGCGCGTCAACGCCTGGATCCGCACCCCCGGCCACTTCGACGCGGTGATCGACTTCGACCGCGCGGTACGGGACCCGGCCCGCCCCGCCCGGCTGCTTCCCGGCCTCCACGACGGAGACTGGCTGCATCTCAACCCGAGGGGGTACGGGGTGCTGGCGGAAGCGGTGCCCACGGGGCTGCTCCGAGGGAAGTGACCCGGCGGCGGCCCCGGCCGCCGCCGGGTCACCGACTCACCTCGTACCGGGGGACGTTCGCCCGGCCTCCCGCTCACCGGCCGGCACCGCCCCGGCCGCGGCGTCCGCGTCGGCCCCGGCCGCCGCCGGCGAACCTGCCCGATCCGGAAGGTGGTTGAACAGCAGGTTCAGGACGATCGCCGTCAGGCAGCCCGCGCTGATGCCGCTGTTCATCACCGTCTGGAACCAGTCCGGGAACTTCGCGTAGACCGCGGGCACACCCACCGGGAGCATGCCGACCGCCACCGAGACGGCCACCACCGTCAGGTTGTCATTGCCCCTGAAGCCGACCCGGGCCAGCGTCCGCAGGCCGCTCGCCGCGACGCTGCCGAACATGACCAGGCCCGCCCCGCCGAGCACCGGCGCGGGAATCGCCGCGACCACCGCCCCCAGCTTCGGCAGCAGACCGAGCAGCACGAGGATGCCGCCGGCCGCCGCGACCACCCACCGGCTGCGCACCCGGGTCATCCCGACCAGCCCCACGTTCTGCGCGTACGCCGTGTACGGAAAGGTGTTGAACACGCCGCCGAGGACGGTCGACAGACCGTCCGCGCGCAGTCCGTCGGCCAGGGAGCGCGGCTCGACCCGCCGCTCCGTCAGCTCACCGACCGCGATCAGGTCACCGGTCGTCTCCGTCATCGTCACCAGCGCCACCACCAGCATGGACACGATCGCCGACACCCTGAACTCCGGCGCCCCGAAGTGGAACGGGGTGCTGATGCCCACCCAGTCCGCGTCCGCGACGCCGCCGAAGTCGGTGAACCCGAGGGGCACGGCCACCGCCAGGCCCACGGCGATGCCGGTGAGGACGGCGATCCGGCTCAGGAACACGGGTGCGAACCGCTGCACGACCAGCACCACCGCGAGCACGAAGGCCGCCAGCGCCAGGTTCCTCGGCTCGCCGAAGTCCTTCGCGCCGGCGCCGCCCGCGGCCCAGTTGCCCGCGACCGGGAGCAGCGACAGGCCGATGATCAGGATCACCGTGCCGGTGACCAGGGGCGGGAAGAAGCGCAGCAGCCGCCCGAAGACCGGCGCGAGCAGCATGATCGCCAGACCCGCGACGATCACCGAGCCGTAGATGGCCGGCAGCCCGCCGCCCGTCGTCCCGATGAGCACCATCGGCGACACGGCCGCGAACGTGCAGCCCTGCATGATCGGCAGCCGCACACCGAACCGCCAGAAGCCGACGCACTGGATCAGCGTGGCGATGCCGCACACCAGCAGGTCGGCGGTGATCAGGTAGGCCAGGTCGGCGGGCGACAGCTTCATCGCGCCGCCCACGATCAGGGGCACCGCCACGGCGCCGGCGTACATCGCGAGCACATGCTGCAGGCCGAAGGCCGCGAGCAGCCGTGCCGGTGGTATCTCGTCAACGGGGTGGGTGCCTGCGGTCGTGGACATGGGGACTCCAGAGCGGCGGGTGGAGTGGCATCCGGACAGCACGAAACCGTAAGAGCCTTGAACAGTTTGTTGATTTCTGCGGTGTTGCCGGTGTGTGTCATGCCCACCTGGGCGCCGTCGACTCCGCTAGCCGGTGCGCGCCGCCGTCAGCAGGGCGTCCCAGTCGGCCAGCTTGACCACGCCTCGCCCCAGCCGCGCGCCCAGCTCCGCCTCGGCGCGCTCGATGGCCAGCCAGCCGGTCCACGGCACCGGCTCGATTCCGGCCGCTCGCAGCGCCGGGATCGGGTCGTCGGGCGTCCGGTCGCGCACGAGCGCGGGCGCGTCGGTGAGCAGGGAGGTGACCGTCTCCTTGGCGCACGGCCGGTTGGTGCCGATGACCCCCGTCGGACCGCGCTTGATCCACCCGGCGACGTACTCGCCCGGTGAGGTGGTGCCCTCGCGCAGCACGCGGCCCTGCCGGTGCGGCACCGTACCGCTCGACGCGTCGAACGGCAGCCCGTCCAGCGGCACTCCGCGGTAGCCGACCGACCGCAGCACCAACTGGGCCGGCACGGTCTCGAAGCGGCTCGTGCCCGTCACGCCCCCGTGGCCGTCCGGCGCGGTCCGTTCGAAGCGCACGGCACCCACCCGGCCGTCCCGCGCGACCAGTTCGACCGGCCGCAGGAAGAACCGCAGCCGGATCCGGCGGACGGCCCGGCCGGTCCGGTCCGCCGCCCACCCGCGCAGCGCCTCCACGTTGCGGCGCTGCACGGCCGGCAGCGCCGCCGGGTCGGCGCACCCGGGGTCCAGTGCCAGGTCGGCCGCGTCCACCGACACCTCGGTACCGGGCAGGCCGCCCAGTTCGCGCAGCTCCTTGGTGGTGAAACGGGCCTGCGAGGGGCCGCGCCGGCCGACCATGTGGACCTCGGCGACCCCGCTCGCCGCCAGCGCGTCCAGCGCCGCCTGCGGCATGTCCGTCGGGCGCAGCTCGCCGGGGCCCCGCGCCAGCATCCGCGTGACGTCCACGGCCACGTTGCCCACCCCGATGACCACGGCCGACCGCACCCCGCGCACGAACCCGGCGTCGGCCGCGTCCGGATGGGCGCTGTACCAGGACACGAACTCGGTCGCCGACCAGCTCCCCGGCAGTTCCTCGCCGGGGATGCCCAGCCGGCGGTCCGCGGCTGCGCCCACGCAGTACACGACCGCGTCGTACAGCTCCCGCAGCCGCTCCACGGGCAGTCCGCCCGGGCCGCCCACCCGGACCCCGCCGAGGAACCGCACCCGGTCGTGTTCCAGCACCGAGCGCAGGCTGCCCTGGAGGGACTTGATCTTCTCGTGGTCCGGGGCGACGCCGTACCGCACCAGGCCGTAGGGGCACGGCAGCCGGTCCAGCACGTCCACGTGGACCTCGGGATCGAGCTGGACCAGGTTCTGGGCGGTGTAGCACCCGCTCGGCCCGGAACCGACGACGGCGACACGCAGCACGGCGGTACTCCTTGCCCCGAAGGAGAAAAGTGTGCGGACGGTTCCAGCATGGCACCGCCGGGCCCGGGGCGGCAGGGGCCGGGAGGGTGACCCGCGCGTGGGTCCGCACGCCCGCACTGGCTCCGGGCGCCGCCCGCTCGGCGCGTCCCCCGGGTGCCGCCTACTCGGCCGGCTTCCCGGGCGCCGCCCGCTCGGCCCGCTCCCCGGTCGCGAAGAAGCGCGACAGGTCCTGGCACCGGGCCGGCGCGGAGTCCGTGCCGCTGCCCGGCGGCGTGCCCAGCTCCCAGTCGAGCCGGTACCGCTCGAACAGCTCGGCCCGCAGCGCCGGGACCGGCATCGGCACCCCGGGCACCAGGGCCGCGAACACCGCGCCCATCAGCGTGGCCCGCAGCATGGGGTAGTCGGCCGTCACGTCCGCCGAGCCGTACCGGGCGACCGTGTCGCTCAGCAGCTCGGACAGCCGTCGCTGCTCCGGGCACTGCACGAAGCCCTCTGCCTGGAGCAGTCCGGCCATGTGCTGCCGCATGAGCACAGGGCGGTCGTGGGCGAGGCCCAGGATCGCGTCGATGGCCCGAGCGAGGCGCTCACGGCCGTCGTCGGTCCGCGGCTCCCGCTCCAGTGCCTCCTCCAGCGTGCGGTGCATCAGCCGGTGCACGGCCGACTGCACGAGCTGGCGCTTGCCGGGGAAGTAGTACGACACCAGTCCGCGCGCCGAGCCCGCCCGGTCCGCGATGTCGGCCAGCGTGGTGGCCTCGAACCCGTGCTCGTCGACCAGTTCGACCGCGGCCTGCAGCAGCCGCTCCCGGGAACGCCGCCGCAACTCTTCATTGACCGAGGCGCTGCGCGGGGACATCCTGTAACTCCTGCGTTGACTGGCTGCCAGCCAACTATACTCGGACGCAGAGGCTCCGCCGTGCGCGGAGTCCGCTCAGAGCTGCCGTCCGTCTGGGGCGACACGGGGGATCGTCTCAGGCGGGCGGCTTCGAACATGCCGTCCCGGGCCGCCGGGAGCGGCGGCCCGGTCAGCCGACCAGGCCCAGGACCGGCAGCAGCGCGTCCGGCCGCTGTGCCACCGGCAGGGGGTCCACGAAGTGCACGCGGCAGCCCAGCGCGGCCGCGCCGCCGTCCGCCGTTCTGTTGTCCCCGACCATCAGCACCTCACGCGGGTCGGCGCCCAGTTCCTCGCAGGCGGCCGAGAAGAGCCGCGGGTCCGGTTTCTGCACGCCGTGTTCGTACGACAGCACATACGCGTCCACGTATGCGTCGAGGCCGTGCTCGCGGAAGACCGGGCGCAGGTCCCAGCCGATGTTGCTGACCACGCCCACGCCGATCCCGCGCTCGCGCAGCGCCCGCAGTACGTCGGCGGCGTCCTGGTACGGGGACCAGGCGGCGGGGGCCATGTGCCGCTCGTACAGCGCGTCGTGCAGTTCGGGGGCGGGCAGCGGCACGCGCCGGGACAGCCCGGTGTAGGCGGCCCGATGCTGCTCGGCGCTCTCGTCCCGGACGGCCCACAGCCCGGCCAGGTCCTCCGGCACCTCGACCGGGTCCGCTCCGCCCGGCAGCGCGCCCGCCACCTCCAACGCGGCCGCCGCGTCGGCGAGTTCGGGGCCGGTGAGCGCGATTCCGGCCTCGTCCAGCACGGCCCGCAGCCAGGACTCGGTGGACTCGGCACGGAACAGGGTCCCGGAGAAATCGAAGAGCACGGCAGCCATGCGCCGGATTCTATCCGGGTGTTGATCCCGGCCGGCCGTTCGCCGGCCACTCGTACACCGCCACGGCGACCGCCACCACCAGCGCCCCCAGCAGCCAGCCGCCCAGCACGTCCGAGGGCCAGTGGACACCCAGCCACACCCGGGTCAGGCCCACACCGGCCACCGAGACGGCGGCCACGGCGACGGCCGTACGCCACAGGGCCCGGCCGGCGTCGTGGCGGCGCAGCAGCCACAGCAGGAGTCCGCAGACGACGGTGGCCGTCATGGCGTGGCCGGAGGGAAAGGCCGCGTAGTGTGCGCTGTCGACGGGGTCCGGCCAGGCCGGCCGGGGCCGGCCGACGGCGGTCTTCACCGCCTGCTGCAGGATCGTGGCCAGCGCCACGGCGACCGCCAGCCACAACGCCGTCCACCAGGCCGCGCGGCGCCACCCGAGCCACACCGCCGCGGCGGCGCACACCACGCGCATGGTCAGCGGATCCCAGACCCAGTCGGTCAGGACGCGGAAGGCGTACGTGACACCGTGATCGCTCACCGCCCAGCGGTGGGTGGTGCGCGAGATGTCGCCGTCCAGGGCGAGCAGCGGACGCCACCGCAGCACGACGACCGCCAGCAGCAGCGCGCAGCAGACGGCGAGGACGACGGCCGCGCGGGCCGCGGTGCGGTGGGGCGGTGTACGGGGCGGGGATTCGGTCGGCCGGCGGCGCATGCTGCGATCTTCGTCGAAGAGGCGGCCCGATGGCCACCGTCCGGGCGCCGGGCCGCTCATCGGGGAACGGAGGACGCCTCGGGCGCCGGGGCCCGAGGCAGGCCGCTAGCCCAGTGCCCGCAGGCCCGGCACGAAGGCCACCAGGACCGGGACCACCGGCACCAGGGCCGCTGCCGCGGTCAGGCGCAGCCGGTGCAGCGCCGGGAGGCGGTCCGGGGGAGTGAGCAGCCGGTGCACGCGCTGCGGTACGTGCGCCTGCGGAGTCGGGCAGGGCCCGAACACGCCCCGGTCCTCGTTGAGCCCGACCAGCGCCAGCGCGGTCGTCAGCCGGCCGAAGCGCCGGGAGGCCGTGTCGTCGGCCGCCAGCTCGACCAGCCGGTGCATCTCGTCGCGGAACGCGGCGAAGACCGGTACCTGCGGAAAACCGTCGGCCAGCGCCGTCGAGCAGTGCAGCAGCCAGTCGTGGCGGGCCTGGGCGTGCCCCTGCTCATGGGCGAGGAGGGCGTCCAGTTGACGCCCCTTCAGCCGGCTGAGAGCGGCCGTGGTGACGACGAGCCGGGGCGCCGTGCCGGGCAGCCACCAGGCGTCGGGCCGTTCGCCCTCGAGCACCACCAGCCTGCCGCCCGCCGGCTCCTCGCCGGGCAACAGCGGGGCACGGACGAGGAGTTCGGCCCGGTGCGCCCGCCGTCGCGAGCGGGCCCGTGCGACCTGGCGCACCAGCATCGCCAGGCTCCACAGTCCGCCGCAGGCCAGTGCCACCGCGATCGGCGCCGCCCAGGGTCCGGCCGTGCCGAGGGCGTACGCGTCCACCACCGCGCGCGGAGCCGTACCGAACACATGGCCGCGCACCGCCTGCCAGGCCGCGGCCGCGCTGAGCGTCATCGACAGCGCGCAGCACAGCAGCACGGCCGCCACCACGCACTGCCACGCCCACAGGGCGACCACCGGCTCCCGGTCCGGCCAGTCGGCCCGGGCGAGCAGCCGCGGGGCGAGGGCGGCGGTCAGGGCGCCGAGCAGCAACAGGGCCGCGGGGACCATCATGGGCAGCACCCTATGAGCGCACCGCCGCCCACGGGTGGGTCGTCGGGGCCGAAGTGACGCAGGCAACGCTCGTCCCCTCCGCGTCGCCGGGCCGCCCGGGCCGTCATGTCCTCCGTGCCGCGTGTCTTCCGTGCCTCATGTCCTCCGTGCCGCCGGGCGGCTCACATCGCCAGCAGCATGGCGACCATGCCGATCCCCATCGACAGCCGGCACGCCCGTGCCAGCTCCGGACGGTCGCCCCAGCGCATCCCCGGCCCGGCACCCGCCGGGCCGGCCGAGGGCACCAGACGGGCGCCCGCCAGCAGCACGTAGCCGGTGAAGTAGAGCAGGAGCACGCCCGTCACCAGCGGTACCCCGGCACCGGCGTGCGCATGGTGCGAGGCGGGGGAGACCGCCATGGCGAGGGCCATGTAGACCATCGCCGCCGTCCCCACCAGATGGTGCAGATGGTGGGCTCCGGTGCGCGCGGTCCACAGGGCCCGCAGCGCGGCCGCAGCGAACACGGCCGCGTACAGCGGCCAGGCCCACCCCGGCGGGGTGAACACCGTCGCGGGCACGGCCATCGCGGCCATGCCGAACCCCATCAGCGCCTCGCCGCCCGCGGCCCGGCGCTGCTCCTCGACACCGCTGCGCATCCGCAGCAGACAGTAGGCGCCGGTGGCCGCGCACAGCGCGACCAGCAGCCAGGCCGGCGAACCCGGTCCGTGCACGCGCCACCCCCCGTTCGACGGTCGGTCGAGGGATGCGATGCCCACGGCATGCGGCGCGCACGCAAGCGCAAGGGTGTACACGGGGAGCGTTCGCCGGAGCACAGCAGGTGAGCGGAGCGAGACCCGCATGTTTTACTGATAAAACACATGCTAAATTAGTAGGTATGAGCAGTGCGATCCGACTCCGTCTCCCCCTGGCCGGAGTGCTCCGCCTCGGGCGGCCCTCCGACATCTGGTTCAAGCCCGCGCTCAGCGTGGTCGTCGCCACCGCTCCGCCCAACCTGATCCTGCTGGCCCTCGGGCGCCTCGATCTGGCGGCGTACTCGATGGCCGGCTCGCTCTGCGCGCTCTACGGCCACAACCGGCCCTACGCCGCCCGGGCCCGCGTCCTCGCCTGGGTGGTGCTCGGCATGGTCGGCGGCCTCGCCCTCGCCCTGGTCGCGGCCTCGCTCACCACCAGCGCGGTCGTCCTGGTCACCGTGGGCGCCCTCATGGCGGCCGTGCAGAAGGCGGTCTGCGACGTCACCCGCATCGGGCCGCCGGGAAACGTGATCCTCGCCTTCATCAGCTCGGCCTCCCTCTTCATGCCGCAGAGCCTCCACCAGGTGCCAGGACACGTCGGACTGGCCCTGCTCGCGGGCGTCTGGGCCTGGCTGGTCGGCATGGCACCCCGCCTGCTGCGCCCGCACGGCCCCGAGCGCCGGGCCACCGCGCAGGCCCTGACGGCGGCCGCCGCGTACGCCGAGACCGGCGGCACCGCCGAGGGCCACGCCAGGGCCCGCGCCGCCACCGCCGCGGCCGTGCACGCCGCGTGGCAGTCCCTGCTGGCCGGCGGTACCCGGCCCGACCGCACCCGGCGCGCCCTCGAAGGGCTCCTCGTGCGTGCCGAGGTCGCGCTCGCCGCCCCTGCCGACACCGACCCCGGCCGACTGCGCGTCTGGGCCCGCGAGCTGCGGGGTACCGGCCGGATCCCGCGGGTGGGGTTCGCGCGCGAGTCCGCCGACGAACTGCTCGGCGTGGACACCGAACTCGCCGCCCCGCGCCGCCCGCTGCGGCACCGGCTCGCCCCGCTCGCACCCATCGCCGCACGCACCGCGATCGGCTGCGCCCTCGCCGGGTACGCCTCCCTGGCCCTCGGCGTCGGCCGCCCCTACTGGGCGCTGGTCACCGCGGCCTCCCTCTACCAGGCCAACGTCACCCTCACCTGGAACCGGAGCGTCCAGCGCGTCGTCGGCAACCTCCTCGGCGTCCTCGTCTTCGCCGCGGTGGCGCCGCTGGCGCACCTGCACCCGGCGGCCCTGGTACTGACCTGCCTTGCCTTCAACTTCGGCGCCGAGGCGCTGATCAGCCGCAACTACTGGCTCGGCACCGTCTGCGTCACGCCGATGGCGCTGCTCATCACCGAGTTCGCCCGCACCCAGGACGCCGGACAGCTCATCGGCGAGCGTGTCGCCGACACCCTCGTCGGCGCACTGGTCGGCTTCGTCGCGGCCGTCGCCGTCACCAACCGGCGCGCGGGCGACCGCCTGGAGCACGCGCTGACCGCCGCGGAACGCACCCGCGAGAACTCCGCTCGGCTGCTCGCCGAGCCGCACCCGGCGCCCCGCGCCCTGGAAAGTGCCCGGCGTGCCCTGGCCGCCGCCCTGGTCGACCTGCGCGCCACGGCCGACGCGGCCTCCGGCGAGTGGTGGCAGCGGGCACTGCCCGAGGAGCGGGTCGTGCTGGCCGAGCAGTCCGGACACCGTACGCTCGCCGCGACGGTACGACGCCAGGGGTTCGCCCCGCCGGCGCAGGACACGGGCAGCACGACGGAGGAAGCACGGCCATGACCCCGACGAACGGACGACCGCCGGCCGCACGCACCCGGGCCGGCGCACCGACGGGGACCGGGGCCCCCGCGCCGGGCGACGCCGGTGCGGCCGGGCCGGGCTCCACGGGTGCCGCTGCCGCCGGTGCGGCCGGTCGGCCGGGTCCGGGCGGCGGCGCCGCTGACCCGATGTCGGCGGCCGGGGCGGCGCGGGCACGGGCCCGGTCGGCCGCGGGCGGCGCCGGGCCGGGCGGAGCGCCCGATGCCGGACAGGACACGGCCGAGGAGCGCTCGACGGCGCAGGCCTCCCGGGCGGGCGGCTACCCGGACACAGGGGGCGAGCCTGGTCGTGAACGTCGGCGCGCCGGGGACGCGACCGGGCACCGGGCCGCCGTGAACGAGGCGGGACACCAACACGGGGCTGCCGTGGGCGAAGGACCTTCGACCGCCGCGAGCGAGGCCGGGCAGGCTGCAGGGGGCCGGCGGGGGAGCGACGCCGAGTGGGGACGGCGGGACACCGGAGGCGGTGAGGGCGACACCGTCGCCTCCGTGGTCCGGCAGTGGCGTGCCGTGCACCCCGAGTTGAACACCGGGCCCATGGAGGTCATCGGCCGGATCAACCGCTGTGCCGCCCTCCTCCAGCAGGCCGAGGACGCCCCGCTGCGCCGTGCGGGACTCAGCCGCCCCGAGTTCGACCTGCTCGGTGCGCTGCGCCGCACCGGCCACGAGCTGACCCCGGGAGAGCTGGCCCGGGAGACCTTCTCCTCCGGAGCCGCCGTCACCAAGCGGCTCAAGCAGCTCACCGAGCGCGGACTGATCGAGCGGCGCGGCGACACCCGTGACCGCCGGGTCGCCCACCTCCGCCTGACCGACGCGGGCCGTGACCTCGTGGACGGCATCCTCCCCGAGCAGCTCGCCTACGAGACGTCCGTGCTGTCCGTCCTCGCCCCCGAGGGCCAGGGCGAACTGGCCGCGCTCCTGGGCGACCTGCTCAGCCGTCTCGAGGGCCGGATGGGCTCCCTGCGCGGCTGAGCGCGCGGGAGCCCGCCGCTCAGCCCTCCTCGCCGGACCGGTGAACCCCGAACGCCGCGCCCTGCGGGTCCCGCAGCACGGCGATGCGCGGGCCGTCCGGCACCGACGCGGGCGGCACGACGACGTCGCCGCCGGCCTCCCGTGCGACCTCGGCCGCCGCGTCCACGTCGGCCACCGCGAAGTACGGCATCCAGTGGGCCGGCGCCTCGGGCGGGAAGCGGTCGCCCATGTCCGCCATCCCGCCGAAGTCCTCTCCGCCGAGGCCCCACTGCGTGTACCACTGGGAGGCGTTGACGCTCCAGCCGAAGACCGTGGTGTAGAAGTCCCGCGCCCGGTCGGGCTCGCGGGTCGCCAGCTCCACCCAGCCGAGTGTGCCGGGCGCGTTGAACAGACCGGCGCCCTGGAAGCTCCGCGCCTGCCAGAGCTGGAACGCCGCACCCGTCGGATCCAGGGCCACCGCGAAGCGGCCCACGTCGAAGACGTCCATCGGGCCGAGGACCACAGTCCCGCCCGCCTCCGTCACCCGCCGTGCCGCGTCGTCGGCGTCCGCCACCGCGAACGACACGTTCCAGGCGACCGGCTGGGTCTCCTGGTACAGCGGGCTGAGCGCCGCCACCGCGGCGTCCCCCAGGTGCGCCACCGTGTACCCGCCCGCCTCCTGCCGCGGGTCCGTCTCCGGCCGCCAGCCGAACAGCTCCGCGTAGAACCGCTTGGCACCCTCCAGATCGCTGGTCCCCAGCTCGGTCCAGCAGGGTCCGCCGATCACCGGCTTGTCGAACTTCATGACGGTTCCTTCCCCGTACCCGCTCCCGGTCGGCCCGCGGCCCGTACCACGCGGGCCGGCGGCACCTCCTCCCGAAGCTAGCCCCCACCACTGACAGCGGCCATCGGAGCGGGCTCCGTGAAGTGCCACGGCACGTGAATCGCTCGCCCCCGCCGAGCCCGGTGGCGCGCGCAATTCGCTTGCCGCCCCCGACGGCGGTCGGCCAGGGTGCGGGCATGGACGCGGACGAGACGACGGTGGGCGGGGCTCCCGAACTGGCCGGGGAGATCGCGGAGTACTACGGCCGCGACGGCTAGGGCGGCAGGCTGCGTTCGGGCGCCGGACGACTGGAGCTGTGGCGCACCCAGGACGTGCTGCGCCGGCTGCTGCCATCCGCTCCGGCGCAGGTCCTGGACGTCGGGGGCGGCAGCGGTGTGCACGCGCGGTGGCTCGCCGCCGACGGGTACGCGGTGGACCTGGTCGACCCGGTGCCCCTGCACGTCGAAAGGGCGGCCCGGTTGCCCGGAGTGACCGCCCGCCTCGGCGACGCCCGTGCCCTGGACGTGCCGGACGCGTCCGTGGACGCGGTCCTGCTCCTCGGCCCCCTCTACCACCTGCCCGAGCGCGAGGACCGGGTCCGGGCCCTCGCCGAGGCCCACCGTGTGCTGCGCCCCGGTGGACTGGTGGTGGCCGCCACCATCAACCGGTACGCGGGAGTTCACGACAACCTCGCCACCGGCCTGTACTTCGACCCCGACCGGCGGCCGCAGATCGACGCCTCGGCCCGTGACGGCCTCATGCGGCCCGCCGCCGGGGCGAAGTCGCTGTTCACCACGGCCTACTTCCACGAACCCGCGGAGGTGCCCGCCGAGTTCACCGCGGCGGGGCTCGGCGTGCACGGCCAGTACGGCGTGGAGGGCGCCGCCTGGCTGATGGGCGACATCTCCGGGCGGCTCGACGACCCCGGGCACCGGGAAGTGGTCCTGCGCGCGCTGCGGAGGTCCGAGTCCGTGCCCTCGCTGCTCGGCGTCAGCGGCCATCTGCTCACAGCGGGCGGGAAGGTCTGGTTCCCGGCCTCAGATCTCGGCCCGGTACCGCAGCGGATGGTCGTCCGGGATCTCCACCAGCACGATCGGGGTGCCGTCCGGGTCGGCGATCCACATCTCGATCAGGCCCCACGGCTCCTTCACCGGGGGCCGTACGATCTCGACGCCCTTGGCCAGCAGTTCCTCGTGCGCCGCGGCCACGTCCGCCACCTGCATCCACAGCCGCACCTCCGGCGGCGCGGGGCTCTCGGAGCGTCCCGAGACCTCCAGGAATCCGCCGCCGAGGAAGTACACGGTCCCGCGCTCGGGGCCCGTGCCGAACTCGCGGTAGACGGCCAGCCCCAGTCGTTCCCCGTAGAAGGCACGGGAGCGTTCGGGGTCGGTGGGCCGCAGAAGTGTCCGGCTGCTGAGTACATGCACCATGCATCCGGAGCTTAGTGGCAGGGTTACCCTCGTCCCTGCTTCAGCAGCGCCCGAGATCGGAGACCGCCCCATGGAAACCGCCGCCACCGCACTGACGTTCCGCGACGCCGGTGACGTCGACGTCGACGCACTGGTCGCGCTGATCGAGTCGGCGTACCGGGGCGACGCCAGCCGGGCCGGGTGGACCACTGAGGCGGACATACTCCAGGGGCAGCGGACCGATCCCGAGGGCGTGCGGGAGGTCATCAAGGCGCCCGACAGCCGGCTGCTGACCGTCGAGCAGGGCGGCCGGATCGTCGCCTGCTGCCAGCTCGAGCACCGCGGCGACGCCGCCTACTTCGGCATGTTCGCGGTCAGCCCCACCCTCCAGGGCGCGGGACTCGGCAAGGCCGTCATCGCGGAGGCGGAGCGCCAGGCGCGGGCGACCTGGGGGGTCACGGAGATGCACATGACGGTGATCTCGGTCCGCGAGGACCTGATCGCCTGGTACGAGCGCCGCGGCTACCGCCGTACGGGAGAGACGACCCCGTTCCCGTACGGCGACGAACGCTTCGGCATCCCGCAGCGCGACGACCTCCGGTTCGAGCTGCTGGTCAAGCCGCTCGTGTGACGATCACCTGGGAGACGGCGCGCCGGTTCACGCGGTGAAGCGGCCGGTGCGCTTGATCTCCGGGTAGTCGGTGGTCGCCCCGTCCAGCCCGAGGGCCCGGACGAGCCGCAGATGGTCCTGGGTGTTGACCACCCAGCCGATGACGGCCAGATCGGCCGCCCGTGCCTGCTCGACGACCTCCAGGCTCAGCCGCCGGATGTTGAGGCAGACGGTCGCGGCCCCCGCCGTCCTGGCGCGGTCCACCACGTCGGTGCCGTAGCGGCTGGCGATGAGCGCGGTGCGCACGCCCGGCACCAGCCGGGCGATCTCGGCGATGGCCTCGTCGTGGAAGGAGGACACCTCCACCCGCGAGACGAGGTCCCGCCGGTGCATGACCTCCGCCAGCGCCCGGGCCGCCGCCACGTCCTTGATCTCCGCCTGCAACGGCGTCCGTACCGCGTCCAGGACCTCCTCGAAGACCGGCACGCGCTCCCCGCGGCCCGCGTCCAGGGCGCGCAGCTCCGCGAGGGTCATCTCGGCGATGGGCCCGGTGCCGTCGGTCGTACGGTCCACCTCGGCGTCGTGCATGACGACCAGGGCGCCGTCCTTGCTCAGGTGCAGATCGAGTTCGATCAGGTCGAGGCCGGCCTGTTGCGCGGCGACGAAGGAGCGAAGGGTGTTCTCGGGCTCCACACCCATGACCCCGCGGTGACCGATGGTAAGGAAGTTCAAGGCTCAACCCGCTTCCGTCGACGGCGGCTCGGCGCCCGCGGACCCGACGGGCGTCGCTGTCCACGCGGCTGAGTCGCAGCCTAACGGCCGGGTCCCGTGATGAACCCGCGTCTGCGCCGGGGATCGGAGCGCGGGGCGTGCGGCGACTGGCTCGTATCCGTCCCTGTCGTCACCCGGGCGTGGGCGCGTCTCCTGGGAGTTGACCGTCTGGATCCGAGCGGTGCCCACGGCTCTCGCGGTGCTCCGGCCCTCAACGAAAGTGACCGCCGTCACGGTTTCGTGCAGGAAAAACAGCGGTGACCATGGGGTTGCGCAGAATAATTTCCCGAGCTGCCTCTTGCTGGGAGAAACGGGGTATGCGTACGGTGTGCGTACGCGAGGTTCTCCCGTGGAGGATGGGACATGACGGAAATTCTTGTGCAGGTGGCTACGGAGGAGAAGGTTCCTTCGCTGACCAGGGTGGTTGAGCACCCGGCCTGGCCCGTGCTCAAGGATGCCGTGGAGCAGATCCGGCCATGGCAGTCCAAGGACGGATCGATCGACTTCGAGGCCGAGGGCGCCCCGGAGCGTGCCGACGCCGAGGCCGCCGTGCGCCGTGTCGTCGAGTCGGTCGAGCGGCTCTCCCTGCTGCTCCCGCACGACGCGGCCTACCACGAGGCGCTCGTCGAGGACCTGCGCCGCTGGGCGGAGGAGGGCTTCCAGGTACCGGACTTCCTGGACTCCCTGCTGGCGTTCCAGCCCGCGGCGGGCCGTGCGGACGGCCTCCAGCACCTGGTCGTCTTCCCGATGTACACCCAGAACGGCAACCCCGACCGCAACCTCGAGGCGGTCGTGCTGCGCATGGTCTGGCCGGACTGGCTGGCCGAACTGGAGCGCACCCGGTACGACAACCCGCTCTTCTGCGGCATCAAGTTCGAGGACTTCACGGCCGGCTACGACACCAACTCCGCGGTCCTCTTCCCGGAGACCATCGCCGTGCGCGAGGCGCCGGAACGGTTCTCATGGGGCGGCATCTTCTGCGACCGTGAGGCCGCCCGCTTCCGCCGGGTCACCGACGCCTCCGTGGACATCCTGGGCCTGAAGCTGCCCGAGGACATCGCCGCGATGATCCACGACCAGAAGCGCTGCGAAGAGGCCTTCGTGCTCTGGGACATGGTCCACGACCGCACCCACAGCCACGGTGACCTGCCGTTCGACCCGTTCATGATCAAGCAGCGCCAGCCGTTCTGGATGTACGGCCTGGAGGAACTGCGCTGCGACCTCACCGCCTTCAAGGAGGCCGTGAAGCTCGAGGCGGACGGCGTCCCGCAGGCCCGTGACGTGCAGTACGCGGTGCTCTTCGACCGCATGTTCCGCTTCCCGGTCACCGGCGACCGCAACCGCAACTACGACGGCCTCGGCGGCCAGCTGCTCTTCGCCTACCTGCACAAGCACGATGTCGTCCGCTGGACCGACAACAAGCTCTCCATCGACTGGGAGCGCGCCCCGCAGGTCACCAACCAGCTGTGCGCCGAGATCGAGAAGCTGTACAAGGACGGCATCGACCGCCCCAAGCTGGTGCACTGGTTCGCCGGCTACGAGCTGGTCGCCACCTACCTGGCCCCGCACCCCGGCTCCAAGTGGGCCAAGGGCCCGGAGGCCCTGGACCTGTCCCTGCCGCCGCGCAAGCTCGTCGACGACGTGCTTCCGGACGAGTTTCCGCTGAGCATGTTCTATGAGGCCCTGTCCAAGAAGCTGAAGAACGTGATCGCCTCCACCAAGGGCATCACCGCGGACGGCGCCGAGCGGATCGCCGCGTGAGCGACCGCCTCAACGACACTGCTCAAGAGGGGAAGAACATGGTGGGGAACGGGTCTCTCAGTGGTGCGGTGATCGCGGTGGCCGGTGCGGGCGGACCCGCCGGGCACGCCGCGCTGGTCCGGCTCGCCGAGGCGGGCGCGATCGTCGTCGGCGCCGACAACAACCCCGAGCGCCTCGCGGAGGCCGTGGACGCGGCCCGCTACGCGGGCGGCGGGGCCACGGTCACGGGTGAGACGGTCGACCTGCTCGACCTGGGCTCCACCCGCGCCTGGGCCGACCGCACCGAGAAGGAGTTCGGCCGCATCGACGGTCTGGTCCACCTCGTCGGCGGCTGGCGCGGCAGCGCCACCTTCGCCGAGACCGACCTCGCCGACTGGGACCTGCTGGAGAAGCTGCTGGTCCGCACCGTCCAGAACACCTCCCTGGCCTTCTACGACGTCCTGCAGCGCAGCGACCGCGGCCGCTACCTGCTGATCAGCGCCGCCGGCGCGTCGAAGCCCACCGCCGGGAACGCGGCGTACTCCGCCGCCAAGGCCGCGGCGGAGGCCTGGACGCTCGCCATGGCGGACGGCTTCCGCAAGGCGGGGGGCGAGGCGGGCCCGCGCTCGGCGGCTGCCATCCTGGTGGTGAAGGCGCTGGTGCACGACGCGATGCGCGCCGAACGCCCCAACGCGAAGTTCGCGGGCTTCACGGACGTCAAGGACCTGGCCGAGGCCATCGAGGGCGTCTGGAGCAAGACCGCCGCCGAAGTGAACGGAAACCGTCTGTGGCTGACCGAGAAGCCGTGAACCCTCCCAGGACCGACGCGCGTCGTCATCACGACCCCGAGGTCCGCGGTTTCGCCAGTGACAACTACGCCGGAGTGCACCCGGAGGTGCTGGCCGCCATCGCCCTGGCCAACGGCGGCCACCAGGTGGCGTACGGCGAGGACGACTACACCGAGAACCTCCAGCGGATCGTCCGCGGCCACTTCGGCCCCACGGCGGAGGCCTTCCCGGTCTTCAACGGCACCGGCGCGAACGTCGTCGCGCTCCAGGCGGTCACCGACCGCTGGGGCGCGGTGATCTGCGCCGAGAGCGCGCACATCAACGTCGACGAGGGCGGCGCCCCCGAGCGCATGGGCGGTCTGAAGCTGCTCACCGTGCCCACGCCCGACGGCAAGCTCACGCCCGAGCTGATCGACCGGCAGGCCTTCGGCTGGGAGGACGAGCACCGTGCCATGCCGCAGGTCGTGTCGATCACCCAGAGCACGGAGCTGGGCACGCTCTACACGCCCGGCGAGATCCGCGCGATCTGCGAGCACGCCCACGCGCGCGGCATGAAGGTGCACCTGGACGGCTCCCGGATAGCGAACGCCGCCGCGTCCCTCGACGTGCCGATGCGGACCTTCACCAACGCCGTCGGCGTGGACATCCTCTCGCTCGGCGGCACGAAGAACGGCGCTCTGTTCGGCGAGGCGGTCGTGGTCATCAACCAGGACGCGGTCTCCCACATGAAGCACATCCGGAAGATGAGCATGCAGCTCGCCTCCAAGATGCGCTTCGTGTCGGTGCAGCTGGAGGCGCTGCTCGCCAAGGACCTCTGGCTGCGCAACGCCCGCCACGCCAACGAAATGGCCCAGCGGCTGGCCGAGGGCGTGCGGGCGGTCCACGGAGTGGAGATCCTCTACCCGGTGCAGGCCAACGGCGTCTTCGCGCGGCTGCCGCACGAGGTGAGCGTGCGCCTGCAGAAGCGGTTCCGCTTCTACTTCTGGGACGAGGCCGCCGGCGATGTGCGCTGGATGTGCTCCTTCGACACCACGGAGGAGGACGTCGACCTCTTCGTGGCGGCGCTCAAGGAGGAGATGGCGCGCTAGTCCCCATCTATGCATAGGTATGCGATCGCTTGGAAAGTCATTGACTGCCGGGTGATCGCTTACCTATGCTCTGCGGGCATGGAGCTGATCCAGGACACCGCCGACCTGTCCGCCTACCTGGCCGCTGACGAAGTCATCGACCATCATCATCCGGTCGTGCGGGCGACGGCCGCCCGCCTCGCCGAAGATGTCGCGGACTCGTATGCCTATGCACAGGCCGCGTATGAGTTCGTGCGCGACACCGTCCCGCACTCCGCCGACGCGGACGACCCGCGCGTGACCTGGCGGGCCTCCGACGTACTGGCGCTGCGCACGGGCATCTGCCACGCCAAGGCGCACGCCCTGGCGGCCCTGCTGCGCGCCGAGGACATCCCGACGGCGCTGTGCTACCAGCGGCTGACGCACGACGACGGCGGCGGTCATGTCCTGCACGGCCTGGTGGCGGTGCGCTTCCACGGCGCCTGGCACCGGCAGGATCCGCGCGGCAACAAGCCCGGTGTGGACGCCCGGTTCTCCTTGAACGGCGAGCGGCTGGCCTGGATCCCGGACCCCGCGTCGCACGAGGCGGACTACCCGGTCCTGTACGCCGGACCGCATCCGGCCGTCGTCGGCGCGCTGAAGGCCGCCCCGGACCGCCCGCACCTGTGGCGGACGCTGCCCGACCGCCTGTAGGGCGACGAGGCCCGTCGTGAACTCCTCTGCGTACCGGTGAGGTTCGGCCGGCGGCGGGTCAGTGCGCCTCGGCCGCCCTCAGCTGCTCCACCGTCGGCGCCGAACCGCCCAGATGGGCCGGCATCCACCAGGAGTCCTCCGAGCCCCTGGGGCGCGCGGGGTAGGCACGCTGGGCGGCGTCGAGCAGCTCCTGCACGCGCTCGCGCAGACGGCGGGTGATGGCGCCCGCGTACTGGTCGCGCGGCGCCTCGACCGGCTCGCCGACCCGGATGGTGATCGGGGTGTGGCTGCGCCGGAAGTTGCGCGGCTGCCCCTTGGTCCACAACCGCTGGGTGCCCCACACCGCCATCGGGACGAGCGGCACGCCCGCCTCCTGGGCCAGGCGGGCGGCGCCCGACTTGAAGCTCTTCAGCGTGAACGACTGCGAGATCGTGGCCTCCGGGAACACCCCGATGACCTCCCCCGAGCGCAGCGAGTCCAGGGCGTGCTCGTACGCCGCCTCACCCTGCCGGCGGTCCACCGGGATGTGCTTCATCCCGCGCATCAGCGGGCCGGACACCTTGTGCCGGAACACGGACTCCTTCGCCATGAAACGCACCAGGCGCTTCTGCGGCAGGGCGGCCAGCCCGTTGAAGATGAAGTCCAGGTAGCTGATGTGATTGCTCACCAGCACCGCACCGCCCGAGCGTGGGATGTTCTCCGACCCCTGGCAGTCGATCTTCAGGTCCCAGGCCTTGAACAGCGTCTTGGCGAAACCGATGACGGGACGGTAGACCAGCTCTGCCATGGGCGGGGTGGACCCTTTCTGCTCTGCTCGGGAAAGGGGGCTCCCGGCGGGAAAGTTACGCAGCCGTAGGTTTACGGCGTCTCGCAGATCGTGCCCGAAGAACGGACGGGTAGCCAGTCCTGGTGCCCGGACACGGCGAGATCCTCGTCACTCCGGCCGTACCGTCACCCTCTTGAGCAGCAGGTACATCTCGCACCCCAGGCAGTGGCCGAACGCGGCGTTGAGGAAGGCCGCCCCGAGCGCCGCGCCGGTCGCCCCGAGCCCCAGCCAGGCCGGCCCCACCGTGAGGCCCACCAGACCGAGCCCGGCGAAGACCAGCCCCACGGCCTGTGCGAACCGCGGCGGTTCGGGCGCCTCGAACTCCGTCGGCGGCCCGAGCCGCGGCCGCACCAGCGTCCGGAACAGCACACCGTACGGCGACCGCCCGACCCCGCCGGCCGCCCCGAGCGTGAACGCGAGGGTCTGCCAGGCCAGCAGCCAGGGGCTTCGCGTGATCAGCGCCACGGAGAGCACCACGGTCGTCACGGCCGCACCGAAGCGCGGACCTCTCGCGTCGATGTCCATGAACGAAGCATTCCGCAACGGCGGCTCTTCCGGGAGGCGGGAATCTTTGCGGTCTCGTGAACGCTTGTGCCGAAGATGACCGGACTGATGGTGTGCGTGGCGGTGCTCGTCGCGGCGAGCGCCTACGGAGTGCTGCACAGGCGGCGGAGCGGGAGGGTACGGGTGCGCGTGCGGGACGACGGCAGACGGCTCGGTGCGGCGGAACTGGGCGGCGAACTGGGCGCGCGGGCCACGCTGGTGCAGTTCTCCAGCGCCTTCTGCGCCCCCTGCCGGGCCACCCGGCGCGTCCTCGGCGAGGTCGCGGAGCTGGTGCCGGGCGTCGCCCACGTCGAGATCGACGCCGAGGCGCGCCTGGACCTCGTACGGGCGCTGGACATCCTCAAGACGCCCACCGTGCTGGTCCTGGACGCCGAGGGGCGGGTCGTGCGGCGCGCCGCCGGACAGCCGCGCAGGGCGGATGTGATCGCCGCACTCGGGGAGGCGGTGTGAGGCCCCGGAGCCGGGTGAGCCTCCTCCCGGATCGCGGACCGAACTTGACTGTGTGTGCCATCTGTCGTCAGCCTGGCCCTGTGCCGACCGAACTCCTTCTCTTCGGGCGGGTCCACGTCGACCTGGCCCGCACCGCGAGCGCTCGCTGTCCGGGCTGTTGACCAGCCCCGGCCCTGCTCGAACCCCCTCGCAGAAGGACAATTCCTTGACGGCCACCCCCGAACTCGGCGCCTACCGGCTCGCCTCTCCCGACCTGCTCCGCTCCACCTTCCGCCGGCACGCCGCCGGTGTGGCGGTGATCACCGCACGCGGCGCCGCGGGACCGGCCGGCTTCACCGCCACCTCCCTCACGTCCGTCTCCGCCGAGCCGCCGCTCGTCTCCTTCGGCATCGGCACCGGCGCTTCGAGCTGGCCCGCCGTGGCGACGTCCGAGTACGTCGGCATCCACATACTCGGTGAGCACCAGAGCGACCTGGCGGCCACCTTCGCCCGCAGCGGTGCCGACCGGTTCGGCGCGCCCACCGCCTGGCGCGAGGGCCCGGAGGGCGTACCCGTGCTCGACGACGTGCTCGCCTGGCTGGTCTGCCGCGTGGTCGGCCGGGTCCCGGCGGGCGACCACCGGATCGTGCTCGCCGAGGTGGTCCTCGGTGACTCCACGGGCGCCGGCCGGCCCCTCCTCTACCACCAGGGCCGCTTCAACGGACTGCGGGACTGAGCACACCGCCGCCGGCCTGCGTGGACGTCGATTTCCGGTTACGCTGCGTTGCGAAGGTCACAGTTCAAAGCGCTTGCTTAGCGGGCAGGAACTGGGTGTACTGACGAGTAATATTTCGGTCGGAGCGCGCGGACGCCCCGACCGGAATCGGCCGCTTGAGGCGCCTATGCTGCCTCCAAGAGGCAGCCCGGAAATGACGATGCAGTAGGAGAGCCGGCGTGAGCTTGAGGATCGTTGTCACTGTGAAGTACGTGCCCGACGCCACTGGCGACCGGCACTTCGCCGATGACCTGACCGTCGACCGCGACGACGTGGACGGTCTGCTCTCCGAGCTGGACGAGTACGCGGTGGAGCAGGCGCTGCAGATCGCGGAGGACGCGGACGACGCCGAGGTCACCGTGCTGACCATCGGCCCCGAGGACGCCAAGGACGCGCTCCGCAAGGCCCTGTCGATGGGTGCCGACAAGGCCATCCACGTCGAGGACGACGACCTGCACGGCACCGACGCCATCGGCACCTCGCTGGTGCTGGCCAAGGCCATCGAGAAGGCCGGTTACGACCTGGTGATCTCCGGCATGGCCTCCACCGACGGCACCATGGGTGTCGTCCCGGCGCTGGTCGCCGAGCGTCTCGGAGTCCCGCAGGTCACCCTGCTCTCCGAGGTCTCGGTCGAGGACGGCACGGTCAAGGGCCGCCGCGACGGCGACGCCGCCAGCGAGCAGCTCGAGGCCTCCCTGCCGGCCGTCGTGTCCGTCACCGACCAGTCGGGCGAGGCGCGCTACCCGTCCTTCAAGGGCATCATGGCGGCCAAGAAGAAGCCGGTGGAGTCCTGGGACCTGTCCGACCTGGACATCGAGGCCGAGGAAGTCGGCCTGGAGGGTGCCTGGACCAAGGTCGAGGCCGCGAACGAGCGTCCGGCCCGCACGGCCGGCACCATCGTCAAGGACGAGGGCGAGGGCGGCAAGCAGCTCGCCGAGTACCTCGCGAGCCAGAAGTTCATCTAAGGGCTCGCACCCGCTGACCGCCCCTCAACTTCGTTACGCAGGAGAGCAATCCCATGGCTGAAGTCCTCGTCTACGTCGACCACGTGGACGGTGCCGTCCGCAAGCCCACCCTCGAGCTGCTGACCCTGGCCCGCCGCATCGGCGAGCCCGTCGCCGTCGCGCTGGGCAACGGCGCCGCCGACACCGCCGCCACGCTCGCCGAGCACGGCGCCGTGAAGGTCCTCACCCACGACGCGTCCGAGTACGCCGAGTACCTGGTCGTGCCGAAGGTGGACGCCCTGCAGGCCGCCCACGAGGCCGTCTCCCCGGCCGCGGTGCTGGTCCCGTCCTCCGCCGAGGGCAAGGAGATCGCCGCCCGTCTGGCGCTGCGCATCGGCTCCGGCATCATCACCGACGCCGTCGACCTCGAGGCCGGCGACGAGGGCCCGGTGGCCACCCAGTCGGTGTTCGCCGCGTCCTTCACCACCAAGTCCCGTGTCTCCAAGGGCACCCCGGTCATCACGGTCAAGCCGAACTCGGCCGCCGTGGAGGCCGCCCCGGCCGCCGGCGCGGTCGAGGCCCTGAGCGTGTCCTTCTCCGAGAAGGCCACCGGCACCAAGGTCACCGGCCGTACGCCGCGTGAGTCGACGGGCCGCCCGGAGCTGACCGAGGCCGCGATCGTGGTCTCCGGCGGCCGTGGCGTCAACGGCGCCGAGAACTTCTCGATCATCGAGGCGCTCGCCGACTCCCTCGGCGCGGCCGTCGGCGCCTCGCGCGCCGCGGTGGACGCGGGCTGGTACCCGCACACCAACCAGGTCGGCCAGACCGGCAAGTCGGTCTCGCCGCAGCTCTACATCGCCAACGGCATCTCCGGCGCGATCCAGCACCGCGCCGGTATGCAGACCTCGAAGACGATCGTGGCCGTCAACAAGGACGCCGAGGCCCCGATCTTCGACCTGGTCGACTACGGCGTGGTCGGCGACCTCTTCGACGTCGTCCCGCAGCTGACCGACGAGGTCAAGGCCCGCAAGGGCTGAGTTTTCCCCTCGCTCCACGAGGCCCCTGTGACCGGCACGGTCACGGGGGCCTCGGCGCATGCTGGACACATCCGGACCGGTGCCGGCCGGCCTTCCTGGGTGTTGACCGGCGGGAAGCACCCCGGATAACTTCGTTCAACGGATTGTTGATTCCGTAGAGCGGAAAACTTGGAGGGTGTGGGATGGGTCAGCAGGAGAAGGTGGCCACGAGCCTCGCGGGTGCCGTCAGCGAGGAGATCAGCGCCTCCCTCGCGCCGGTCGACGCGGAGCTTGCGCGCCGCTACCCGGGCGACCCCGGCACCCGGCAGCCCGTCCACACGGTGTACGTACCCGGCGACGCCTTCGACGCCGGCACCATCCGTTCGTGGGGCGACCGGGCCCTCGCGGCGCTCGACGAACACGCCTCCGACGCCGCCTCCTTCGCCGCGGTGCTGGGCCTCTCCGACGACCTGGCGGAGCCGGTGTACTCGCGCGTCCGGGCCAAGCTGGAGCGCGAACCCGTGGAGGACCTGCGCGTCGACTTCGAGGACGGCTACGGCCCCCGCCCGGACGCCGAGGAGGACGAGACCGCCGCGCGCGCGGCCCGTCTGATCGCCGAGGCGTACCGCGACGGCACGGCGGCCCCCTATATGGGCATCCGCATGAAGTGCATGGAGGCCGCCGTGCGCGACCGGGGCATCCGCACTCTCGACGTCTTCCTCACCGGCCTGATGGAGGCCGGCGGACTTCCCGGCGGACTCGTGCTGACCCTGCCGAAGGTGACGTACGCCGAGCAGGTCGGCGCGTTCGCGCGTCTGCTGGAGGCCTTCGAGACGGCCCACGGACTGCCGGCCGGGCGGCTCGGCTTCGAGATCCAGATCGAGACCAGTCAGTCCATCCTCGCCGCCGACGGCACCGCCACCGTCGCCCGCATGATCCAGGCCGCCGGGGGCCGCGCCACCGGACTGCACTACGGCACCTTCGACTACAGCGCCTGCCTCGGGGTCTCCGCCGCCCACCAGGCGAGCGACCATCCCGCCGCCGACCACGCCAAGGCGGTGATGCAGGTCGCGGCCGCGGGCACCGGCGTACGGGTCTCGGACGGCTCCACCAACGTGCTCCCGGTCGGCCCGGCCGAGAAGGTCCACGACGCCTGGCGCCTGCACTACGGCCTCACCCGCCGCGCCCTGGCCCGCGCCTACTACCAGGGCTGGGACATGCACCCCGGCCACATCCCGACCCGCTACGCCGCCGTCTTCGCCTTCTACCGCGAGGGCTTCGAGCAGGCGGCGGGCCGCCTCGCCCGCTACGCCAACCGGGCCGGCGGCGACGTCATGGACGAGCCCGCCACCGCCAAGGCCCTCAGCGGCTACCTGCTGCGCGGCCTGGACTGCGGGGCCCTGGACGTCGCGGAGGTGGCCCGGCTGAGCGGACTGACCCGGGCCGACCTCGAGGGCTTCGCGATGCCCCGCCGCGGCGACCTCACGGCCTCCGCCACGTAGCGGGGCGCCGCGCCGGCGGCGCCGCCTCGCCCCGGCTCAGCCGGCGGGCGGCAGTTCGCCGGAGCCGCGGGTGATCAGCCGCGTCGGCAGCTCGATGCGCTCCGGCGCGACGAGGGTGCCGTCGAGCTGGCGGAAGAGGCGCTCGGCGGCGGTCCGGCCGAGAGCGGCCGCGTCCTGGGCGACCACCGTCACGCCCGGCTGGAGCAGGTCGGCCAGCTCGATGTCGTCGAACCCGACGAGGGCGACCGGACGGGACCGCCCGGCGAGGACCCGGATCACGGTGACCGTCACCCGGTTGTTGCCGGTGAAGATGGCGGTGACGGGGGAGGGGCCGGAGAGCATCTCCTCGGCCGCCCGGCGCACCCGCTCCGGATCCGTCGCGCCGAGGGACATCCAGGCGTCCTCGACGGGTATCCCGGCGTCCTCCATGGCGGCCCGGTAGCCGCGCAGTCGCTCCGCGGCGGTATGGATGCGGGGCATGTCGCCGATGAAGCCGATCCGGCGGTGGCCGTGCGCGATCAGGTGGGCCACGCCGTCACGGGCGCCCCCGTGGTTGTCGGACAGGACGACGTCGGCGTCGATCTTCCCGGCGGGCCGGTCCACGAACACGGTGGCCACGCCAGCCCGCAGCTCCGGCTCCAGATAGCGGTGGTCGTCGCCGGCCGGGATGATCACCAGGCCGTCCACCCGCCGCGCGCACAGTGCCAGCGCCAGCTCCTGCTCACGTCCGGGGTCCTCCGCGCTGGAGCCGTTGATCAGCAGGGCGCCGTGGGCGCGGGCCACCTCTTCGACCGCGCGGCTGAGGGGGCCGTAGAAGGGGTCCGCGAGATCCTCCAGGATCAGGCCGATGCTGGCGGTCCGGCCCTTGCGCAGCACCCGCGCGCTGTCGTTGCGGCGGAAGCCGAGCGCCTCGATCGCCTCCTGCACCCGGCGCTCGGTGTCCGGGGTGACGCCGGGCTCGCCGTTGACCACCCGGGACACCGTCTTCAGGCCCACCCCGGCCCGGGCCGCCACGTCCTTCATCGTCGGGCGGTTGCCGTAACGGTTCCCGGTGAGGCGGTCTGCGCGGCGGGTGGTCTCGGGCACGATGCGGTGTCCTGTCCTGTGTCCGTGGAATTCTGGGAAGGGCGGCTGCGGCGTTCGATGGTTTGTATGAGGATGTGGCGTCGAGCATAGAGCCTGGACAACGTTGTCAGAAGCGGAGAGACTGTTCACCGCTGTCTCCGGCCCGCGCCCCCACCGCCTGACCGGCCCGCGTCTGTTTGGTTTTCGAGCATCAACGGGGAGATCTGACTCTGATGTACACCGACCTCGTGGCGGCCCTCGACATCGGCGGCACCAAGATCGCCGGCGCGCTGGTGGACGGTCACGGACGGATCCAGGCCCGTGCCCAGCGCGCGACCCCCGCCCAGCAGGACGGAGAAACGGTCATGCGGGCCGTCGAGGGAGTGCTCGGCGATCTCGCCGCCTCCCCTCTGTGGGAGCGGGCCGGCTCGGTCGGCATCGGCAGCGCGGGCCCGGTGGACGCCTCGGCGGGCACCGTGAGCCCGGTGAACGTGCCGGGCTGGCGTGACTTCCCGCTGGTCGAGCGGGTAGGCGCGGTCACCGGCGGGCTGCCGGTGGAGCTGATCGGCGACGGGGTGGCCATCACCGCGGCGGAGCACTGGCAGGGCGCCGCCCGCGGCCACGACAACGCGCTGTGCATGGTCGTCTCGACGGGCGTCGGCGGCGGCCTGGTGCTGGGCGGCCGGCTGCATCCCGGCCCGACCGGCAACGCCGGGCACATCGGGCACATCAGCGTCGATCTCGACGGAGACCCGTGCCCGTGCGGCGCCCGCGGCTGCGTCGAGCGCATCGCCAGCGGCCCCAACATCGCCCGCCGGGCCCTGGAGCGGGGCTGGCTGCCGGGCCCCGACGGGGACACCTCCGCCGCGGCGGTGGCCGCCGCCGCCCGGGCGGGCGATCCGGTGGCCGTGGCCTCCTTCGAACGGGCCGCGCAGGCCCTGGCCGCCGGGATCGCGGCCACCGCGACCCTGGTGGAGATCGACATCGCCGTGATCGGCGGGGGCGTCGGCAAGGCCGGCGACATCCTCTTGACGCCCCTGCGCAAGGCGCTCACCGACTACGCGACCCTCTCCTTCGTCCAGCGGCTGACGGTCACCCCGGCCCAGATGGGCACGGACGCGGGCCTGGTCGGCGCCGCCGCGGCCGCGCTGTCCCGCCGTCCGGACACGACGGCGGCGGGGGTCTGAACGCCCGGCCGGCAGCGTTCACGGCCCCGGTGCCGGACCGCCGCCGGGCCGGCGGGGGCGAATCCGCGTCATCCGCGTGACCCCGCGGAGGGTTCGGCAGTTGATCAGGGCATGAAGAAGCGCAGCATGCTCGCCATCGCCTCCCTCGCCACCGGATTCGTCGTGGCCGCCGTCACCCCGTCCCACGCCGCGGACCAGGAGCCCGTCCGCGACTTCAAGCTCTCCAACACCCTCGGCGACGTCGACCACCTGGTCAGCCAGGCCACCCTCGCCGTCGCGGAGGACGCGCGGGGCAAGAAGTAGCCCCGGACCCCCGGTGAAAGTGCCGGTGTCACCCTCACGGGAGGCACCGGCACTGGCGTATGCGCGCCCTCAACTGGACGTGGTTTCCGTGGCAGGGTGGAGCGGGCAAGCCACAGGGGGCCAACAGCAGAGGGGGAGTCCGTGACCGTCGTCTGGATCAACGGCGCGTTCGGTGCGGGGAAGACAACGACCGCACGGGAACTGATCGAACTGATCCCGAACAGCACGCTCTTCGACCCCGAGGTCATCGGCGCGGCACTCCCGCACCTGCTGCCGCCCAAGCGCCTCGCCGAGGTCGGCGACTTCCAGGACCTGCCGATCTGGCGCCGGCTCGTGATCGACACGGCGGCCGCGATGCTCGCGGAACTGGGCGGCACGCTCGTCGTTCCCATGACCCTGCTGCGCCAGGAGTACCGCGACGAGATCTTCGGCGGTCTCGCCGCACGCCGGATACCCGTACGGCATCTGCTGCTCACCCCGGCCGAAACGATCCTGCGGGCGCGTATCGCCGGGCGCGACGTCCCGCCGGACGGCGAGACACGGCAGCGGCAGTGGGCGTACGACCACCTCGAGCCCTACCGCGCCGCCCTCGCCTCCTGGCTCACCGCCGACGCCCACCTGGTGGACTCCAGCGGCCTCACCCCGTACGAGACCGCCGTCCGCATCGCCGACGCCGTGGGCAGCGGTGCCGTGCCGCCCGTCGACATCGTGCAGACCCCCGAGCCCACCGCCGAGACCCTCGCCGCCGGTGTGCTGCTCTTCGACGAGCAGGACCGGGTGCTGCTCGTCGACCCCACCTACAAACCAGGCTGGGAATTCCCCGGCGGTGTGGTCGAGCGCGGTGAGGCCCCCGCCCGG
This sequence comes from Streptomyces sp. NPDC047869, assembly GCF_040704065.1. NCBI lineage: Bacteria > Bacillati > Actinomycetota > Actinomycetes > Kitasatosporales > Streptomycetaceae > Streptomyces > Streptomyces sp. NPDC047869. Next base: position 93,244 of record NZ_JBEYRK010000027.1, read on the forward strand.
GCCGGGATGCGCGAGGTGGCCGAGGAGACCGGGATACGGCTGCGGGAGGTGCCCCGGCTGCTGGTCGTGGACTGGGAACGGCCGGTGCCGCCCGGCTACGGCGGACTGCGCCTGCTCTTCGACGGGGGCACGCTGGACTCCGCCGAGGCGGCGCGGGTGCTGCTGCCGGGTCCCGAGCTGCGCGGCTGGCGCTTCGCGACCGAGCAGGAGGCCGCCGGCATGCTGCCGCCGGTGCGCTACGAACGGCTGCGCTGGGCGCTCCGGGCCCGGCAGCGGGGGACCGCCCTCTACCTGGAGGCCGGCGTACCGGTCGTGGGCCGGGCGGCCTGACGGCTCCGCGCCGCCCTGCCGCCCTTGCCGTCAGCCGGTGGACGGTCCGCCGTCGGCCGCTCTCCTCAGAGCGGCCGACGCACCGCCCAGCACCGGTTCGCCGTGGCCGAAGCACGCCAGTTCGGCATCGAGCGCGGCCAACCGGCGCAGGGATCGCATCAGGCGAGGGCGGTCGAGGTTGAACACGCCCGGCATGACCGATCCGTCGACCGGCGAGGCGGCCACCGTGTCGCCCGTGAACAGCACGCCCTCGTCGGGAACGAAGAGGGCGATGCTGCCGTCCGTGTGCCCGGGGACGTGCAGCACCCGCGCGCCGCCGCCGAAGCCGAGCACCGCGCCGTCGGACAGCGCCGTGACATGCCGGGGCCGCCGGGGCTGGCCCCCGGGCAGGTGCCGTGCCGCCTCCGCGTGGACCGGCAGCTCCCAGTCCTCGAACCGCGGGGGCGGACCCGGGCGTTCACCGAGCACGAACGGCGCGTCCAGCTGGTGCGCGAGCACCTCGGCGCCGCTCAGCGTGGCGAACTCGCCCGCCCCGCCGGCGTGGTCCTCGTGGAAATGGGTCAGCACGATCCGCCGTACGTCCCCGGGGGCGCGGCCCAGTGCCGTGATCGCTCCGGCGATCGCGCGGCCCGAGCCGATCGCCCCCGCGTCGATCAGCGACAGCTCGTCGCCGTCGCGCCAGAGATAGGCCTGGCCGACCGGGAAGCGCAGCAGATGCAGGCGGGGGAGCAGTTCCAGCACGTCCATCCGCCGAACGTAGGCGGCGCCCCCGCCCGGTGGCGAGGGCGCTCTGCCGCGGGCAGAAGGGTTCAGCCCGCCGCGTAGTTGGTCAGGAACAGCGCCTCGGCGACCGACAGCCGCTCCAGCTCCTCGGGGGACACGCTCTCGTTGACCGCGTGGATCTGCGCCTCGGGCTCGCTCAGGCCGATCAGCAGGATCTCCGCCTGCGGGTAGAGACCGGCGAGGGTGTTGCACAGCGGAATGGAGCCGCCCTGGCCGGCGTAGCTCATCGCCTCGCCCGGGTAGGCGACCGTCATCGCGTCGGCCATCGCCCGGTAGGCCGGGCTGGAGGTGTCGGCGCGGAAGGCCTGGCCCTGGCCGATCTGCTCGGTGGTGACCCGGGCGCCCCACGGGGTGTGCGCCTCGATGTGCGCCTGCAGCAGCTTGGTCGCCCCGGCCGCGTCCACGCCCGGCGGCACCCGCAGGCTGATCAGCGCCCGGGCGCCGGCCTGTACCGACGGGGTGGCGCCCACGACCGGCGGGCAGTCGATGCCGAGGACGGTGACCGCCGGGCGGGCCCAGATGCGGTCCGCGACCGAGCCGTCACCGATCAGGCCCACGCCGTCCAGCACCCTGGCGTCCTTGCGGAACTGCTCCTCGGTGTACTCGAGGCCTTCCCACCGCGCGCTGGAGTCGAGCCCGTCCACGGTGGTCGAGCCGTCCTCGGCGCGCAGCGAGTCCAGGACCCGGATCAGCGCGCCGAGCGCGTCCGGGGCGGCGCCGCCGAACTGGCCCGAGTGCAGGTTGCCGGCGAGGGTGTCGACCTGGACCCGGACCATGGTCATGCCGCGCAGGGTGGTGGTGACCGTGGGCAGGCCGACCCGGAAGTTGCCGGCGTCGCCGATCACGATCGTGTCCGCGAGCAGCAGCTCGGGGTGCTGCTCGGCGTACCGCTCAAGACCGCCCGTGCCCTGCTCCTCCGAGCCCTCGACGATCACCTTGACGTTCACCGGGACGCCGCCGTTGGCCTTCAGCGCGCGCAGCGCGAGCAGGTGCATGATCACGCCGCCCTTGCAGTCGGCGCTGCCGCGGCCGTACCAGCGGCCGTTCCGCTCGGTCAGCTCGAACGGCGGGGTGGTCCAGCCGGCCTCGTCCAGCGGCGGCTGGACGTCGTAGTGGGCGTAGAGCAGAACCGTTTTTGCGCCCTCCGGGCCCGGCAGGAAGCCGTACACCGACTGCGTGCCGTCCGGGGTGTCCAGCAGCGCCACGTCCACGAATCCCTCGGCGCGCAGCGCGTCCGCGATCCAGTTCGCGGCGCCCTCGCTCTCGCTCCTCGGGAACTGCGCGAAGTCGGCCACCGACTTGAAGGCGACCAGTTCGGCCAGCTCCGCCTTGGCCCTGGGCAGCAGCGAGGCGACGGTCTCGGCGACCGGATTCGACGACATGGGCACGCTCCTCGTGGGTGCGACGTTGTACCGGGTGAGTACACCGATCCTCCCACAGCGGCCCGCCGTGATCGTCGCCGTAGGATGCGGGGGACAGGTGCGGCAGCGGCTTGATCGGAGCAGTAGACCATCGTGAGCGGCGAGAACTCTTCGGCGGACGACGTGCAGCGGGTATGGGACGTCGTCGTGGTGGGCGCGGGACCCGCGGGGGCCTCGGCGGCCTACGCGGCGGCGGTCGCGGGGCGGCGCGTCCTGTTGCTGGAGAAAGCCGAGCTGCCGCGCTACAAGACGTGCGGCGGCGGCATCATCGGCCCGTCCCGTGACGCGCTGCCGCCCGGCTTCGAGCTGCCGTTCCAGGACCGCGTGCACGCGGTGACCTTCTCCCACAACGGCCGCTTCACCCGCACCCGCCGCTCCCGGCAGATGCTGTTCGGGCTGATCAACCGGCCCGAGTTCGACCAGCAGCTCGTCGAGCACGCCCAGAAGGCGGGCGCCGAGCTGCGCACCGGCGTCGCCGTCCAGCGGGTCGAGCAGCACGGCTCGACGGTGCCCGACCGGCGCACCGTCGCCGTGGTGCTGCACGGCGGTGAGACCGTGCTGGCCCGCGCGGTCGTCGGCGCCGACGGCAGCGCCAGCCGCATAGGCGCGCACGTCGGCGTGAAGCTGGACCAGGTCGACCTCGGCCTGGAGGCGGAGATCCCGGTCCCGGAGACGGTCGCCGAGGACTGGAAGGGGCGCGTGCTCATCGACTGGGGCCCCATGCCGGGCAGTTACGGCTGGGTCTTCCCCAAGGGCGACACGCTGACGGTCGGTGTGATCTCGGCGCGCGGCGAGGGCGCCGCCACCAAGCGGTACCTGGAGGACTTCATCGCCCGGCTCGGACTGGCCGGCTTCGAGCCGAGCATCTCCTCCGGGCACCTGACGCGCTGCCGCGCCGACGACTCGCCGCTCTCCCGCGGCCGGGTGCTGGTCTGCGGTGACGCGGCGGGGCTGCTGGAGCCGTGGACCCGGGAGGGCATCTCCTTCGCGCTGCGCTCGGGCCGGCTGGCCGGGGAGTGGGCCGTCCGGATCGCCGAGGCGCACGACGCCGTGGACACCCGCCGCCAGGCGCTGAACTACGCGTTCGCGATCAAGGCGGGGCTCGGCGTCGAGATGAGCGTCGGCAAGCGGATGCTGGCCGCGTTCGAGCGCCGCCCCGGCGTCTTCCACGCGGTGCTCACCGGCTTCCGTCCCGCGTGGAAGGCGTTCAAGGAGATCACGCAGGGCTCGACGTCCCTGGGCGAGCTGGTCCGTTCCCATCCGCTCGCCCAGCGCGCCCTGACCGCGTTCGACCGGGCCCGGGGCGCGGCCCCCGCCGCCGCGGAGGACACCGTCACTCCGTGACGGTGATCCGGAAGACGGGGTGGTCGCCGGCCGCCGCGAGGATTTCCTCGTCGGAGGACTTGGCCGTCACACCCTGGAAGTACTGGTTGACCTCCCAGCCCCACTTCTCCAGATAGGTCCGCAGGATCGGGAGCTTCTCGGCGTCGGGGAGCTCCTGCGCGGTGAACGGGCGCATTTTGCGCCCCACCCGCAGCTCACCGCCGCCGGCGACCCGCATGTTGCGCACCCATTGGGAGTGGCCGCGAGCCGAGACGAGGTACCGCGCGCCCTCGTAGCTGTGCGGGTTGACCGGAATGCGCTGCATCTGCCCGCTCTTGCGGCCGCGCACGGACATCTCGGCGCTTCCCGCGAGGCTGATCCCGTGCCGCGCGAGCCAGCCGATGACCCCGTTGAGGCGGACGTTCAGCGGGCTGCCCTTGAGGTAGTACGGCGAAGAAGACGACGACATGGTGACCCCCACGGTTCGGGAGAGCAGTGCTCTCGGTTGACTCCAGTGTGGGACAGGCGGGTGCTCCGAAGCAAGAGCGATGCTCTCTTTTTTGTTCGATGCTCTCGTTTGTGTGCACTGCTCCGTCCGCGTGGCACACTGCTGCCATGAGCACCGCACAGGGCGCCCGCGCGCGAGCCAGGATCGAAGTGACCGCGGCCATCAAGGACGCGGCGCGCAGACAGCTCGCGCAGGAGGGCGCGGCCAGGCTCTCGCTGCGGGCCGTCGCCCGCGAACTGGGAATGGTCTCCTCCGCGCTGTACCGCTACTTCCCCAGCCGGGACGACCTGCTGACCGCGCTGATCATCGACGCCTACGACTCCCTCGGCGCGGCGGCCGAGGCCGCCCGAGCGGCGGCGCCCGACGCGGACCCCGTGCGGCAGTGGACGGCGGTGTGCGAGGCGGTACGCGTGTGGGCCCTCGCCCATACGCACGAGTACGCGCTGATCTACGGCTCACCGGTGCCCGGCTACGCCGCACCGCAGACCACCGTTCCCGCCGCCGCGCGCGTCGGACTGCTGCTCATCGGCATCGTCCGCGACGCGCACGGCACCAGCGGCCTCACCGAGCTGCCCCTGACCGCCGAACTGCGCCCCGAGGCCGAGCGGCTGGCGGCCGACCTCGCGCCCGACCTGCCCCCCGAGGCGGCGGCGGCCCTGGTGGCGGCCTGGGCCGAACTGTTCGGACTGGTCGGCTTCGAGGTGTTCGGGCAGTTCAACCGGGTGATCGAGGACCGCGAAGCCTTCTTCCGCCACGCGGTGACGCGACTGGCCGGAAGCGTGGGCCTGACGGCCGGTACCTGATGTGCGCCGGCGCACCGGTGGTTCCGCGGACCCGGCCCGTAGGACCTGGGTGTGTGCCCGTCCGGCCCGGGTGCGTGGTGACGCGGCCCGCACGACCCCGCCCGGCCCGCCGGTGCTCCGGTCGGCGGTCGTGTGTACTCCCCGGGGAGTAGCCGCGACCACCACGTCCGGCTGACGGCTGCGGGCATGGTGGGCGTCTAGCGTGGCGGGCATGGAAGAGCAGCGCGGAGTCGCTCCCTCGCACCGGTGGCGGCACGGGCCCGCGGGGTGGGGCCGGGCCGGAGACCGGGAGCCGCACCATGACCGGCTGCCGTGGCGTTCGACCGCCCTGATCACCGTCTTCGTCCTCGTCGGCACGAACTTCGGCGCGCACGGGCAGCCGCAGCGCGTACCGCTGGACGGGTACGCGCGCGTACTGCTGCTCGCGGCCTCGGTACTGCTGCTGTGGCGGCGGCGCCGTCCGGTCGCCGTCGCCTTCGGCACGGCCACGGCGGTCCTGCTCTACACCGGCGCCGGCTACCCCTACGGTCCGGTTCTCCTGACCGTCGTGGTCGGCTGCTTCAGCGCCGTCGCCGCCGGGCACCGGCGGGCCGCCTGGGCGGCCCTCGGGCTGCTGTGGGCGGGGCACGCGCTGATCACGCTCTGGCTCTACCAGTGGCTGCCGCCGGCCGGCGACGGGGCGGGCGGTGTGGGCCAGGAGATCGTCGTCACCACCTGGCTGCTGGCCGTCGCCGCGGTGTGCGAACTGGCGCGGGTGCGGCGCGAGCAGTGGGCGCGGGAACGCGCGGAACGCGCCCAGGCCGCCCAGCGGCGCGCGGACGCGGAACGGCTGCGGATCGCCCGCGAACTGCACGACGTGCTCGCGCACAGCATCTCCGTCATCAACGTCCAGGCCGGCGCCGGCCTCGCGCTGCTGGACAGCGATCCCGAACAGGCCCGCGCGGCGCTCACCACCATCAAGGCGGCCAGCAAGGAGGCGCTCGGCGAGGTGCGCCAGGTCCTCGACACCCTGCGGGCCCCGGGCGCCGCCCCGCGCGCCCCCGCCCCGGGCCTGGACCGGCTTGCGGAGCTGACCGACCAGGCGGCGGCCGCCGGCCTGAGCGTCGAGGTCGAGGGCGAGCCGCCGCGACTGCCGCCCGGCGCCGACCTCGCGGGCTTCCGCATCGTGCAGGAGGCCCTGACCAACGTCGTACGGCACTCCGGCTCCCGGCGGGCCCGGGTGCGCTTCGAGTACGACGGCGGCGAGCTGCGGCTGCGGGTGGACGACGACGGGCCGCCCACCGGAGCCGACGCCGGCGGCAGCGGCAACGGGCTGGCCGGCATGCGGGAGAGGGCGGCCGCGCTCGGTGGCACCATCGAGGCGGGCCCCCGCCCCGACGGCGGTTTCCGGGTGCTCGCGGTACTGCCCTCGCGCACCCGGGAGGACCAGTGATCCGGGTACTGCTCGCCGACGACCAGTCGCTCGTGCGGGCCGGTTTCAGGGCGCTGCTCGACGCGCAGCCGGACATCGAGGTGGCCGGCGAGGCGGCGGACGGTGCGGAGGCCCTGCGCCGGGTACGCGAACTGCGGCCCGACGTCGTGCTGATGGACATCCGCATGCCCCTGCTGGACGGGCTCGCCGCGACCCGGCGCATCACCGGGGACGCGGAGCTGACCGAGGTGAAGGTGGTCATGCTCACCACCTTCGAACTCGACGAGTACGTCTTCGAGGCGATCCGCTCGGGCGCCTCCGGCTTCCTGGTGAAGGACACCGAGCCGGACGAACTGCTGCGCGCGGTGCGGGCGGTGGTCAAGGGTGACGCGCTGCTCTCCCCGGGCGTCACCCGCCGCCTCATCGCCGAGTTCGCGGCCCGCTCCAAGGAGCCCGCGGCCGCCGGCGGCCTCGCCCGGCTCACCGAACGGGAACGGGAGGTGATGGCGCTGGTCGGCATCGGCCTGTCCAACGACGAGATCGCCCGCAGGCTGGTGGTCAGCCCGCTCACCGCCAAGACCCATGTGAGCCGCACCATGGTGAAACTGGGCGCCCGTGACCGCGCCCAACTCGTCGTCCTCGCCTATGAGTCGGGGCTGGTCCGGCCGGGCTGGCTGGGCTGAAGTCCGAGCCCGGTCCGCGTCGGCGCGCGTCCGGCGGGAGACGACTCCCGCCGGACGCACGCCCTGAGGCGCTTCCCCTAGTCGCGGACCGGCACGCGTTCCGCGAGCGCCTCCTCCACGGTGGACCGGGCGACGACGACCGACGGCAGGCTCCGGCGGCCGCGCATTCCGGTGAGCGTCATCAGCAGTCCGGCCGCGGCGATTCCGGTGACCACCATGAAGCCCGGCCGGTAGCTGTCGAGGACGCCCTGCGGGGTGGGGGCGGCCGGTGCGGCCGCGGTCACCACGGCGGTCACGACCGCCAGGAAGATCGCGCCGCCCACCTGCACCGAGGTGTTGAGCAGCCCGGAGACCATGCCCTGCTCGTGGTCCTCGACACCGTTGGTGGCCTGGATGTTGAGCGAGGGGAAGACCAGCGCGCAGGCCGCGCCGATCAGCAGCATCGACGGCAGGATCACGGCCGCGTAGACCGGGTCCAGGTCGACACGCAGGAACAGCGCGTACCCGGCGACCATCAGGGCGAAGCCGGTCGCGATCAGCCGCGGGGTGCCGAACCGGTCGACGATCGCGCCGACCTTCGTCGAGGAGACCGCCACCAGCGCGCCCGCCGGCAGGAAGGCGAGCGCCGTGTGCAGCGCCGACCAGCCGAGCAGGGACTGCATGTAGAGGGTCGTCAGGAACTGGAAGCCGACGTAGGAGCCGAAGAAGGCCACCGCGCCGAGCTGGGCCCGGACCTGGCTGCCCGAGCGCAGCACACCGAGCCGGATCAGCGGGCTCGGCGAGCGCCGCTCGACGAGGACGAACGCGGTCAGCAGGAAGACGACGGCGGCGAAGGACAGCAGCGTGCGGGCCGAGGCCCAGCCGGCCTCCGGTGCCTGGACCACGGTGAAGACCAGCAGCAGCATCGACGCGGTGCCGAGGACGGCGCCCGGGATGTCGTAGCCACCGTGATTCTCCTCGCGGGCGCTGCGGGGCAGCAGCCGGATACCGGCGAGGAGGGCGATCACCGCGATCGGCGCGGGCAGCAGCATGGTGAGGCGCCAGCTGGCCTCGGTGAGCAGGCCGGAGAGGACCAGGCCCATGGAGAACCCGGTGGCTGCGCAGGTGGTGTAGATGGAGAGCGCGCGGTTGCGCAGCGGTCCCTGGGGGAATGTCGTGGTGATGATGGACAGGCCCGCCGGCGCCGTGAAGGCCGCGCTCAGCCCCTTGACGAAGCGGCTGGCGATCAGCAGCGGACCGGAGTCGACCAGCCCGCCGAGCAGCGAGGCCAGCGCGAAGACGCCGAGCGCCACCAGGAACACCCGGCGCCGGCCCAGCAGGTCGGCGGTGCGGCCGCCGAGCAGGAGCAGCCCGCCGTACCCCAGGATGTAGCCGCTGACGAGCCATTGCAGCGTCGACGTGGACAGATGGAGATCGGCGCCGATGGACGGCAGCGCGACGCCGACCATGGACACGTCGAGCGCGTCCAGGAACATCGCGGCGCACAGCACCAGCAGGGTGCCCCACAGCCGGGGAGTCCAGCGTCCCTCGGCGGCGGGGGTGGTGAGCGGAGAGGTCATGCGGCGAGACTACATGCGCACGCATCGAATGCAAGCGCATTTAATTACGATGCAACAATCGCGATTCTCTGCTACGGTGCGCCCATGACGGGGAAGAACGCCGAGCACGCGCTCGTGGAGCAGTGGCGGGACATCCTGTCCCTGCATGCCCGCACCCAGTGCGAGCTGGACCGGGCCCTGCACGGACACGGCCTGTGCGCCAGCGACTTCGAGGTGCTCGACGTGCTCGCCGAGGGCGCGGCGGCGGACGGCGGCTGCGCCTACCGCGTGCAGGAGATCTCCGAGCGGGTCCATCTCAGCCAGAGCGCGCTGTCCCGCCTGATAGGCCGTCTGGAGAAGGACGGCCTGGTGTGCCGGGCCATGTGTGAGGAGGACCGGCGCGGAGTCCGCGTGGCCCTCACGGCGAAGGGGCGCGCGCTGCACGACGAGGTGCGGCCGGTGCAGCGCGCGGTGCTCGGCCGTATGCTGGCCGAATCGGGCTGACGAGCCGTCAGATACCGGACGTCTCCCGCCACAGCGCGGCGAGCGCGCGGTCGCCCGTCACCTCCGGCACCGGCACCCGGTTCCACAGCGCCAGGTACAACTGCTCGGCCGTTCCGGTCAGCTCGGCCTCCGCCTCTCCGTCCGCGTCCCGTGAGGTCACCGGCGGTTGGTCGGACAGCCGTACGGTCCACGCGGCGTCCGGGCCCGCGTCCACCGCACGCACCCGCAGCACGCGCGGCCGCTCGGTGCGGACCCGGCTCCGGGCCCGGGCGTGGAAGCCGCGCAGCAGTTCGTCGACACCGTCCGCGGCGAATCCGGCGGCCACCGGGGAGGCCGGCCCGCCCCGCGCCGCCTCTGCGTCGTACCGGTGGACGGCCGTCTCGTGAGCCTGCCGGCGGGTCCAGAACGTCAGCGGCGACGGATTCGGCGCCGGATGGAAGGTCCAGCAGTCCAGGTCGGCCGGAGCGCCGGCCAGCGTCTCGACCAGCCGGCGGTGGCTGTCCCGGTACCAGGCCACCAGTTCGGCCCCGTCCAGGTCCGGGCCGTCAGGGAGGGGGCGCGGGGCGGTGTGCCCGTCGGCGACGATCGCGGCGGCCCACCGATGCACGGTGCCCGTGTGCCGCAGCAGGTCCCGCACCTGCCACCCCGGGCACGTCGGCACCTTGGCGTCCGTGCCCGCCGACTCGGCGGCCGCGGCCAGCAGCCGGCCCTCCCGGTCCAGCGCATCCAGCAACTCGGCAGTCTCCATGGCGGCGAGTCTGCCGGATGGAGCGCGCTCGAAGGAACCGGTTTTCCCTGCCCGCGGGCCCCTGGGGCGGGGCGAACGGCGCCCGCGCGCCCCGGCGTCCACCCGGCGCCGCAGGGCTCAGCCGCTCAGCTTCCGCCGTGTCGTCGCCCCGATGGCCGCGGCGACGGCGGCCAGGGCGGCCACACTGGTCAGCGCGGCGGGCAGGGAGAGCCACTCGGCCATGAAGCCGATCGCGGGCGGCCCGAGGAGCATGCCGCCGTAGCCCAGGGTGGAGGCGATCGCCACACCGGACGGGCCGGCCAGCGCGCCGGCCCGTTCCACCGCGACCGGGAAGAGGTTGGCGAGACCGAGGCCGGTGACGGCGAAGCCGAGCAGCGCCGCCCAGACGGAGGGCGCGAGCGAGCCGAGCAGCATGCCGGCGGCCGCCGTGGTGCCGCCGGCGACCACCGTACGGGCCCGCCCGAGGCGTTCCAGCAGGGCCGTCCCGGTCAGACGCCCGATGGTCATGGAGAGCGCGAAGAGCGAGTAACCGGCGGCCGCCGTGCCGGCGGACGCCGCTAGGTCCTGCTGGAGGTGCAGGGCGCCCCAGTCGGCCATGGCGCCCTCGCCGTAGGCGGTGCACAGGGCGATCAGCCCGAGGACGACGACCACGACGCGTGTCCTGCCGTCCGGCCGCCGCGCGCCGCTCCCGGGTTCCGGGTTCCCGCGCTCCGGCGGCACCGGCGCCTCGTGCCGCAGGAGGGTGCGCCCGGCGACGGCGGTGACCAGCAGTCCGAGCAGGGTGATGCCCAGCAGGTGCCGAGTGGGGGAGAGGGCGCCGGCCACCAGTCCGCCGAGGCCGGCGCCGATCATCCCGCCGAGGCTGAAGGCCGCGTGGAAGCTGGGCATGATCGGTCTGCGCAGAGCGGCCACCAGGTCGACGGCGGCGCTGTTGAACGCCACATTGACCCCGCCGTAGGCCGCCCCGAAGAGCAGCAGGACGGCACCCAGCGCCGGCGCGGAGTGAGTGAGCGGCGGCAGCGCGACGCTCAGGGCGAGCACGGTCATGCACACCACGGTCACCAGGTGGCTTCCGTGACGCCGGCACAACCGGCCGGTCATGGTCATGGTGAGGACGGCCCCCGCGGAGACCCCGAGCAGGGCGAGCCCGAGGGTGCCGGCGGAGGCGTGCGTCTGTTCCTTGATGTCGGGGATGCGGACGACCCACCCGGCGAAGATGAAGCCGTCCAGGGCGAAGAAGGCCGTGATCGCGGCGCGGAGACGCGTGAGCCCGTGACCCGGCACGACGCTGTGCGTTCGGGTTTTGTTTATTTGCGGCACAAATGCAGGCTACGGGCGGGCGCCGAGCTGACGCAAGAGTCGACGGTTGCCTCGGGCATGTGTCCGGCGGGGCCGGGACCGGCGCCGGCCGCGGGCTCCGACGGTGACGATGCGCCCTGCTCGCGGCTCGCGCGGCCTTCGCGCCCGGCACGGGCCGGGGGCCGCACGGCCCGGCGGGTGGAGGACGGGCCGCGAAGTGCCGCCGAGCTGCGCGGACTTGCCGGCCCGGGTGCATCCCGTCCGGGTGCGACAGGCCGAGTTGAGGGGTGGTCCGTGTGCGCGCGGGCGTCCGGACCCCGGAAACCGGAGCGGATACAGGTCGGTTAATGCTTGCGCACCGGCTGGTTGCCGAGGGGTGAGCAAGACATGATGGCCTCATGACGTTGGCCTCGCGCGCGCTCGCGCAATTGGCGACCTGGCCGGACCTGAGACGAGCCGTCCCGAGCTGTGGCACGGGAGAGGCGGTCGACTCGGCCGAGGGTGAGATCGTTCACTTCCACTCCGACCGGGACGTCGACCTGCGGCTGACCGGCCGGGCCATCCAGCGGTTCGCCAAGGATCTGAAGGCCTCGGGCGCGGTCCGCATCGTGCCGGGCTCCCCGTGGGTCACCCTCCGGCTCGACGCGGCCAGCGACGTCGATCTGCTGCTGACCCTGGTCAGCGTGGCGCTGCAGGCACGGCAGTCCTGGCCGGACCCGGAGGGGCGGGCGGTGTCCGGCTGCAACGACCAGCGCGGCGCCGGATTCGTGAAGGCCGACCGCAGCGGCTACTGAGCCCGGGGCCGCCGGCGGCGTCCGGTGGGCGACGCGCGGTCCGGCGCGCCCCGGCGCCGGGCGTCACACCGCCAGGACCCGGATACCCGCCTCCTCGAAGCGGTGCACGGTGTCCTCGGCGACCGCCGTGTCCGTGACGAGCGTGTCCACCTGTTCCGCCGTGCAGATCCGGGCGAAGGCCCGCCGGCCCAGCTTGCTGGAGTCGGCGGCCACCACCACCCGCTCGGCGCGTTCGCACAGCAGCCGGTTGATCGCGGCCTCCGCCTCGTCGTGCGCCGCCGCGCCGTGCGTGACGTCGAACGCGACCACGCCGAGCACCGCCACGTCGAGCGTGATCTGGCCCAGCACCCCGTCCGCGAGCGGGCCGATGAGCTCGTACGACTGAGGGCGCGCGACCCCGCCGGTCACCACGATCTTGAACTGGGGCCGCACCGCCAGCTCGTTGGCGATGTTCAGCGCGTTGGTGACCACGGTCAGGGCGGGTGAGCCGGTGCCCAGATCGCCGCGCACGGCGAGCGCGCGGGCCACCTCCGTGGTGGTCGTGCCGCCGGTCAGCCCCACCGCCTCGCCCGGCGCCACGAGATCCGCCACCGCCTTGGCGATCCGCTGCTTCTCCGAGGCGCGGCGGGCCGTCTTGTAGCGCAAGGGCAGCTCGTACGACACCCCGTGCACCACCGCCCCGCCCCGGGTGCGGACCAGCATCTGCTGCTCGGCGAGCTGGTCGAGGTCCCGGCGGATCGTGGCCGCCGACACCTCCAGCTCGGCCGCGGCCTCCTCGACCTCCAGCCGGCCGCGCTCCACGAGCAGTTCCAGCAGCGCCTTCCAGCGGGCGTCCCGGGACATCCGCGGCCTCCGTTCTCCGTATCCCCGGCGACCCTAGCGCACCTCACCCTCGGTCCGGATGCTTGATTGTGCTCGAAAGGCCGCTATATCTTGCAAGAACAATCAGCAAGGGGAGGGTGTGGCATGAGTCATGTCGAGGACGAGCTGAACAGCCAGCCCGAGTGCTGGATACGCGCGGCCGAGGAGGCTGGGCGGCACGGCGGGGCGCTGCCGGCGCCGGGCGAGCGGGTGGCGATCGTCGGATGCGGGACCTCGTACTTCATGGCGCAGGCGGTGGCCGCCCTGCGCGAGGCCGCCGGGCAGGGGGAGACGGACGCCTTCGCCGCCTCCGAGTTCCCGCCGGGACGGTCCTACGACCGGGTCGTCGCCCTCACCCGCTCCGGCACCACCACCGAAGTGCTGGCACTGCTCGCGGGGTTGAGGGGCGGCACCAGGACGACGGCGATCACCGCCGACCCCGCCACCCCGGTCATGTCGGCCGCCGACGACCTCGTCGTGCTGGACTTCGCCGACGAACGCTCCGTCGTCCAGACCCGGTTCGCCACCACCGCGTTCACCCTGCTGCGCGCCCACCTCGGCCTGCACACCGCGGGCGTCGTCGCCGACGCCCGCACGGCCCTGACGGCCACGCTGCCCGAAGGCCTGGTCGACAGCACGCAGTTCACGTTCCTGGGCCGCGGCTGGACCGTGGGCCTCGCGCACGAGGCCGGCCTGAAGATGCGGGAGGCCTCGCTGTCCTGGACCGAGGCCTACCCGGCGATGGAGTACCGGCACGGGCCCATCAGCGTCACCACCGGGGGCACCGCCACCTGGATGTTCGGCGAGGCACCGGCCGGCCTCGCCGAACAGGTGCGCGGCACGGGCGGGGCGTGGATCGCGGGCACGCTCGACCCGCTCGCCGAACTGGTCCGCGTCCAGCGCCTCGCGGTCGCCGTCGCCGCCCGCCGGGGTCTCGACCCCGACCGTCCGCGCCACCTCACCCGCTCGGTGATCCTCGCCTCCTGACCCCCGCCCCGGAAGGGAGACAAGCCGTGCCCCTCGCGACCACCGGCGAGCTGGTCACCCGCGCCGCAGGAACCCGCTCCGCCGTCGCCGCCTTCAACATCATCACGCTGGAACACGTCGAGGCCGTCATCGCGGGCGCCGAGTCCACCGGCGCCCCCGTGATCCTCCAAGTCAGCGAGAACGCCGTGAAGTTCCGCTACGGGCGCCTGCTGCCGCTGGCCCGCGCCGCCGTCGCCGCCGCCGAACGCGCCGACGTCCCCGTCGCGCTGCACCTCGACCACGTCCGAAGCGACGAACTGCTGCGCCAGGCGCCCGGCGCCGGGTTCGGCTCGGTGATGTACGACGCCGCCCACCTGCCCTACGCCGACAACCTCGCCGCGACCCGGGCGGCCGCCGACTGGGCGCACTCCCGGCACCTGTGGATCGAGGCCGAGCTGGGGCAGATCGGCGGCAAGGACGGCCGGGGCCCGCTGGACGCCCACGCACCCGGTGCGCGCACCGACCCCGCCCAGGCGGGCGACTTCGTCACCGGCACCGGGGTCGACGCGCTCGCCGTGGCCATCGGCAGCGCCCACGCCATGACCACCCGCACCGCGGCCCTGGACCACGCCCTGCTCGGCCGGCTGTCCGCCGCGCTGCCGGTACCCCTGGTCCTGCACGGCTCCTCCGGCGTGCCGGACGACGGCCTGGTGGCCGCCGTCGCGGGCGGCATCGCCAAGGTCAACGTCGGCACCGCACTCAACGCGGCCATGACCGGCGCGATCAGGGACTTCCTGGCCGCCCACCCGGAGGCCGTCGACTCCCGGAAGTACCTCCACGTCGGCAGGGACGCGATGGCCCGGGAGGTGGCCCGGATCATCGCAGTAATGGTCCGCGGCCGGACCGCGCCCCCCGCGGACCAGGCGGTCAGCCCCGCTTGACCGCCTTCAGCACCACGAACTTCGGGTCGCTCGCCACCAGCCTGCTGTTGCCGAACAGCCGCTTCAGCTTGACGTGGTAGCCGAGATGCCGGTTGCCGATCACCCACAGCTCGCCGCCGGGGCGCAGCGCACGCTTCGCCCCGGCGAACATCCGCCAGGCCGTCGCGTCGGTGGTCGCCTGGTGGGAGTGGAACGGCGGGTTGTTCAGCACGAGGTCCACACTGCCGGCCGCCACCCCCGCCAGCCCGTCCCCGACCCGGAACTCCGCGTGCCCGGGGACCCCGTTGGCCCTGTACGTCGCCTCGGCGGAGGCCACGGCCTGGAACGACTCGTCCACGAACAGCACTTCGGCTTCCGGGTCGGCCAGCGCCATCGCCGTACCGACCACGCCGTTGCCGCAGCCGAGATCGGCCACCCGCCCGGCGCCCGGCCCGGCCGGCAGGTGCCGCAGGAAGAAGCGGGTGCCGATGTCGAGCCGGTCGGCGCAGAAGACCCCCGCGTGGTTGACGACCGGGCGCCCGGAGACCGCCCCGACGTCCTCGGGAAGGTCGTAGCCGTACGGCCACGGGTTGGCGGGCCGCTCCAGGGCGGGGTCCGGGGAGCAGAGGATCAGCCGGGCCTTCTGCCGGGCCAGTGAGGTCCGGGTCGGCCCGAGGATCCGCTCGAACAGGCTCAGCGTGGAGGTGTGGATCTCCTTCACCATCCCGGTGCCGACCACCACCGTGCCCGCGTGCACGGCGGGTGCGAGCCGCAGCAACTGGTCCTCGAGCAGGGCCAGGCTCTTCGGCACCCGGACGAGCAGCACGTCCACCCGGTCCGGCGGCGGATCCTGGGTGGTCAGCAGCCGCACGGCACCGGGTTCGACGCCAGCCCGGGCCAGGTTCGCCCGCGTCGCCTCCTGGCTGAGGAAGGAGTCGGTGATCTGCGTCGGCCGGTGCCGGGCGAGCGCCGTGACCAGCGCGCCCCAGCGGTCGCCGACCACCACGACCGTGCCCGTCAGCGGCACCCCCTCCTCGGCCAGGTGCCGCAGCAGGTACGCGTCGGAGGCGTCCCAGGCGCGCAGCGGGTCGCGGGGATCCTCGGGGAAGCGGGACAGCTCGAACTCGTCCCATGGCGTCGTCATACGGTCGTTCATCGCGCTCCAGGCTAGCCGAGCCCCAGCTCACGACCGGTCGTGCAGGATGGGAGGCATGGATGGCACGGATGCCGAACTGTTCGCCAGGGAGCCGGCGCGGGGCGCGCCGGGCGCCGTGCACGTCCCCGGCTGGCTGCCCGCCGAGCGCCGGCGCGCGCTGCTGGCCGCCTGCCGCGAGTGGGCCCGGCCCCCGGCCGGCCTGCGCACCGTCCGCACGCCCGGCGGCGGCACGATGAGCGCCCGGCAGGTCTGCCTGGGCCGGCACTGGTACCCGTACGGCTACGCCCCCACCGCCGTCGACGGCGACGGCGCGCCCGTGAAGCCGTTCCCGGCCTGGCTGGACGAACTGGCCCGGAACGCCGTGACCGACGCGCTCGGCCCGCGGGCGCTCCCGGCCGAGCCCTACGACATCGCGCTGATCAACTTCTACGACGGCGACGCCCGCATGGGCATGCACCGGGACAGCGACGAGCGGTCGGACGCGCCGGTGGTCTCGCTGAGCCTGGGCGACACCTGCGTCTTCCGGTTCGGCAACACCGAGACCCGCACCCGGCCGTACACGGACGTCGAGCTGCGCAGCGGCGACCTGTTCGTGTTCGGCGGGCCGTCCCGCCTCGCCTTCCACGGGGTGCCGCGGGTGCGCCCGGGAACGGCGCCGCCGGAACTGGGGCTGACCGGGCGGCTGAACATCACCCTGCGGGTCAGCGGGCTGTAGATCCGGAGCAGGCCACGACGGCTGCGGATCATGGGAGACTCCCCTCATGACCGGCAAGGCGGACCCCCGTAAGGCGGGGGAAGGGACCACCTCCAGGGCGCGGCTGGACCGGGGGCGCGGTGCGCTCGGACCCGCGCTGGAGCTCGTGCACACCGGACGGGCGCCGACCCGGGCCGTGCTCACCGCCGAACTCGGGGTCACCCGGGCGACCGCCGGGGCGGTGGCGGCCGAACTGGAGGCGCTCGGGCTGATCCGGGTGAACGCCCGGCCGGGCGCGGCCGCCGGTTCCCAGGGGCGCCCCTCGCACCGTCTCGAGGTCGCCGAGGACGGCCCGGTGGTCCTCGCCGCGCAGGTCCACGCCGACGGTTTCCGGGCCGCACTGGTGGGTCTCGGCGGACGGATCGTGGCGACCGCGCCCGGCTGCGAGACCGTCGACGCGGACCCCGCGAAGGTACTCGGCTCGGTCGTCGAGGCGGGCGCCGAACTCCTGCGCACCACCGGCCGCCGCTGCGTGGGGGCCGGACTCGCCGTGCCCTCCGCCGTCGCCCAACCCGACGGCCTGGCTCTCAACCCGCTCCACCTGGCGTGGCCGGCGGGCGCACCGGTCCGCCGCATCTTCGCGGAGTGCGTGCGCGCCGCCGGCATCACCGGCCCCGCCTTCGCGGCCAACGACGTCAACCTCGCCGCGCTCGCCGAGCACCGGCACGGCGCCGGCCGGGGTGCCCGGGACCTGCTGTGCGTGGCCACCGGGCACCGGGGCGTGGGCGGCGCCCTGGTCCTCGACGGCCGTCTGCACACCGGGAGTTCGGGGCTCGCCCTGGAGGTCGGGCACCTCACCGTCAACCCGGAGGGCCGCCCCTGCCACTGCGGCAGCCGCGGTTGCCTCGACGTCGAGACGGACCCGCTGGCCCTGCTCGTCGAGGCGGGCCGCGATCCGGGCCCCGAGGTCTCCCTGCTCCAGCAGGCCAACGACATGCTGCGCGACCAGTACACCGACCCGGCCGTGCGCACAGCCGCCGAGGCACTGATCGACCGCCTCGGACTGGGCCTGGCCGGCCTGGTCAACATCCTCAACCCCGACCGCATCATCCTCGGCGGCCTGCACCGCACCCTGCTCGACGCCGACCCCGGACGCCTGCGCGCGGTGGTCGCCGACCGCAGTCTGTGGGGGCAGAGCGGCGGCGTCCCCGTCCTGGCCTGCACCCTGGACCACAACAGCCTGGTCGGCGCGGCCGAGCTGGCCTGGCAGCCGGTGCTGGACGATCCGCTGGCGGCGCTGTGACACGGGCCGGCCGGGTGGAACTGCTGGACGCCCCGCGCATCCGGCTCGTCGAGACCGCCGCGCCCGAACTGTCACCGGCGCACCGGTCGGCCATGGACCGCCGGTGGGCGGAGGCGGTGCGGGCCAACCCGGCGCTCTTCGACGGTCCGGTGGCCGCGCTGACGGGCCTGGAGCGGGACGGGCGGGACGGTCTGGTGCTGTCGTGGGCCCGGGCCACCTACCGGTACCGCGCGCTGCGCGGGGTACCGGACGCGCCGGTCTGCTCCTCCCTGTTCGTCTCCGTGGTGCAGCCGTCCGGCGACGGGCGCCTGACGGTGGGGCGGATGGCCGCCTCGACCTCGGCGCCGGGCCGCTGGCAGCTTCCCGGCGGGACCGTCGAACCACCGGAGGAGGGAGCCGAGCTGGACGTCGACGGGCTGCGCCGGCACGCGACCCGCGAGCTGTCCGAGGAGACCGGCTCCGACATGCCCGCCGAGGCCCTGACCCTGTGGCTGACCACCCGGGGAGCGGGAGGCGGTGTCGGCGTCATGTTCCTCGCCCCGCCGTGCCCCGGCCACGAACTGCGTGAGCGGTACGCGCGGCTGGTGAGCACGGAGACGAGCGAGGGCCGTGAGCCCGAGTTCGACCGGATCGAACTGATCAGCCCGCCCACCGGTCTGGACGGGCTGGAAGGACCGCACGTCGACTACCTGGAACCGGTCTGCCGCCACTACGCGGACACCTCGGCCTGAGCCGCGGGCACCGGCCCGGCGGCGGCGACCCGGCCGCCGTGGGAGACGGGGCCTACGCGTCCGCGCGCGTCCGGCGCCGGGGCCGGGCGGCCAGTTCCCCGCCGCAGGTGGGGCAGACCTGCCCCAGTGCCTCGCCGCACGGCACGCAGTACGTGCACTCGTACGAGCAGATGCGGGCCGGGCCGTCCGTCGCAAGCCCGGCGGTCCCGCAGCGCTCGCAGCGGTCGCGCATCTCCAGTGCCATCGGCGTCTCGTCTCCTCGGGTCGCGGACCGGCGGTGTGTTCCGGTCCCGCCTCCCATCCTCCGGGCCGCGGCCCGCACCGGAACCCGTCCGGGGGCCAGGGATCCGCACGATCGGGCCACCGCCGCACCCGGCGCGGCGGGTACGGCGACTCCCTCGCGTACTCCCGCGGGGGTATACGCACTGCCGCCGGCCGCACGACGACCCGGACCCCCCTCCCGAGGGAGTCTCGTGACATCACCCGAACCCACGAGACGACGACGGAGACGAACGAGATGCAGACCCTGGCGAACTGGGACGGCGGGCCCGGCCCGTGGATCCTCTTCTTCCCCCTGATCTGGGCGGCCGTCGTGATCGGTGCCGTCACCTTCCTGCGCCGCACCGGCCGCCGGGGGAGGGGCCCGTGGCGGCCGGTGGACGGTGGCCGCCCGGCGGGCGACGCGCCGCTCGCGGTACTCGGCCGCCGCTTCGCCTCCGGCGAGATCGACGAGGACGAGTACTGGCGCCGGACGTCCGTCCTGGAGGAGCACTTCGGCCGCAAGGACGGGACGGCCTGACGACCCCGACGACGGCGGTGCGCTCCGCCGCCCGCACCCACGACGGTGTGGGCGTCGGCCTTCCCGCCGGGCGGGACGCACTCGGTGCGATCGCCGCGAAGTGAGCGACGCACCCGGCGCGAGCGCCGTGAAGCCACGGGCGGACGGTGCTCGGCGGGACAGGAAACCCGTTTCGCGTCCCGTCGCACCCCGCCACGGCACCCGGGCGGGCGGGTCGTCGCGACTCGCCCCGTCCGTACGTCGTGGTGGCGTCACCCGTGGTGGCGTCACCGCCCGGTCAGCCGGGAACGGCCGACCGGGCGGGAGCGGATGCCACGGCCGAGGCATGCGCCACGGCAGGGGCGGGAGCCGCGGCGACCGGCGTGGGCGCCACCGAGGCCGGCCGCGCCTCCGTGAGCCGGGGCGCGGGCCGCCGCTCGGCCGCGGGCCGCGGCGAGCGGGCCGGCTGCCGGACCGCCGTGGACGGCGCGGGCAGGGTGAACCACACGACCTTGCCGTCGTCGCCCTCGGGGCGCGCCCCCCAGCTCTCGCTCATCGCGGCCACCATCACCAGGCCCCGTCCGCAGGTGGTCAGCGGAACGAGGCCCGGCGCCTCGGCGGCGTCGGCGACCACGGGAAGGCGCGGATCGTGGTCGCGCACCGAGACCGTGAGCCGGTCGACCAGCAGTTCCAGCTCGACGGTGCACGACTTGTCGGGCCGGGCGTGCCGGTGGACGTTGCTGAGCAGCTCGGTCACACCGAGCGCGGCCCGGTCGATCAACGGGTCCATATGCCAGTAGCGCAATTGCGCAGATACGATTCTGCGGACCTGGCCGATCCGCGACGGCAGGGCTTGGAGCTCCACCGTGCAGTGCCTGCTTGAGTGACTGATCACGGCTGCGACTCCCCGATGTGAGGTCCGGAGGAACCGGAGGAAACACGGAGAACAAACGGATCCAGCAGGGTGCTTGCGTCCAAACGTCCGCCTGCTGTGAGGGCCGGCGGGCTGGTTCGCAGCGTTATCGCCGGTAAACCCAGAGTGACGTGAGACCAGCGTGACGCAGCGGATGCGCTCCCGCAACTCGCCACCGTCGGTTGCCGGTCAGCCGCCGCGCCCGGCCGCGCGGCGCACCGCTTCGATGAACCGCCGTGCCGCGGGCGGCCCCGGCTCGCCCGGAGCGGGATCGTGCTCACCCAGCGTCAGCGAGTACCGCTTCCCGTTGAGGTCGGCGTGCGCCCGGTCCTCCGGGGCGAACCACGGCCTGGAGGCGCGCACCGCCTGCACCGGAGCGCTGTCGATCTCGCTGCCGTAGCTGGTGAGCAACTCCACCCGGCCGTCGCTGATCCGGACCTGCCCGGCCCGGGTGAGCGAACGCAGCCGTTTGCCGATCCGCACGCCCTTGGCCGTGAACTCCGGCTCCGCCATGTCCTGCCGCCCCCTTGTGCGCGTCCTTCGCCGCGATGCCGGACCGTGTGGGTCCGGATCCGGCCCGTGTCCGGTCGTACCGGTCCGGGCCGGCGCGGTGCCGTGATCCAGTGTGCGCCGCTGTCCGGGACGATCGTCCCGTCCGGTGCAGTCTGCCCCGGCGAGGTCGGGAGCACCAGTGCGCAGGGGGCGCGCGCGAGGGGCGCCCGGAGCACTCGCGCCAATGCGCCCCGGGGTGCCTCGCGCGGCGGTGTCCCAGGGTCCCTTTGAGCGGCTCAAAGATACGTTTATGCAGGTGAGAAGTGGTGTGGAAGGTGCCTATGATGCGAAGTGCCGGCCGCCCGAGGCGCCGTCGCCGCTCAGCGTAAGGAGCCCCGCCGTGAGCACCACCCCACAGACCCGGACCGGCACCACCCTCGACGTCGACCGCAGCGACGCCGCCTATCGCGGCTGGCTGAAAGACGCCGTCCGCAAGGTCCAGGCCGACGCCAACCGCTCGGCGGACACGCACCTGCTGCGCTTCCCGCTGCCCGAGCGGTGGGGCATCGACCTGTACCTGAAGGACGAGTCGACGCACCCCACCGGCAGTCTCAAGCACCGGCTCGCCCGCTCCCTGTTCCTCTACGGCCTGTGCAATGGCTGGATCCGGCCGGACCGCCCGGTGATCGAGGCGTCCAGCGGCTCCACGGCCGTCTCCGAGGCGTACTTCGCCAAGCTGATCGGCGTGCCCTTCATCGCGGTCATGCCACGCACGACCAGCGCCGAGAAGTGCCGTCTGATCGAGTTCCACGGCGGGCAGTGCCACTTCGTGGACGACTCCCGGAAGATGTACGAGGAGTCCGCCCGCCTCGCGGTGGAGACCGGCGGCCACTACATGGACCAGTTCACCTACGCCGAGCGGGCCACCGACTGGCGCGGCAACAACAACATCGCCGAATCCATCTTCCGTCAGCTGGAGTTGGAGCGGTTCCCGGAGCCCGCCTGGATCGTCGCCACGGCCGGCACCGGCGGTACCTCGGCGACCCTGGCGCGCTACGTGCACTACATGCAGTACGACACCCGTATCTGTGTCGCCGACCCGGACAACTCCTGCTTCTTCGAGGGCTGGACCACCGGCGATCCGGACGTCACCTGTGACTGCGGCTCCCGGATCGAGGGCATCGGCCGACCGCGCATGGAGCCGAGCTTCGTGCCCGGCGCCATCGACCGGATGATGAAGGTCCCGGACGCGGCCAGCGTGGCCGCCGTACGCGCCCTGGAGCGGACCATCGGCCGCAAGGCCGGCGGCTCGACGGGCACCGGCCTGTGGAGCGCGCTGAAGATCGTCTCCGAGATGGTGGCCGAGGGCCGCACCGGCAGTGTCGTCACCTTGCTGTGCGACCCGGGGGACCGCTACCTGGACAAGTACTACTCCGACTCCTGGCTCGAGGAGCAGGGCCTGGACATCGTCCCCTACACGGCCGCGATCGAGTCGCTGCTGGCCACGGGCGTGTGGCCGGGCTGAGGGCCGGCCGACGCCCCGTCAGATGTCCTCGTCGTCCTCGGTCTCGCCCGCCACCACCAGCCGGTGCAGATGCTCGGCGATTTCCGTGCGTGCCTCGGCGGGCAGACCCGCGTCGGTGACCAGCGTGTCCACCTGCGCCAGCCCGGCGAAAGAACTCAGGCCCACCGTCCCCCACTTGGTGTGGTCGGCCACCACCACGACCCGGCGCGCCGACTGCACCAGCCGGCGGTTCGTCTCGGCCTCCGCGAGGTTCGGTGTGGACAGTCCGGCCTCCACCGATATGCCGTGCACGCCGAGGAAGAGCAGATCGAAGTGGAGCGCGGCGATCGCCTGGTCGGCCACCGGGCCCACCAGCGAGTCGGACGGGGTGCGCACCCCGCCGGTCAGCACCACCGTCGCCGCGCCCTGCCGCTGCCCCGAGGTGCCCTGCGCCGCGTGGAAGACGTCGGCGACCCGCACCGAGTTCGTCACCACGGTCAGGTCGGGCACCTCCAGCAGGTGCTGCGCGAGCGCGTAGGTCGTCGTACCGCCCGACAGGGCGATCGCCGTGCCCGGAGTGACCAGCCGGGCGGCGGACCGCGCGATGTCCTCCTTGGCGGACAGCTCCAGAGCCGACTTCGCCTCGAAACCCGGCTCGTGCGTGCTCGCCTCGACCACCGGGACCGCGCCGCCGTGCACCTTCTCCAGCATGCCCTGGCGGGCCAGCGCGTCCAGATCGCGCCGTACGGTCATGTCGGACACGCCGAGCTTGCGGGTCAGTTCGTTGACCCGGACGCCGCCCCGGCGCCGGACCTCGTCCAGGATCAGGGCGCGACGCTGCTCCGCGAGGAGGTTCTGATTCTCACTCACGTACGCTCCGGTCCCTTCGCCGCGATCCGTCGTCCGACCCGCCCGCCGCACCGGCTCCGACCTTGGGGTCCAGCGGTCCCCGGTGCACGGGCGTTCCATCTTTTCACGGGATGGCGGCGGTCGCGCCACCGCCTTTCCCGACGCGCACATGTCATTTGGTCCCGGCCCGGCGCCGGGGACCCGGGGCCGTCGTCACACGGATCGGGGAGATTCCGTGACGAGAGGTGTACAAGGGCCGGGAAACGGAGAACCTGAAGCCCGCGTGGGCAGGTGTCCAGCAGACGCGTCACGGGGGAAGTGCTGACAGTGGAACGTGCGCAGGAACGCAGTCCCGGGCCGGAGACGGACGGCTCCGGCTTACGGCCCGCACCGGCCGGTGCCGAGCTGGAACTCCTGGTGCACGGCGTCGGCGGCACCACACCCGAGAAGATGCTCGACGACCCCCGCACCGTCCGGATCACCGGCGACGACACGGCCGCGATCTTCCGGCGCGCCGCCGACGCCGGGAAACCGGCGGCCGCGGACGGACCCCGCGGCGAACCGGTCCAGGAGGCGTACGTCTGGTGCAACCTCACCTCCGGTGACGGCACCCGCGCCCTCTGGCTCCTGCTGCTGCCCTTCATGGTGGTCAACCTCGCCCACTGGATGCGCCCCGCCGCCCACGGCCGCAGGCGCACCGTCCGGCTCTACGGCCTCCTCGTGCGGCTGGCCGCGCTCACCCTGACCGTGCTGCTCACGGCCGCCGCCTGTGAGGTCGCGCTCGACCTGGTCGCCTGGCAGTGCGCGGGCGTCACGGACTGCGCCCGCCGCCACACCTGGCTCGGCTTCATCTCTCCTGCCGTGGCCGGCGACGCCTGGTGGACCCAGCCGGGCCGCCGACTCGCGCTCGCCGCGCTGATCCCGGCCGCGCTGACCGCCCTGCTCTGGTACCTCTCGCACCGCACCTGGAACGCCTACGAGTCCCACCAGCCGATGTCCCGCGATCCCGAGCCGGAGACCGACGCGAGCGCCCTCGCCCGGCCCGGCTTCTGGTACGGGCGCCGCCTGGTGGCCAGGCTGCGCGCCGCCCACACCGCGGCCGGCCTGCTCACGGTCGCCGCCGCCGTCGCCACGTCCACGGCCCGCTTCGACCACCGTCCCGGCGGGCCGGCCGCCCTGAACCTGCTCGGCTGGCTCCTCGCCGCGGCCCTGCTCGGCGGTGCGGCGGCCGTGGTGGCCGTCGTCTGCCGCCGCGGCCGCAGCGAGCGGTGCCCCGACCACCGGCTCGACCGCCACCTCGTCCGCCGCCTGCCGCTCGGCGCTCTCGTCCTGCTGCTGCTCACCCTCGTCCACGCCGGCTGGTCCCGGCCCGGCTGGCGGTCCGCCGGCCGGCTGCCCGGTGACGCCGCCTTCGGCGCCCTCATGCTGACCCAGGGACTCCTCGTCGTCGCCCTCGCCGTCGTCGCCCACGACCTCTACCGACGGCGCCCCGACCCGCGCGCCGCGGGACACGGCCTCGGCGGGCCGGCGGTGGCGCTGCTCGCCTGCGCGCTGGGCGGTGTCATGTCCGGCGGCGTCGCACAGCGCGTCGCCGACTGGCTGGACGGCACCCGTGCCCTCCTCGACGGGCCGCCGGTACTGCTGACCTGGCAGGCCTCCGTCATCCCGCCGCTGCTGGCGGTGCTGCTGTTCCTCGCCGCCCACCTGGCCCGGCGCACCGCCCGGCTCGCCCGCGCCGAGCGAGACCGGGTACGGCACGAGCACCCCGGCGAGCCCGAGGACCCCGCCCGTACCCGCCGTATCGCCCATGCGCGGGCCATGGCCACCCTCACCGACCGGGCACCGCTGGTCATCGGCGTGCTCTGCGCCACCACCCTGCTGCTGGGCGCCGCCGCGCTGGCGGGCGCCCTGGCCACCGGCAAGCCACCCGAAGGGGCGGCGCGGCGGACGTACGACGTCGTCCAGGCGGCCGCCGAGACCTCGCAGGCGCTGGGTTCCTGGCTGGTCGGAATAGGTTTCCTGCTGTTCGTCACGTGGGGCCGGCGCGCCTACCGGGACGCCTCCGCCCGGCGCACCATCGGCATCCTCTGGGACGTCGGCACCTTCTGGCCGCGCGCCGCCCACCCCTTCGCCCCGCCCTGCTACGCCGAGCGCGCGGTGCCGGACCTGACCTGGCGGATGGCGACCTGGACCGCGCGCACCGGCGGCCGGCTGGTGCTGTCCGGCCACTCCCAGGGCAGCGTGCTGGCCGCGTCCGCCGCCTGGCAGCTCAGCCCGTCGGCCCGCAAACGGGTGGCCCTGCTCACCTACGGCTCCCCGCTGGAGCGCCTCTACGGCCGCTGGTTCCCGGCCCACTTCGGCCCGCCCGCGCTGGCCGCACTGCACCGGGACGTCGCCTGCTGGCGCAACCTCCACCGCCCCACCGACCCCATCGGCGGCCCGGTCCGCCTCCCCGGCGACTGCGGTCCCGAGGTGGACCACGAACCCCTGCGCGACCCCCTCGCCTACGGCCGCACCCCCGAGCACCCGCTGCCGGCCCCGATCCTCGGCCACTCCGACTACCAGGCCGACCCGGCCTTCACCCGCGAACGGGCCCGCCTCCTGGCCCGCCTGCGACCCGGCCTGCCCACCCAGCGCCCCGAACACCCGCAACCGTGACGGTCCCGGCCGGATGCTCCGGTCAGGGCAGTTCGGGCAGGTCCTCGCCGTACAGCAGGGTCAGGTCGTCGGTGCTGGGGTCGGCGAGCTGGGCGACACGGCTCGCGTGCCGTTCCACCATCGCCTCGAACGTCTGACGCGCGGTACGGCCGTTGCCGAAAGCGGCGCCCTTGGGGAGCGCCGTGAAGTACTTCAGCAGCGACTCGGACGCGCCCGGAGTCAGCCGGTACTCGTGCTCGTCGGCCTGCTGCTCCACGATCCTGAGCAGCTCGTCGGCGCCGTAGTCACCGAAGGTGATGGTCCGTGAGAACCGGGAGGCCACACCGGGGTTGACGGAGAGGAAGCGCTCCATCTCGGCCGTGTAGCCGGCGACGATCACCACCACCGCGTCCCGGTGGTCCTCCATCAGCTTCACCAGCGTGTCGATGGCCTCCTTGCCGAAGTCGCGCCCGGCGTCCTCCGGGGAGAGCGCGTACGCCTCGTCGATGAACAGCACACCGCCGCGCGCCCGCTGGAAGGCCTCCTGGGTGCGGATCGCCGTCGAGCCGATGTGCTCACCGACCAGGTCCACCCGGGACACCTCGACCAGATGGCCCTTCTCCAGCACGCCGAGGGAGGCGAGGATCTCGCCGTACAGCCGGGCCACCGTCGTCTTGCCCGTACCGGGGGAGCCGGTGAAGACCAGGTGCCGTTTGACCGAGGCCGCCTTCAGGCCCGCCTGCTGCCGGCGCCGGCCCACCTCGATCATGTCGGTCAGCGCGCGGACCTCCCGCTTGACGCTCTCCAGGCCCACCAGCGCGTCCAGCTCACCGAGCACGGCCTTCGAGGGCCGGACCGGCTGCTCGGGATCGACCGCGGCGACGGCCGGTTCCGCGTCCAGGACGCGCTGGCCGGGGATGGCTCCGAGCAGGCCCGCGGAGGAGGGGGTCGCCGACTGCCCGGCCGTCTCGCGCGGTGCCGGCGGCCGGAGACCGCCGCTCTCGTCGCTGGTGCAGTCCTCCACCACCGGACCCGTCCCGGAGCCCGTGTCCGGCCCGGCGTCCGCGAACTCGAAACCACCGCGCGCGCACCGCTCCGTGCGGCACTTGCGCAGCGTCGTGCGGCATCCGTCGATCACGTGGAAGCCGTAGCCGCCGCTGCCGGCGACCCGGCAGTCCACGAAGGTGCCCCGGCCGCCCGCGGACACGTAGAAGCCCGCCTCGGCGGGGGAGTCGACCGTGCACCGCTCGACG
The DNA here is from genome assembly GCF_040704065.1 of Streptomyces sp. NPDC047869. Lineage (NCBI taxonomy): Bacteria > Bacillati > Actinomycetota > Actinomycetes > Kitasatosporales > Streptomycetaceae > Streptomyces > Streptomyces sp. NPDC047869. The sequence continues at coordinate 120,446 of NZ_JBEYRK010000027.1, forward strand.
GTGGGGTCGGCGCCCTTGGTGACGATCACACCGGTCTGGGTGCCGTCCAGGGTGCAGTTGCCGAGGTTGCCGCCGCTGCCGTGGTCGCGGAACCAGGCACCGGTGGCCGCGTCCCGGATCCGGCAGTCGTCGAGCTGCGCGGTCGCGCCGTCGCTCACCGACACCGCCGTGTTGCGCACCTGGTACAGATCGCTGTCCACCACGTCCGCGCGTGAGCCGCGGTCCAGTACGAACAGCGCGTCCGGCACGTCGTGCACCCGGCAGGCGTCGAGCACCGCGGTGGCGCCGTCGCTCACCCACACCGCCGGATAGTCACCGGTGCTGTCGAAGATCTCGCACTGGTTGGCGTCGACCCGGGTGCCCGGGTCCCACACCGACAGGCCGTTGCGGCCGAACTGACGGACCGTCGTCCGGGTCAGCGTGAGCACGGAGCGGGAGCGCAGGTCGATCGCGTTCTCCGGGACGTCGTGGATCCGGCAGTCGGCGAGCGTGAGTACCGCGTCCGTGTCCAGCGTGACGCCGTCGGCCGTGGTGCGGTGCAGATCGCAGTCGGTGAGATGCGCCGTGGCCCGCCCGGTGACCTGCACCCCGGAGCCCCGGACCTCGTACACCTCGCAACCGACCGCCTCCAGCGCCGAGTTGTCCCCGGTCGCGGTCAGCCCGTTGCCGGCGGCGTGGTGCACCCGGCAGCGCTCCAGCCGGGGATGGGCGCCGCCGTGGACCGAGACCCCCGCCTGCCCTGCCGCGACGACCTCGCACTCCTCGAACACCCCGCCCGCGCCGTCGAGTACGGCGATGCCGATGCCGGCCGGGTTGTCGACGGTGCAGCGGCGCACGGTCGGGCGCGCCCCGCCCCGCACCTCGATGCCCGCGGCGGACCGGGTGACGATCCGCACGTCCCTCAGCTCGGGCGTGCCCTCCTCCACCAGCAGGGCGGGCGCCGCCGCGTCCTGGCCCTCCACATGCAGGTCCTGCACGACCGCCGAGGCCCGCACGGTCAGCGGGACACCGTCCGCCGGCGCGATCCGCACCGAGCCCGGGGCGCCCTCGGGACCCCGCAGGGTCACCGGCCGCCGCACGACCAGGTTCTCCCGGTAGGTGCCGGGAGCGATGGTGAGGACGTCGCCGTCGGCGGCGGCCTCCAGGGCTGCGGCGAGCGAAGCGTACTCACCCGTGCGGCGACGCCACCGCGAAGTTCCGCTGTGCGTCACCTGGACCGTGCCCTGTGCCATGGCGTTGCCGTGCCCCCACCTCGTAGTACGCGGGTTTGGTGCCGAATGCGAGTCGGCCGCTCCACCGTAGCGTGCGCGCGGGTGGTGGGATGACCAGAGCCGCAAGGCCGTCAGCTGCCGGTGCCCGCCTTGCCCCAGTCCGGACCCGCCCGGTCCCAGGCCCGGTCCCAGCGCGCGTAGCGGCGGCGGACCATGCGCCACACGATCAGCCGCCGGCCGCACTCGACCAGGCCCGCGGTCAGCAACGCGGCGCCCAGACCCGCGAGTACGGCGTGCGTCGTCGCGGTGGGGGAGTCCAGCGGGCGTGTCGTCACACGGCCGTACCGGTCCGTCCAGAGCCCGAAGCGGTCGCCCGGACGCGGTGATCTGAGCTTCGCCAACGCGGGTCCGCGCCGGTGGCCGCCGTCGGGTGCCGTCCAGTCGGCGAGGACCCGGCTGTGGGAGTCCCCCACGGCGCTGGTGTCGGGGTCGGTCTCCACCGGGGCGCCGCCGAGTCTTCGCACCACGGTCGCCGTGACGAGGTGGCGTTCGTGCTGCTGCTCCCGCGCGGAGCGCTGCAGGGAGTCCTGCGCCGTCACCCCTATCAGGGTGCCCGTCACCGGCGCGGCCACGGCGATCAGCACCAG